>CAVPLE010000051.1:0-4439 GCA_963705865.1 uncultured Holophagaceae bacterium | reverse complement strand
ATTTCCCGAAGACGAACAGAATCAGACCCAGGCCGCCCAGCAGCGTGATGAGGCTCATGGCGCTCCATAGATACGTGGAGGCCGTGGGCGTGTTGCCCACCAGGGGCTCGTAGGGCCAGTTGTTGGTGTAGGAGTAGTCCTTCCCCGGCCGTGGCGCCACGGTAGCCCAGGTGGCCCAGGCGAAGTAGGCCGTGAGGTTCCGCAATTCCGCCTCGTCCTGGATGTATTTGGAAGGTAGCCCCACCGGGGCTGTGGCCCCAGAGAAGTAGGTTTTCCACTCGTCCACCTGGAGGCGAAAAGCCGCCGTCTCCAGATTCGTGAACCGGAGCGTGTCCGTGTCCGGATCGTACCGGTTCTGTTTGATCTGGGAGGCCACCAAGGCCCCGATCTCAAGGGCCTGACCCTCGTCCAGCGCCTTGAAGGCCTTGCCATGGCGAGCCTGGGCCAGCGTGTCCCGGCCGATCTCCGCCAGGCGATGCAAGTATTCCGCCGTGTAGTCAGGACCCAGGTAGGCACCATGCCCCCACAACGTCCCGTGTTCCATGAGGCCGTACTTCAGGAAGACCTCTTGGCCATCCTTGATCTCCTCGCCCGTGAAAAGAGTCTGGCCCAGATCTCCCACCACTCGGGCCGGGATGGGTGGGGCACCGGCATAGGTCTTGGCGGTGACCCAGATCAGCAGGCTGAACCCGAAGATCATCACCAGGATGACCGCCTGACGCCAACGGGGGGAGAGTGGTTCCGAGCCCGCCTCTGCATGGTTCATCGCGGGTCCCCTTATGAGATTGGTTCTCACCCAGTCCCACACACAGTGCTCCCGATAGATTCCAGACTCAAGTAAAATCGGTCGAATCAGCACTTGGTACCGAACGTGGGAGGCGACTGCAACAGGGCCAGACTCAGGCGATTTTGCCGTCGTCCCCCCTCCGCCGCGGCGGCATGCCAGGTCGACGAGAGTCCTGACCCTTCCGTAATTGGGCCAGGAGTTCGGCCTTCTCCTCCTCGACCCGCTTCAGTTCGGTGATGTCGCTCATCACGAGACGGCTCGCGGGCTCGCCATCGGCATCCCGCACGGAACTGGGCGGTGTGGCCGAAAGCCGGATCCAGAAGGTCGTCCCATCCTTTTTCACCATGCGCAGTTCGCAGGCCTGTGGCTCGTTCGATTCAAAGAGCCGCTTGCGATGCAGGTAGTAGATGTCCTGGTCCTCCTTGTGGATGAACCGGGTGATCGGTTGCCTGATGAGGGTGGATCGGGCCGCCTCCAGCAACTTCACGGCCGTGGAATTGACCTCCAGGATCAGACCCTCGATCGAGAGGATGCAGTAACCCACGGGCGCCAGATCATAGAGGTCGTAGTAGTGGGCGCGAGCGGAATCCAATTCCGCCTGGACTCGCCGCAGCTCCTCGTTCTGCATCTTCAGCTCGATCTGGTGGACCCGCAGTTCGTGGATGGTCCGGCGCGTCTCCTCGGGCGAAAGGGGCTGGGATTCTGAGGCTGATTCCGCGCTCTGGTGCCGCGCGAACTCTTCGGCACGCCAGCGCAGTTGGGCCGCCGACTCGGGAACATTCTTTTTGTCATTCATGGGGTACCGCCTTGCGTCTCTGGAGGTTTCTCTGCTTGTCCGCCGCCAGCCCTGGAGAAGGTTGGCGGTTGGTGATCTTCATGCACAGGCCAAGCCATTTGACGAAGCGGCCGGACACGTCATGCATGGCAGAGCAGCGCGCGGTGAATCTTTGATAATCGCCCTTGCGATCGCGCAGGCGGAATTCAAGCACCAGGGGTTCCCTGGCCTCGGCGTTGGCACCCAAGGTGGCCGTCAACCGGTCTCGATCGCCCGGGTGGAAGCAATCGAGCCATCGGTAGCCGGCCTGCTGGGCTTCGGGCACGCCCGTGAATTCCATCCATTGAGGGCCGAGGTACCTGGTACTGACCATCCTTATGGCACATCCACACGAGCTGAGGCAGGGATCCGGCCAGCTGGCGGAAGAGGGCCTCGCTCTCGCGCACCGCGGCCTCGGCCTTTTTCATTTCCGAAATATCGAAGAAGGTGATGACCGCGCCTTCAATCACATTATCGAGGGTGCGGTAGACCTGGATGCGCAGGGAGAACCACTTGCCCTCGACCGTCTGGACCTCCAGCTCCTTGGGAATCAGGGTGTCCAGTACCGGCTTGAAGATCGACGGTCAGGCGGTCATAGCCGATCAGGTTCGAGACGATGTGGCCCACGGGCCGGCCCACGTCGGCCGGGATCAGGTTGATCATCCGGGTGGCTGCCGGCGTGAAGCGCAGGATGCGCAGGCGATGATCCACAAAGACCGTTCCGATGCCGGTGCCCGCCAACAGATTGTTCATGTCGTTGTTGACGCGGGACAGATCCACCACTTTTGCCTGCAGTTCAGCATTGACCGTGGCCAGTTCCTCGTTGACCGATTGCAGTTCCTCCTTGGAGGTCTCCAGTTCCTCATTGGTGGACTGCAGTTCCTCGTTCACGGATTGCATTTCCTCGTTGGAGGATCTGAGCTCTTCGTTGGAGGTCTCCAGTTCCTCGTTGGCAATCTGGAGGTATTCCTCCTTGGCCCGCAGTTCCTGGGTCAAGGCCGCGATCCTGGCCGCCGCGTCCTGATCCAGGTGGCTCGACAACTCAGAACTCTGCCCATTCATCGGCTGTGGGAGTTCGACGGGATGGGTAGGCGCCTCCTCCAGGATGACGAGGAACAGAGGGGAATCAGCCGTCGCTTCGGCCCCAACGTCCACCGGATGGATGCTCAAATTGGTCGCGGTGTGATGGCCATTGGTTTTGACGCTCAGCCCAGGGCGACGAATGGGTTCCCGGGTCGCCACCGCCTTGTGCAGGGCCATGGTCAGTTCCCGCCTCAAGCCTTCCCGAGCCATCTTCAGGATATTGTTGGCTCCGACCTCACCGGGGGCCGGCTCCAGATACATCCCGGTGCGTCCATGGAGGTAGAGGATGTCGCCCTGGCTGTTGACGAGCGCGCCGGTGGTGACGGCCTGCTTCAGGAGCGCCTGTTCCGTCAATTCTCGCAGAGACCCTTTCAGGGGGGATCCAACCTTCCCGGGAATCCGATGCACGGCTTCGCTCCTGGCGATCAGGGTTGAGGGAAAGCGGCCCAGGGCCGCCCGCTGCACGGCGTGTTCATCATCCTTGCGTTTATACAGTTTGGATTTCCGGTCCAGCACCGCGAACAGGTCACCAAACTCACCCACGGATTCTGAGGTGCCCAGAAAGAGCGTACCCCCCGGATTCAGCGCGTAGTGGAACATGGGCATGAGCTTTTTTTGCAGGTCCGCGCCCAGATAAATCAGGAGGTTGCGGCAACTGATGAGGTCGAGCTTCGAGAAGGGTGGATCCTTGATGACGTCCTGTTCGGAGAACACCAGGATGTCGCGGATGCTTTTGTGGATGCGATAGGCACCGCCACCAGGCTCGACCGTGAAGAACCGCGCCAATCTCTCCGGCGAAATATCGGCCGCGATGCTGGCCGGATAGACGCCCGCCCGGGCGGTCGCGATCGCCTGACGGTCGATGTCGGTGGCGAACACCTGCAGCGTGTAGCTCTGCTTCAACGCCTCCATCCGCTCCTGCAGGAGGATGGCGACGGAATAGGCCTCTTCGCCCGTGGAACATCCCACGGACCAGACCCGGATCGCGGAACCCGCGGGCTTCCCCGCGAAGACCTTCGGAATGGCCTGTTCCTCCAGAACCTTGAATGACTCCGGATCCCGGAAGAAATTGGTCACGCCGATCAACAGGTCGCGGAACAGCGCCTCTACTTCGGTCGGTGTCTGCTGTAGGTACCTGATGTAACCGTCCAGTCCATCGATCTGCTGGACGGCCATACGACGCTTGATGCGGCGGTGGATGGTGCTCGGCTTGTAGTTGGAGAAATCGTGGCCTGTCTGGGCGCGCAGCAGGACGAAGATCTTCTGCATCGCGCTTTCAGTCCTGTGCGTCGAAACAGCGGAGGGTTCTTCGGACAGTCCGAAGGCATGGCCCGCGTACGCCATGAGCTGGGCCGGCATCTCGCCGGGAGGGAGTTCGAGATCCACCATGCCGGTGGCAATGGCGCTGCGCGGCATGCCGTCGTACTCGGCGGATTCGGGGGTTTGCGCGATGACCAGGCCACCTTCACCCTTGATGGCTCGAACGCCCAGGGTGCCGTCGCTGCCAGTCCCGGAGAGGACAATGCAAATCGCGCGTTCGCGTTGATCCTGCGCGAGGGATCGGAAGAAGAAATCAATCGGCAGCCGCTGGCCCCGGGGCGCGGACGGCTCCAGCAGCTGCAGGGTGCCATTCAGGAACGCCATGTCCCGCCCCGGAGGGATGATGTAGGCGCAGTTGGGTCGCACCGCCACGCCATCCTCGACTTCGGACACCCGCATGCGGGTGTAGCGCTGGATGAGATCGGTGAGGATGCC
>CAVPLE010000050.1:0-12998 GCA_963705865.1 uncultured Holophagaceae bacterium | reverse complement strand
CGAACACGGACCGGACTGCAACCACGAGCACGACGATTCCTTCGAAATCGAAGTCGTTGAGCTTGAAGACGAGAATGGCGAGAAGGAAGAATTCGCGATCCTGGAAGAGCTCGAGTTCGAGGGCCGCGACTTCGCCATCCTGGCGCCCCTGGCTGAGCTGCAGGCCCAGGAAGAGGGCACCGCGGATCCCGAGGAGGGTCTGAGCCTGGAGATCTTCGAGGTGAAGGACGACATGTTCACCCCCCTGGAAGACGAGGAGCTGGCCGAGCGCCTCATGAAGCATCTCGACGAGCAGGAAGCCAAGCTCAAGGCCGAGGAAGAGAAGGACTGACCCGCAACATCCATCAATCGCATGAAGGCCCCCGTTCGGGGGCCTTCATGCGTTAGGAATTTGAAAGCCTCAAGAGGGCGCTACTTGGGCGAAGGCACGTCCTTGCCCTTCGCGGGGTATTTCTTGGCGACTTCCTTCTGATGGGCCTGCTCCTGGGTATTGGCCTCCCTGGAGCGCTTTTCCGCGGTGTCGTCCTTCTTGCGTTCCTTCGCCTGGGGCGGATCGGCCTGCCGGACCTTGTCCACCGTATCCTTGGCTTTCGCCCGGCTCTTGTCCTCCTTGCTCTGAGCGGAAAGGGCCGTGGATCCGGCCAAAATCATCGCTAGGGCAAACATGCCCACCTTATTCATACACAGCTCCTTTTAAGCCTTTGGGCTTGATTCAATATAGAAGCCCCAGGTGTCCGATCAAGTGGCCGGCCGAAACCAGCGCCATTCTTCTCTCAAAACCGGGGCCCTTGCCCTTGCCGTACTCTGGAAGCATGTTGCCCGACTCGATTTTCTTCGATGGCCGAATCCTGTTCCTCACGGAGGATCCGGAACAGATCCGCCGCCAGCTCGCGGGCGAGGACCTGGAGCTGGACGAAGCGCTTCCCCTGCGGGACCAGATCAGCACGGACGAGATCACACCCGCCTTCATCTGCTACCACTTCGACGAGAAGCTGGGCGACTTCCCCTACCTGGGCCTGAAGTGCGGCGAGGCTTTCCCGGTGAAGGAGGGCACGGTGCGCGCCGGCGGCTTCGTGGTCAGCGTGGCCGGCAAGCGCCGGGGCAAGGGCAGCAGCCGCGAGGCCAGCCCCTACGCGGAGCAGTGCGCGGGCATCCGCCTGGTGATCGCGGAGAGCTTCGAGCGCATCTACCGCCAGAACGCCCAGAACCTGGGCCTGCTCACCAGCACGGACTTCGGCCTGATTTCGCGCGTCCGGCGGGGTGAGACCATTCCCCTGGCGGAGTTCACCGACGGCCTTGATCCTGTCACCGCCGAGATCGTGCGTCGCGGCGGCCTCTTCGCCTACAACGCCGCTCGTCTCCAAGGCGACGTGGCGTCGCCTCTGCCCACCCATGCGCCACGCCCAATGACCTACGCCGAGAAGCTGCTCGCCCGCCACGCGGTGGTGGACGCAGCCGCGGATGCGGTGGGCCTTCCGGTGGTGCGGCCCGGCGATGGCCTCTTCGTGAAAGTTGACTGGCGGTTCAGCCATGAGTATGTGACGCCCATGGCCGCCAGCTTCCTGGAGAAGGCCTTGGGGCCGGAGGCCGTGCTGCGCGATCCCGCTTCCATCCTGGCCTTCCGCGATCACCTGACCTTCCTGCACCACAGCATGAAGGCCGAGCATCGGGCCATGGGCCTGCTGACGGTGGCCGAGCGCCTGAAACCCGCGCAGGAGGCCTTCTGCGCGAAGCACGGCATCCGGCTCCATGGCGAGCTGGCCGATGGTTCTGGCAGCGAGGGCATCTGCCATGCGCTCATGGCCGAGCGCTACGCGCTTCCGGGCCAGGTGGTGGTGGGCACGGATTCGCACACGCCCCATGCGGGGGCCCTGGGCTGCCTCGCCTTTGGGGTGGGCACCACGGACATCGCCTGCGCCTGGATGACGGGCGATGTGCGCGTCACCGTCCCGCCCACGCTGCGGGTGCGTCTGCACGGGCGGTGGCGCCCGGGCGTGTCCGCCAAGGACCTGGTGCTGCACCTGCTGGCCCAGCCCCTCATCCGCGAAGGAGGCGCCATCGGCCACGTCATCGAGTATCAGGGCGAGGCCCTGCGGGATCTGGACACCGATGAGCGCGCCACCCTCACCAACATGGCCGCCGAGATTGGCGGCTTCACGGGTCTGATCGCGCCGGACACCGAGACCGTGCGCTTCGTGAAGGAACGCCGCGGCGTGGACCTGGAACTGGAACCTTGGATGCGGGGCGACGAGGGCGCCGAGTACGCCCACACCCTGGAGGTGGACTGCGCGGCGCTGGGCCCCATGCTGGCCCGCCCCGGCGATCCCGGAAACGGCGTGGCCCTGGTGGACCTGGGCGAGGCCGTGCCCATCCACATCGCCTACCTGGGCAGCTGCACCGGCGGCAAGCGCGAGGACCTGCGCCGCGCCTACGAGGTGGTGAAGGCTGCGGCGGCGGAAGGGCGGCGCGTACCAGAGGGCGTGCGGTTCTTCGTGCAGTGCGGCAGCGAGGACGTGCGGCGCCACGCCGAGGAACACGGCTGGATCGCCGCCTTCGAGGCCGTGGGGGCCGTGGTGCTGGGCAGCTCCTGCGGGGCCTGCATCAACGCCGGGCCCGGCGTGTCCACCCGGTCCGACGAGGTGACCATCAGCGCCATCAACCGGAACTTCCCCGGCCGCAGTGGCCCGGGCCAAATGTGGCTGGCCAGCCCCGCCACTGTCGCCGCCAGCGCCCTGGCGGGGCGGATCGCGGGGGCTTGACCCACCCCAGGAACGATTGGAGAGGCCCAAACCGCAGTAGATTCGGAAGAGGGAATGCCCTTCCCCAGATCTTTCCTTTGTGCCCTTTGTGTTCTTTGTGGCCAGGTTTTTCAAGATGAACCACAAAGAGCACAAAGGTTCAATTCCCGTCTCCTGGATGATTCCGATGGTTGACCCCGTTCTCACCGCCCGATATCGAGCCCTGGTCTTGACGAACCAGCCACGCTCGGGTGCACCGGCCTGGGATCCCCTGGGGCGCGTGCTCGGTGGTGGACACGGCCCGCCAGCGGCTGGGCCTGCTGGAGGATGGCGACCTGGTTTTCGAGGCGGCCATCTCCACGGCGAAAAATGGCCTGGGTTGCGAAGAGAACTCGTATCGCACGCCCACAGGCTGGCACCGCATCCACGCGCGCATCGGCGCGGGGGCGGAACCCGGCACCGTCTTCCGCGCCCGCGTGGCCACTGGCGAGGTGTGGCGGGGAGACGCCCTTGATGAGGACCTGATCCTCACTCGCGTCCTCACTTTGGATGGCTTGGAGGAGGGCTGGAACCGAGGCCCGGGGCGGGATTCCCTGGCGCGCTTCATCTACATCCATGGCACCAACCAGGAAGGCCAGCTGGGTCGACCTGTTTCCCACGGCTGCGTGCGGCTCGCCAACGCCGATGTGGCGGACCTCTTCGAGCGCGTTGCGGAGGGTGATCCCGTGCTCATCGCCGAGGATCTGCCGGGCGACAGATTGGGTCTGGGGCGCCTCCACTTCGCCGGCGTGGCGGGCAGCGGCATGAGTGCCCTGGCCCAGTTCGCGGTCCTGAAGGGCGGCCGGGCCAGCGGCAGCGACCGCAGCCTCGATCGGGGCCAGCGCCCCGAAGCCCGGGCCCAGTTGGAGGCTCTGGGGGTGGTGATTCATCCGCAGGACGGTTCCGGCCTCACAGGCGATTGCGCGGCCCTGGTGGTGTCCACGGCGGTGGAAGAGGAAGTGCCGGACGTGGTGGCGGCTCGGCGACTGGGCGTGCCCGTGCTGCACCGCTCCGAGCTGCTGGCGCACTTTGTGGCGCGGTACCGCACGGTGGCCGTGACAGGCACCAGTGGCAAATCCACCACCGTGGCCATGATCTTTGAGATCCTGCGCGGGGCTGGGCTGGATCCCTCCGTCATCACCGGCGGGGAACTTGTAACCCTCCAACGCGAGGGCCGCTGGGGCAATGCCTGGGCCGGGGCCTCCGATTTGCTCGTCATCGAGGCCGATGAAAGCGACGGTTCCGTGGTGCGCTACCACCCTGCCGTGGGCGTCATCCTGAACCTGCAGAAGGATCACAAGGAGATGGATGCGGTGGCGGAGATGTTCCGCGCCTTTCGCGCCCAGGTGCGCGAAGCCATGGTGGTGGGCGAGGCGGAGAACCTGACGGAATTCGCGACCGGGGCGGCGACCTTCGGATTCGGGGAAGGGGTCGAGCTGCGGGCCGAAGGCCTGTCGCTTGGCGCGGAAAGCTCCGCTTTCCGCATCGGGAGAACCGATTTTGTCATTCCCGTCCCTGGGCTTCACAACGTGGAGAACGCCCTGGCGGCCATCGCGGCCTGTGTGGCCCTGGGTGTGCCGCTGGCGGCGATGGTGGCTCCGTTGGCGGCCTTCCAGGGTGTGGCGCGGCGCTTCCAGGTGCTGGGCACGCGCCACGGCGTCACTGTGGTGGACGACTTCGGCCACAACCCCGCCAAGGTGGCGGCCTCGATCCGGGCCGCGCATCTGCGGACGGCCGCAGCGGGAGGTCGCGTGCTGGCGGTGTTCCAGCCCCACGGCTTCGGGCCCCTCAAGTTCCTCAGGGCGGATTTCGTGGAGGCCTTCACCACAGAGCTGGCAGCCCAGGATCGCCTGTGGTTCCTGGAGGTGTTCTACGCCGGGGGCACCGCTGCCCGGGACATCAGCAGTGCCGAGGTGATCGGGGGCATCGCCGCCCGTGGCGTGGTCGCCGAGTTGGCGGCCTCACGGGACTGGCTCGTGGGGCGACTGGCCGCCGAGGCGAAGGCTGGCGATCTCATTCTGGTGATGGGCGCGCGGGACCCGTCGCTGACGGATCTGGCCAAGGCCATCCTGGAGGCGCTTTAAGCGGGAAAGGATTTTCCAACCGCAGATGACGCGGATGGCGCAGATAGGTCAAAAAGAGTCCATCCGCGAAATCTGCGGTTTCAATCTAAACCCTTCCTCTCGCGGTACCCTCAAAGCCATGGAACCCACGACCCTCCGCGCTGTCATGGCCGCGCTCCGCAAGCCGGAGACGGGCTGTCCCTGGGACCTGAAGCAGAACCACCAGTCGCTGGCCCGCTACCTGCGCGAGGAGGCGGCGGAGGTGCTGGACGCGCTGGCGGCCCACCAGCCTGGGGACGTGGCCACCGAGGCGCACCTCTGCGAGGAGCTGGGTGACCTCTGGCTGCAGATCGCCTTCCACGCCCAGCTGGCGGCGGATCGCGGCGCCTGGGACATCCACGACGTGGAGCGCACGGTGGTGGAGAAGCTGGTGCGCCGCCACCCCCATGTCTTCGCCGAGGTGGAGGTCGAGGGCGCGGACGAAGTGCTCACCAACTGGGCCGCCATCAAGCGCGAAGAGAAGGGGCTGCACGGCGAGGAGCCGCGGCTGCTGGAGGGCATTCCGGCCTCGCTGTCGCCCATGGAGGAGGCCCTGGAGATCGGCCGCCGTTGCGCCAAGGTGGGCTTCGAGTGGCCCGACCTGGAGGGCGTGCTGGACAAGGTGAAGGAGGAAGTGGCGGAACTGCAGGCCGAGTCCGACCCCGTGCGCGTGGAGGAGGAGTTCGGCGACGTGCTGTTCAGCCTCATGCAGTGGGCCCGCAAGATGGGCGTGGATCCTGACACTGCGCTGCGCCGCCAGATGATGCGCTTCAAGGGCCGCTTCCAGTCCGTGGAGGACGACGCCCGCGCCGCCGGCGGCTGGGAGCACCGCACCCTCGATGAGATGGAAGCCGCCTGGCAGGCCGCCAAACGGAGGCAGAAGCCATGATGGTCCTCGCGCTGCTCGCGTCACGCGGCGGATCCCCGCCCCCGCCCGCAGTCCTGCTGCTGATCCCGGTGATCTTTCTCGGAGCCACCTGGCTCACCAACCGGCTGATGGGCCTTCCTGCGCTCTATGCGGCCTTCCCGGCTGATCCCACGGACTCCATCGAGAAGAACCTCGGCTGGCAGCAGGTGGAGTTCGGCGCCCTGCGCGGCCACTCGCCGATGTCCCTCAAAGTGGGTCGTCGCTGCCTCCACCTGAAACAACCCTTCCCCTTCCAGCCCGCCTGGTGGCAGGGCCCGGCCAGCATCCCCTGGAACCAGATCCGGGTGGAGAAGGAGGCCAGCGGCGACTGGTGGGCCTTCATGCGCGCCGCCGAGTTCCGCCTGGGCGCCGAGGGGCGGCTGATCCGCCTGCGCGGCAAGGCGGCCCGGACCCTGCAGGCGCTGGTGCTTGATAAGCGGGGCGCCGACCTCGGAATGCCGCCCCCCATGGCCGGGCCCGGAGCCATCCGGCCGCGCTAACCCGTGACCGTCGTCATTCCAAGACAGCTGATGACCGCCAAGACGCCAAGCACAAACCGGCCTGCTGTTTGCTTTTCCTGGCGTCCTTGGCGACTTGGCGTTGGTCTTTATGCTTCAGCAGCCGACCGTCACACCGCGTCAGCGATGGCCTTGCCCATGTCGGAGGTGCTGGCCTTGCCGCCCATGTCGGGGGTGCGGGGGCCCGTGGCCAGGACTTTCTCGATGGCGGCCACGACGGAGGCGCCAGCTTCGGGGCAGCCCAGGTGGTCGAGCATCATCGCGCCTGCCCAGATCTGGCCCACGGGATTGGCGATGCCCTTGCCGTAGATGTCCGGCGCGGAGCCGTGGACGGGCTCGAACATGGAGGGGAACTCCCGCTCGGGGTTCAGGTTGGCGCTGGGGGCGATGGCGATGGTGCCCGTGCAGCCGGGGCCCAGGTCCGAGAGGATGTCGCCGAAGAGGTTGGAGCCCACCACCACGTCGAACCAGTGGGGATTGCGGACGAAGTGGGCGCAGAGGATGTCGATGTGGAACTGGTCCACCTTCACCTCGGGATAGCGTGCCGACATGGCCTGCACCCGCTCGTCCCAGTAGGGCATGGTGATGGCGATGCCGTTGGACTTGGTGGCCGAGGTGAGGTGCTTCTTGGGTCGCGACTGGGCCAGGTCGAAGGCGTATTTCAGGATGCGGTCCACGCCCTGGCGGGTGAAGACGGTCTGCTGGACGGCCATCTCCTGGTCGGTACCTTCGTAGAGGCGCCCGCCGATGCTGGAGTATTCGCCCTCGTTGTTCTCGCGCACCACGATGAAGTCGATGTCTCCCACTTGCCGGCCCGCCAGGGGGCAGGGCACGCCAGGCATGAGCTTCACGGGGCGGACGTTGGCGTACTGCTTGAAGCCGCGGCGGATGGGGATGAGCAGGCCCCAGAGCGAGACATGGTCGGGCACGCCGGGAAAGCCCACGGCGCCGAGGAAGATGGCGTCGTGGTGGCGGATGCGGTCGAGGCCATCCACGGGCATCATCCGTCCTTGCTCGAGGAAGTACTCGCAGCTCCAGGGGAACTCATCCCACTTGAAGCGCAGATCATGCTTCGCCGCGGCGGCTTCCAGCACACGGATGCCCTCGGGCACCACCTCCTTGCCGATGCCATCGCCGGGAATGACCGCGATCCTCAAGTCGCGCATGGGGCTCTCCTATGAAGAAACCTGCAAATGGAGCCAATTTGTGAACGAATGGTTCTGAAAGGCCGCGCAGATACAACTTCACACTATGCGACTCAGGGGTAGACTACGCACCGAAATCCCACCCCATCCTAACCATGGAGGCTCCTCATGAGCCATGAACCCGTTTCCGGAACGGCCGCGGCCGGAGGTCTGTCCGGCTGGCAGGGTGCCAGGCCCATTCCGGCCATCGCCACCCTCGTCCTCGGATTGATCTTGTACTTCGGTCTACCGAAGGCGGCCTCGGTGCCGGATGCGAAGGTCTTCACGGGCCAGCCAGCCGCGGCCAAGCCGGCTGCGGCAGCGCCCGCCAAACCAGCGGCCAAGCCTGCCCCCGCGCCGGTGGCGGCGCCCGTAGCTGCCCCGGCTCCCGCCAAACCCATGACCAGGACCCAGGTGGAAGCCAAGGCCAAGGCGGATGCGGAAGCCAGGGCGAAGGTCGAGGCAGAGGCCAAAGCCAAGGTTGAGGCCGATGCGAAGGTGAAGGCCGAGGCGGATGCCAAGGCCAAGGCAGACGCCGAGGCCAAGCGGAAGGCCGACTGGGTACGCGGCCTGCATCTCTTCGCCATCTTCGTGACCACCATCGTGGGAATCATCGTCAAGGCCCTGCCCATGGGCGCCGTGGCCATGATCGGCATCGCGGTCACGGCCCTGTCGGGCACCCTGGGCATCGCGGATTCCATGAGTGGTTTCTCAGACGTGGTGATCTGGCTCATCGTCCTGGCCTTCTTCATTTCGCGGGGCTTCATCAAGACCGGTCTGGGCGCCCGCATCGCATACACCTTCATGGCCCTGCTGGGCAAGCGCACCTTGGGCCTCAGCTACGGCCTGGCGGCCACCGACCTGGTGCTGTCGCCGGCCATCCCCAGCAACACGGCCCGGGGCGGCGGCATCGTCATGCCTATCATGGCCTCGCTGGCCCGCGCCTACGGGAGCAACCCCGGCGATGGCACTGCCCGGAAGATGGGTTCGTTCCTGACCCTCACCGCCTATCAGGTGAACTGCATCACCAGCGCCATGTTCCTCACGGCCATGGCCGCGAACCCGCTGGCCCAGAAGCTGGCGGGCGACCTCAAGGTGAACATCACCTGGGTGGGATGGGCCCTGGCCGCTGTGGTGCCTGGTCTTGTGGCGCTGCTGCTGATCCCCTACCTGATCTACCGGCTCCACCGGCCCGAGATCACAGAGACGCCGGAAGCGGTGGAAATGGCCAAAGGGCATCTGCGCGACCTCGGCCCCATCAAGCGCCAGGAGTGGATGATGCTGGGGGTCTTCGTGCTGCTGTTGATCCTCTGGATCTTCGCCAAGCAGCTGGGCGATCTGAATGCCACCACGGCGGCGCTGGTGGGCCTGGCGGTGCTCCTGCTGACCGGCGTTCTCAACTGGGATGACATCAAGGCCGAGACCGGCGCCTGGGACACCCTGGTGTGGTTCGCGGCCCTGGTGATGATGGCCAGTTTCCTCAACAAGCTGGGCATGGTGCCCTGGTTCAGCAAGTCCATGGGCGGCATGGTGGCGGGCAAGGGCTGGATCGCGGCCTTCCTGGTGCTGGCGCTGGTCTACTTCTACAGTCACTACTTCTTCGCCAGCAACACGGCCCATGTGGCTTCGATGTACGCAGCCTTCCTCGGCGTGTCCATCGTGGCCGGCGCGCCGCCCGTGCTGGCGGCCCTGGTGCTCGCCTTCTTCAGCAACCTCTTCGCCGGGATGACGCACTATGGAACGGGCCCAGCGCCGGTCCTCTTCGGGACGGGCTATGTGGAACTCGGCACCTGGTGGCGGACGGGGCTCATCGTGAGCGTCGTGAACATCGTCATCTGGGTGGGCCTCGGCGGCCTGTGGTGGAAGGTACTTGGTCTTTGGTAGCTTTTCCACCTGCGAGAAAGCCCCGCCGAATGGCAGGGCTTTCTCGCAGGGGAACGGCGTTCAAGCGAGGACCTTCGACAATCCGAAGGCCACGCAGGTGGAGACGCTGACGCCGATGAGGCCGGGGATCATGAAGCTGTGGTCGAGGAGGTACTTGCCGATCCGCGTGGTGCCGGTACGGTCCATGTTGATGGCGGCGAGGTCGCTGGGGTAGAAGGCGAAGAAGAAGTAGGCGTAGCTGGCGGGAATGAGTCCCAGCAACAGATTCGTCGGCAGACCCAGGGCGTAGCCAAAGGGCAGCATGATGACCTGCACGACCGTGGTCATGGGGATGGGCTTGCCGTTCGCCATCGGCAGCAGGCCAGGCTTGAGGGCGAGGAGCACGATGGTGAGCACACCGGCGAAGAAGAGGCCCACGGAGAGCTTGGCCTTGAAGGGGATCACCTTGTCCAGGGTGGTGACGTCGCCTTCCAGGCCCTTGGCGAAGTCGGGATCCTTCATGCGCGCCAGGAACTCGGGATCCTGATCCAGCTCCTTGCCGCGGTTGAAGCTCCAGGCCGCGGCCGCCAGCACGCCGATGACGCCGGCGGGCAGGGTGATGCGCACGATGTCGAAAAGGCCCACGGGGTGGCCGTTCTTGGCGGCCATGGCCAGGAAGGTGGTGACGGCGGCGGCCACGGGGCTGGCGGTGATGCCCATCTGGGAGGCCACGCTGGAGATGGCCATGGGGCGCTCGGGGCGGATGCGGGTCTTCAGGGCCACGTCGGAGATGACCGGGAGCAGCGCGTAGACCGCGTGGCCCGTGCCCACGCAGACCGTGAGGAAGAAGGTGGAGAGCGGCGCCAGGATGGTCACGTACTTGGGATGGGCCCGGAGCAGCCGCTCCGTCAGTTGCACCAGGTAGTCGAGGCCGCCCGCCACCTGGAGGGTCGCGGAGGCGGTCACCACGGCCAGGATAATGAGCATGACGTCCACCGGCGGGGTGCCGGGGGCCACGCGGAAGAAGAGCACCAGCAGGGCCACGCCCAGGCCGCCGATGAGGCCCAAGGCGACGCCGCCCTTGCGGATGCCGATCAGGATGGCGCCGAGGACGAGGATGAATTGGATCCAGAACATGAAGGCGGGGGACAACATGCATTCTCCTTGAGATCGAGGGTGTTTGGTTTCTCAACCCCTCGCCGGGCGAGCGTAGCAGACCGATTGGTAGTGAATGATTCCTGTCATCACTTTTTTTAGTTGCTAAACCTCCGTGGGGTCTCCGAGAGACCCTCACGCTCCCCCCACGCTCATCCCACGCCTGCGCCCTGGCAGGCTAGGATGGCTCCTCGAGAGCCTTTCACGGTGAACCCCCTCCCTTTCCATCTGGTGACCCTGACCCACGCGACCTGGGAGGCGGCCTTGGCCTGCGCCAACCGCCTGGGGACGGACGCCCTGCCTGAGCTGCGGCTGGATCTCTTCCCTGAGGCGGATCCCGAGGCCCTTGTGGGTGCCCTTGGGGGCCACTGCCTCGTGACCTGCCGGCGCCAGTCCGAAGGGGGGCGCTGGCCGGACGCGGATGGGCCGGCCCGCGTCACCCATTTAATGCGGGCCCTGCAAGGCCGACCCGCCTGGGTGGACCTGGAGTGGAACTTGCCGGTACCGCCGGGGCTCCAGGCGGCCCGGCCCGAAGTGGGCCTGTTGCGCTCGGTCCATGTGGCACCCGGTGTCTTCGATCTGGAACGGCGCCTGGAAGCCCTGCCCGACGGCGAGGCCTTCAAGTGGGTGGGCTGGGCCGGAAGCCTGGGGGACAGCGGTCGCCTGCGATCAACTCTTACCTGGGCTCGTGATCACGGAATCGCCCTCTCTGCCTTTCTCATGGGCCCGAAAGGCCTTCCCAGCCGGGCCCTGCAGGCGGCCTGGGGCGGGGCCTTCACCTACGCCGCTCCGGACGACGGTCCCGCGGCGGCGCCGGGTCAGCTCCCGCTGGCCACCCTCCAGGCCTGGCGTTGCGCGGATCTGCCCCAGGACTGCGGCCTCTGTGGGGTCATCGGGGATCCCGTGCTGCATTCCCGGGGGCCGGCCTTCCACAACCCTCGCTTCCAGAAAAGTTCCAAGGATCTGGTCTACCTCCCGCTGGTGTGCGGCGATGCCGACGAGGCCGTGGAGGCCCTGGAGGCGCTCGGCATCCTGGGGCTCAGCATCACCGCGCCCCTCAAGCTGGCCCTGCCGCAGGCGCTCGGGCTGGAGGGGCCCTTGAACACGCTCTGGCGCCGGGCGCCTGGACAGCCCTGGCAGGGGGCCAACACCGACGCGGAGGCTTTTGGACAGTCACTGTCTTATCTAGACTCAGGTCCAGTGCTGCTCCTCGGGGCAGGCGGTGTGGCCCAGACCAGCCGCGAGGTGCTGGAGGCCGCGGGCTGTCCCGTCCTCCAGGTCTCGCGTCAGACGCCGGCCACCCCTGCCGCCGTGGCCACCTTCGCACCCGTGGGCGTGGTGCAGGCCACCAGTCTGGGCATGGCGCCGGAGGACCCGCGGCCTTTCCCCGAGCTTTTGGAAGCCGCCCTCCCCAGCGCCCACTGGGCCATCGAGTGGATCTACAAGGAGGACACTGCCTTCATGGCCTGGGCCCACAACGCCGGCTTGGAGCTGGTATCAGGTGCCGCCCTTTTCGACGCCCAGGCCGAGGCGCAGAGTCGGCGGTTCATCGAGGGGTGTGGGAAGTAGGGATCAGGCTGGAGACTGGAGGCGGGAGGTACGGCTCTCTGCTGCGGCGCTCGGCGCCGCGCCTGTTTTTCCTGTTTGGCGCCGACCCATGTGGGCTGCCGGGTCCAAAGGCAAACAAAGGTGTGGCCGCAGGCCACAACAGGGATCGGCACCTCCGGTCTCCAGCCTCCAGACTCCAGACTCCAGCCTGCTTTACCCCCCTTTCCGCTGCTAACGTTCAATTCATGGACCTCCTGCTCGTCGAGGACAAGGACAGCTTCCGGCGCCTGCTGACCCAGGCGCTGGAGGGTTCGGCCTGGTCTGTGCGGGCCGTCGCGGATCCCCAGGAAGCCCTGCGGGCCCTGGAAGCGGCGCCCTCCCATGTGCTGGTCACGGACTTGCGGCTGCCGGGCATGAGCGGGCTGGAGCTGATCCGGCGGGCCCGCCAGCTGCATCCCACGCTCCGGGTGGTGCTGATGTCCGCCTTCGGGGAGCCCCGGGACATCGTGGAGGCCATGCGCCTGGGCGCGGAGGATTTCCTGCCCAAGCCCTTCGATCTGGACGTCTTCCTCGCGATCTGGCAATGTTTTGTCATGCCTGACTACGTTACGTGTTGCTGTCACGATAAACAAGCACATACCGGGTGCGGCACACGTTTCCAGAATTTGCAGATGATGCGACCTCATGGTAGCCCCCTTCCTCAACGACTAGCGTATGCGTCTTTTAATGCAGCATCAAGTGTTATTTTTGCGAGATAACAACAGAAAATACGATCGACTTCCTCGTCGCTCAGCCCCGGTCTGCGAGAAGCACATCATCATGCGCGTACATTGCTTGCATTATCCGCATTGACCTGGTTTGCCGTCGTCATCTGTCGATCGGTCGGCGGAGTGAATTCATGGTGGATTGTTTCCGCCGTTCAATGTGGGTGAACGGCAATTCTG
>CAVPLE010000049.1:0-4029 GCA_963705865.1 uncultured Holophagaceae bacterium | reverse complement strand
CCCCTGCGAGAGTGTCGGCGACGCAACAATGACCTTGAGCACGCCTCTGGCTAGCAACGATTCCAGTTCTCGGAGAAAGGGGCTTGGCAGGCGACCATGGTGAACTGCTACGCCCAGCTTGAGGCAGGCCACTGCCGGATGTTGGTCACCTAACCACTCCCGTCCGACTTCCAACGCCCGCAGCACTGACGACTCATCTTCGAGCAAGGTTGGTAGGTACCCGCGACGGTAAAGCTCGATGGCAGCTTCTCCATAACCCTCCACCCAGTTGGCCTGCGTCGAGAATATGAGTGTCCGCTTGCCCTGCTGGGCAAACCGCCAGGCAGCCATTAACGTTAGATCCTTGGTCTTCCTTGGATATGCCTTCCTCTCCGGTGCCCGCGCCGGCATCTGCTCGACGAATCTTGCGACGAATGGCCCCTGTTGCTCAAGGTCGTAGTTGAGTCTTCCGGCATCGCCCTGCCAGACCAATGTACCAAAACGCTGCCGAGTCGGGCGCCAGGATGATCTGACCGGCTCGCCCTCAGCATCACTGCGAATCCAGGCTGTCAGGTCTTCAAGTTGCTGGCCATCCGGAAGAATCGCCGACAAGCATACAATTCGGCGCATGTCCGCATCCGCACGCCTAAGCAGCTTTTGCACCAAAATTTCATAACGGATTTCTCGCTCAGTTGGACCGATCAGATGTCCTTCATCGAGTACGACCAACCCAATGTCATCGATCAGCGACGCATCGTTGCGTAATGCAAAATCGAGCTTTTCAGGTGTGGCAATGATAATATCCATCGACCTCAGGGCATCTTCGTCGCCGGCTGACAACCCGCTCGCACCGTAGAGCGAGGATACTGAAAATCCTAGCGGGGCAAAGGTCTGGCGAAATGTCCGCTCAGTCTGTGCCGAGAGTGCGCGCAACGGAGTCACAATCAACACCCGCTTGTTCGCCGACAAGCACATCAGAGCAGCGATCTCGGCGATTCGCGTCTTCCCCGCGCTGGTCGGCAACGCGACGACCAAATCGTCTGTGACATCAGTCGATCGCTTGGCGGCCTCACGCTGCGAAGGCCACAACTCTAGCTCAGCATTCTTGCGTGCATATAGAGAAGAAATGAAGAGCCGCCGCAACTCGGGGTACCGGTCGGCACCGTCCTGCGGTGGGTTCAGCGGCAGCGCATTGTGGAGCGAATGTGCCCATAGATCGTCGATCATATTGCGGCATAAGCGGATGATCCACCAGAGCGACACTGAAGCTGCGGAGTCCGCCAGGTTGATCGCGGTGTCCAACAACTCCTTGGCGTCATTCAACAGTGAGACCTCGCCCGTCTGTAGCGCGAAGTCAAAGAAGGCCAAGGCTCGACAGACAGCCGTGTTGAGGATGATCGAGACCGCCTCATCAGATTCGAGATCCCCTTCCTGCAGCGATGTGGATATGCGCGTATCGCTGTTTTCTTCGTTCAGTAACTGCGATTTGGCGTATGTCCTGAGGCGATCAAGATCGCGCAGGATCAGCAAGATCAACGCAACCTCAGCGGCGTTGGCATTGAGTTCGTTTATCTGCTGCTCGCCGAACAACGAGTATGCAATCGCGGAGTAGCCCGCGAGATGGTAGGAAGCGCCCGCAATCGTTCGATAGAAGCCGCGCTCCTCGGCCTCTGGAGCTCCGTTACGAACTAGCGACTCGAAGGCGCTTCCGGCACGTTCGAAGGCTCGCTGGCACAGCTCGGATGTTCCGTCCAGTTCACGGAGCGCTAAGGCCGCACGCAGGATCGAGAACCCGTGCTCGGCCAAATCGATGTCGATATCTTCACCTAATAGAGGTGCATCCTCGGGTAGTACCCCTGCCTGCCGCATGATCGACCACGCTGCGCCACGGTCAAGCAAGCGCCCCCAGACCCCCTCCTGGGTCGCACTGGCTAGGTAGGCCCGCAGTTCGCCACTAGTCTCCAAGGTTCATCGCCTCCTCATAGACCTCTGCGATGAATGCTTGATGGTCTTCGATGTGGAGGCTGACAACATGTTGATTTCGACTACTCCCCGCCGCCACAAGGTCACTCTCCAGCCTTGCCTGCGGGGCATTCCCAGACATCGTGAACAGCATGTGGTCAATTCGATTGGGGCGAAGTGCCTTGAGCCCTACTTCATCTCGGATGGTCCGGCCAAGCTTGGCATCATCCTCATCATTGCTTTCCAACAGACGATTTGCTGTGAACAACAGTGAATCTGGTGTGCATCGACCACCATACCGATTCAAGGCTTCACGTGCTTCAGCAATCGTCGCATTGCCGAGATTGGCGCGGCTCTTCGACTCACCCTTCAGAAGCCAAAGTCTGTCGCTCGAGTCCATGCCCACGCCGATAAAATCATCCCCTCGCATAGCCACTTCGCGTCCATCCTTAAAGCGCATCCTCCGAACAGGTACGCGAAAATTAGTCTCCTCCTCGACCAGTTCGGAGGCGAGAATTTCTGCGAGATCGCCTGAGCGCGCTCGTTTAGATTGAGGCAGCAGCGCCTTCAGAATTTCGGCGGCTCCCATATATCCAAGGCGAGTGACATCCTCAGCGATTCGATCCGCTTGATCGTAATGAGTTCTTACCGCTTCACCGAGTTGCTCAAGAACTGCCTCACGACCACCAGCCTTCTCGATATAGATCCGAAGAGTTTTCCTTTTGGCCTTCTTTTCAGAGCCAACACACCAGTTCGCGTATAGGGCCACGTCTACTCCTGGGCACGTGATTGCTTTTTCTTTTCCATGTGAGTTATAGGGGTGGCTGAAGCCAGCCTGGCGTGAATCGACCAAGATCAACCCGGTAGGAGGCGCTTCGACCGGCCCCATAGGGACGCAGAAGGTCCATGCCCACCAAATCGGTTAGGTCCCGCGAAGCAGTCGTTCGGTTGGTGTCGGCGAGTTTGCAGTAGTAGGCGTTGCTGACAGCGTCCTCCCGACTCATCGGCGAGAGGATGGCCTTCAGGACCATCTCCTGCCGGGGGTTGAGGCTGAATTTCCGAGCCATGGCCCAGAATCGGCTCCTCGCCATCACCATGGCCACTTCCCGAATGCCATGCCGGGTTGCCAGCAACACCTGAGAAAGGAACCACTCCAGCCAGTCTGTGATGTCTATCCTTCCTCGTTGGGCGTTCTCCAGTGCATCGTAATAGCTTTGTTTGTTGCGCATGATCTGGACGGACAAGGAGTAGTACCGGAGGGGTAACTGTTCATCCTGGGACAGGGCCAGATCGGTTATGGTCCGGGCGATACGGCCGTTTCCATCAGCTAACGGATGGACGGTGATGAACCAAAGGTGGGCAAGTGCAGCTCGGAGCAAGCCATCGAGGCCCGCGGGCGGAGCGTTGAACCAAGTGAGGAAGGCCTCCACCTCTCCTTCCAGCACTTCCCGACCAGGTGCCTCGAAATGGATCGTTGGAGGTAGTCCGATGTGCCGCCCAGGACTGAGGACCACCATTGGCTCCTCTCCGCGCAGGACCCCTGCCGGGAACACGCGAAGCCCTTCCTGGATTCCCTTTGGAAAAATGGCTCGATGCCATTCAAAGATCCGTTCGACGGTTAGGGGGTCACGGTACCCCTGGGCTGCCTCAGCCAGGACACCGACGATCGGATCCACGCGCTGAACCCCCGCTGCCTGGGCCAAGCCTGTCTCGACTCCAAGCCGAAGCAGCATTGAGGCGCGGACGGATTCCATGTTGAGGGCGACGCCCTCGATGGCACTGTTGCTCACAACCTCTTGGACCATGGCGGCTACAGCGGCCTCATTGGAGGCCACCTGGTCTATCGCTTTCACCATTCCCAAGAGCTCGCCTTGGGATCGCCTGGCAGTGGCCAGTGCTTCAGACAGCCGACCGACATCCCAGGTGAACCTGGGCCAATCCTTCAGCTCCCAGATGTAAGTCCGTCCTTCCGTCGTTCGAGCCATACCGATTCCTCTCTATGGAGCGATTCTATCTCTTAATCGCTCCATAGAAGAGTTAATTATTAGTAATTATGTGGAGCGTTTAAACAGCATAATCGCATCACGG
>CAVPLE010000048.1:0-7175 GCA_963705865.1 uncultured Holophagaceae bacterium | reverse complement strand
CCTGATGAGAGGGAAGTCGAACATGGCTACCCCAGACCCAGCTATGGCGAACTCCCCCTTGTCGAAAGTGGTCTCCGTTCTCAGAAGTCGATCAACCTCCATGTCCACATCAGCCAGGGACAGTGTGGCAAAGATCGAGTCCTTGATGAGCCCGTTCTCCGTGTGCATCTTCTTGACGTACTCACTGGCCCTCAGGGCGTCTGCTGCGGGTTGTGTCAGCTTGATGACCTCGGTGTATCCGTTGGCCTGAATGTTCAAGGAACGATCAGTGATGATCATGGCGAACTCCAGGACATGGACATCACTGAAGTCGATGCACTCGTCATGCTCAGTGGGGAGTCCAGTGGTTTCCAGATCCACCCAGATGAGTTGTTGTGCACTCTTCTGCCCGGCCATCAGTGGAATCCCCTGATGCTCGTCATAATGATCCTCTCGGGACTCTGGGGAAACGAAGGAGACTTAGGCCGCAATAGCCTGAATCTCATAGGGGTTCGGTTGCGTCTCGTCGGCCAGGTGGCCCTCGCGCCACACACGAGCCTTCAGGGTGTCGAAACTCTCAGTGGGTAGTGCACCACCGATTCGCATGAGTCGATCCGAACGACGGGCGTCCATCCCAGCTTCGTTGGCCACCTGGGTGATGGCCTGCATGATGGCGTACATCGTGAGGGTCTCGGACTCCATCATCTGAGCCATGATCGCGTCACGCTGTGAAACGGGCACCTCGTACCTCGAGAAGATTTCCCGAAGCACATCGGCGGTGTTCCCAGCGATGTTGAGTGCTGTGAGGGCTTGCACCTGATCGAAGCGGTACTCCAATCCACCAAGCACCTCATCCACGGTCTCCTGAGCCCACTCGTAGATGTCGTCGTTCTGGCCGTTGCTCCGGCGCGACCAGTTCCCTACCCCATCCAGGAGGGTTGTAGCACCGTTGGTGCACCACCACCGGAACAGGTAGGCCTCCAACGTGGTCTGCTTCTTACCTACGAGAGAGTTCGAAAGATGCAGACCAGCCATCCACACGTCAGACTGCCCCACAGGAACGTCAGCCATACCGGTGTTGTGCATGACACGCTCCTGAGCAGGAACGATGAGGCGCACATCCGTCTGCATGAGAGAGTTGTTCATCTTGTAGTCGGCATAGATGGGGGTTCCCTTGCCGTGGCGATGTTCGATGCCCTCGATGGTCCTCTCCAGAAGTTGCAGGTTCGAGAACGGTACGAGTGTCGGACGTGTGAAAGCCGCGATGGTGTCGCCCACCGATAGGACGTTGTACTCGGTGTTGCCCATGCCCCCCGAGTAGTGGTAGTTGAGGAGACCCTCGGTGAGGTGAGCCGGGATCTTTTTGGAAATGTACGGAGCTGTCAGACCGAAGTTGGCAGCCGCCTGAAGTACTGCCTCCTTGGTCATCTGACGCTCAACACCGTTGATGTCCATGACCGCGCCCACAGGGTCAGTCCCCGCCATAGAGTCGATGCCCTGTGCCCAATCGGCCCGCAGTTGGAATTTCACCTTGCTCTCACTGCTGATGAAATCGGTGTTCAGCGGCTCCGTCTTCTGGAGTTGCTGGGTGACCTGCTCGATGGTGAGCAGCTTGTCTTTCATCTGATCGAGAGTGACTGTGGCCATGTTCGTGGTCCTTTCTTCATTTCCTGATACGCCTCTGTAGATCGAAAAACAACCCTAGTTAGATCTCGATCCGATTCCCACTCTCCGTACTGGGGATGAGGTCGTCAAGGTCCTCGCTGTTCACCTCGTCAGGCCCTTCGTCAGCAGACACCTCCTCCATCACTGGGGCGATTGCCTTCAACGACTCCACATTGCTTTTGGCCACCCGCTCCGCAATGCCAATCAGCAGACCCCTCCAATCCTGGTGGAGGTCGGCCATAGCGAAAACCCGCTTCTCGCCATGCAAGTAAGGCCGGTGGGTGCCCTGGCTCTCTTCTGGCATCCAGTCGGGGGCTCCACCTTCATCCTTGACGTTATGGAAGTAGTACCGGCTGGCGGAGTAGATGACCTTCTTGTTGGCGAGAAGAATCTGCATAGCGGTCCAGAAAGGGTCGAACCCCTGGCCGAAGCGAACCCGCACGATGGCCTCCCGGAACGGTGGAGCGACCTTGTTCTTGATGACCTTGACCCGCACGTCTGTGGACAGGGGGACCTCGATCTCGACGTTGCTCAGAGGGTCGATGATCGCGCCCTTGTTCTGTCGGATCTGACGGAAGGCCACCCGGACACTGGCGAAGTACTTGAGTGCTGAGCCTCCGGGGGTGGTTGTGACAGCAGGCATTCCCGGACGGCGCGATCCCCCCATGTCCATCTTCTCAAGTTCGTGGTTGATGAAGATGACGGTTCCGTTGTTGTTCTTCAGGATCGACACGAGGTTGGTCCCGAACGGCTTCATAAGCTTGGCCTGAATTGCAGGGAGGCTCTTAGCCACTGAGTCCGCTTCAGCTTGGGCACTCGGGTTCATAGCCGCAACCGAGTCCACAAGTGCCAGCCGGATGCGCCCGGTCTTGAAAGCCTCTAGGAGGAAGTCGGCCCCGGCCTCCAATGTATCCGGCTGTGTGAAGAGCAAGCTCTCATGCTCCATATCTAGACCGAGCGCCTTGGTGTATTCCGGGTCCATGGCATGCTCGTAGTCGAGATAGATGATCTTGTCGTCCGGGCTGATACCCCGCTCTGGGTCCCCTCCGGAAATGATGATCCGCTGCATCTCGGCGGCGACCTGAATGGCCAAGGTCGTCTTGCCGCATGAGGGAGGCCCCGAAAGCTCAACCGTCCGTCGCATGGGGATTCCACCACCGAGGGCATAGTCGATAGCAATGTTGCCGGTCGAGATGAACTTCGTGTCCGTAGCTAGGTCGGCCATAGACCCCACGGTCAGTCCATACTTCTTCTCGGCACTGGCGAGCAGGGCCGTCAGGGCGTCCTGCTTCTTAGCTGGGGTAGTCATTAGGTCTCCTGGTGGTGGGAGACACGGGTATCGGGCTTACTGCTGCTCACGGTGGTCTCCTAGATGTAGGCGGGGGATACGCCCTGAAGGGCGCTGAAATCTTCTTTTGTGAAACGACTCGTGAACTCGTTCATCAAGAAGGCAGAAACGTAATCTGTCATCGACTTCTCCAACGGATTGGTGTGCTTCCTCAACACCCTCGTCCCCTCTGGCAGGGTGTCGATGTACTCCTGTACTAGATCTGGTGGTTGGTAACCCAGGTCGGCGGCGTAGAGCCGGGCCTGCTCGATGCGGTATTTGTCAGCCTCCAACTTGGAGAGGCCTTTGGGGGCGCGCTGGACGCCAGGGAAGGCCCTCATCCAAGTGGCTGGAGCCAGGAACATCACCTTGTCCAACACAGGGTGCAGAACGGCGATGAGTACACCCTGGTACTTCAGGACTGGCTTGACCATAGCCTGTGAAGAGATTCCGTAGGGCACGTCCTCAATCACCACCAGCTCGACCTCAGGATTGCGAGCCCATCTGCCCACCTCAGAGGCGAACTCGAAGTGACTCTTGTTTCTCGAGTCGAACTGGTGGTGGACCTCGCCATCACGGTCCCGAACAATGCACGCCGAGAACCTAGCGGCGAGGTCCACCGTTTGAATCACTGTGTGAGACCCTACAGATCAGCGAGTAGGTCATCGAAGTTGTCCACACTCTCAGCAGGTGTGGCCTCCTTCTCAACCTGAGGGGACGGCTTCTTGGCAGCGCCCTTCTGCACGATGGGCTCTTCCGGCTTCTCGTCGGCTACCTGGTCCACTGCGGGGGAATCGTCCTCAGGCTTGGAAAGCGAGCTGAGCAAGTCTTCCACGTTGTCCTCAGACGGTTCCGTTCCGGTTGTGGGCTTCTCCTCCGGGGTCTCATCCGCCCACTTCCCGATCAGCCCATTGAGGTCCTCGTCCAAACCGGTGATGTCGTTTCCCGCAGGCTCGGCCCCCAGCACCTGGCCCCAGGCATCTACGATCAGGTGGATATCCTGCTCGATCCATTGCTTCTGCTTCGCAGACCCCACAGCGACGGTGAGGTCAGGGATCTGATTCTCCTTGAAGGTCTGGGCAGTGAGTTTCTTGCGCTCCGGGTCCTCCAGCCATGCCCCCTTGGCCGCGACAGTGATGTCGAACTGCTGGAATACCTCGTTGGTGCATGGCCCTAGCAGGAGGTCATGCTGGCGAAGATCACCCCACTCCTCCTTGAAGTCCACGAGCTTGTTGAACGTCTTGTCGGTGAAAGACCATACGAGTGTCTCCACCGAGAACGGTGTCTGCACGTCAGTGGTACCGGCCTTGGTGCGGTAGCGGACGACATGCATGGCATAGCGCCGCTGAGGTGGGGAGGTGTAGTCCCCGTGCTCCTGTGCGAGCCTGCACATTGGGCAGTTCTTAGGGTCCACCCCCTTGTCAGCGAGGATGGTGGCATCTCCTAGGCAGATAGGACGAGAGACGAAATCCATCTTGTAGTCCTCGTAGGTCGTGCCGTCCTTGCGCTCAGCCAGGAACTTCTGGGGCACACCGTTGATGATCTGTGGCTTACGGAGAGTGTGCACATACTCCACCACCGGATCTTCCAGCCCCACGATGATCCGAGCCCGCTCCCCCGACTTCAGCTTCAGCTTGGGGTAGTCGTAGTTGGTGGTGGCGACCCGGTTCTCAGGCTTGAATTCAACCCTTGGCATCTTAGTTTCTCATTTCTGGTTACTGGTTTCTTGGGTGGCCGGGACTCGGCCACATCTGGTTACGCGGCCCACACTACACGCCACAGACGACATTGGAATCACCTCTCAAGAGATGACTCGAATTGGAGTGCGTGAAGTTGGGCTCGTAGGTCTTTGCGGATGGCATCAAGGGACCAATGCACCTGATTGATAACCTCATACGACTCGCTGGCCAGGTTCACGAGGCGGTCCCCACGATGAGCTAGACGACGCTCCTCCAGACTGTCCAACTTTGCCTCAGCCTCACGCTCGCGCCCGGCGCTGAACTCAACACGACGGGCGCTGTGGCTGCGTGTGGCTTCCATGAGGGCGATGTCAGCGGCGAACGCTGCCTCCTCCTTGGCACGCTTGGCCCGACCCTTGGCCTGCGTGATCTTGGCAAGCAACTCATCCACCCTGTCAGAGCGCATGCGCACCCGGAGCAGAAGATCGGTGATGTCGGCGGATGTCTCCTCCGACGCTCCTCGAAGTGCCCCTTTCGGGTCACCAGCACTTCCATGCCGCAGTTCTAGGGCCTCCTGAACCCACGAAAGAATGCTCCTCTCAACGTCATCGAAAGGAAGGTCATAGGCTTCTAGACCGGTCATAGATCTATCCCGGACATCACAAGATCCCCATCCACATGCTCTGCTGAGAAGTTCAGAGAAGCTCCACCTAGGAGGAGACTGATGTGGGGTTGGTCGTCGTGGTCTACGTGGTGCCTCTCATCGAAAGTGAGACTGCCCTCCGGTGTCTCGAGAACAACTTTGGTGGTCCCGGATCTGGTCTTCAACCATTCTAGGAATTCGACCCACTGAGCCTCAGTGGGCATCTCGGTTATGGTGATGGTAGCAATCATGTCTTGGTCCTCCACTGGTCTCTCGGTTCGATGCGCCCAAGGAGGCTCTTCCTCGCTCACAGAGGAATCCGGTACATGGCTTAGGGTGTCCTCCACCCCGGCATGCTCCTTGTCCTGGTAGGCGTAAGCCTCTTCAAGAGTGCTGAAAACCTGATCCACATCCTCCACCGCGTACCCAGAAATTCTCTTCTCAGGGTCGAGCTTGATCTCGACCACAGACCCCCACGAGCGTCCTTCGTGCCAGTCGGCACGGATTTCGACCGGCAAGCCTTTCACCGGGAAGGAGACGCAAGGGTTGATCAGGTCGATGACAGTCTGGGTATCAACCGAATCGTGGACTAGGAACTCCAGGGCATCGTGGATGGTGAGAGTCAGACGGATGCTGTCTTTCGGGATGCGCCCCTCCCGTTCGGCCCTGTGGATTGCAGCTTGTGTACGAACCATGCCGATCTTCATGTAGTCGGCGGCTCCACCCTGCACTGGAGCGTTGACGCACATACGGTCACCCTTGGACCTGATCCACTCTTTGGAATCCTGGTACTCCCAAACCGTGAACTTCCTACCGAAAAGTGTGTTGACGTAGCCCTGCTCACGCCCCTCCACAACACGGGCCCCCATCCAGTTCCGCAGACCAGGGAAGGCGGAGAAGTACTTCTCTAGCATCTCCTGGGCAGCCTCCTTAGTGGTTGGGTCACCTTGAGCGGAAAGGAGTTCTGCGATGTTGGCTGGGCCACTCCCGTACACGACGGCGAAATTGAGAGTGTTATGCGTTCTGGTCACTCCAGCCGTGATGAACTCATGCTCCTCGTCAGCGACACGGATGCATGTGGCGTGTTCTCTTCCAACTGGTGTGATCGAAACAATCTTCTTGTGCGGAAGTCGGGCCTGCTTGCGTCCGTTGATCTCCACCCACCTGCTCGCCTTGCGAAGCAGACGGAAGGGAACCTCCGGTGTAGCGATGAGTACCTCGTAGCTCAGACGGCCTGTCTTCTTTTCTCCGGGATAGGTATATGTCGTCTCCCGGGAACGCACGATCTTGGCCCGGCCTCCAAGAGAGCGAGCAAGGAAAATCGCATCCTCAGCCAATTGCTTCGATGTAGTGGTCAGGAGGGCACGTCCATCAGCGTCTACTGTGGCGTCGGCATCCATCAGACCCCGAAGCAACTCCATGCGCTGTTCAGGACCGGCGAAGAGGTACTGCTGAGGAGCGAACTTCTCGAAAGAGCGAACACCGAATCGTCCCTCAAACTTCGTCTTGCTCCCGCGCAATCCGAGAACCCTCAGATCCCTGTCCAGGCTATTCCGATAGGCCCCTGGAGTCGAACTCGTGAAGACGTATCCACCCACAATCTTCCGAAGATCTACGCCGTTTTCCAGCAGGTCCTCAATTTCGGTCAGTGTCTCTAAGTCGTCCTCATCCCCTACCGAGATACTGACCGCAGGTCCGCTAAGACTTCCATCCCCCAGTAGAAGCCCGAGGAGATAGGGCTGAACATTCAGATCACTCGATCCCTCGAACTCCAGCGGGCTGACGTTCTCGATATACCATTTCCAGGTTACGTTTCCCTTGCCAGTATTGTGGGTGAGTCCGGAGTCGATGATCTGCTGCGTTGTCAGGAGTTGAGATTCAT
>CAVPLE010000047.1:0-3314 GCA_963705865.1 uncultured Holophagaceae bacterium | reverse complement strand
CAGAACGAAGAGCCGGGAGATTGCCGTCGCTGACTCAGCTCAATGTAGGGATGCTCGACAGGTTTGCTCCGATCAAGAAAGTATCCCCTGAGACCTACGAGGATGCACGCAAGCATTCTTCCTTCAAGGATGTTGCGGCCATGGAGTTTTCCGATCTTGAAGAAGCACTCAAGGATGTCCGCAATGACGAGAAGGTGTTCAGGGACTATATTGCCGCAAAGCGCATGGAAACCCGTGCCAAAATGATCAAGGAAGGACCGGAAAAACCTCAAGGTGTGGCAAACCCCATGAAGGTAGAGATGCCTACCGTGAAGACAATAAAAGAGCGTGTCCCTGGGCATGGGTGGGTAGAATTCGATGTCCCGTCAACTGAAAAACGATGGTTCTGGCAGATTAAGAATCCCGGAGACATAAAGCTTGATGAAGCACGAGCGGCAGTGAAGGAAATCGAAGATTCATATCGTGCCATCGGTGAAGATCCGGCAAAGATTCAAAAAGCTGCCGACGCATGGAATGAGTGGACACGTAAAACCATCCTGGAACCAATGAACGAGGCTGGCATTATAAGTGATGATGCTTATGCGGCTATTCTAAAAGACAACGATTTCTATGCCGCATTTGACGTGGTTGACCGATTGCCGGCCGATATTGCAAAACTTCCCGGCAACATGC
Source organism: uncultured Holophagaceae bacterium (assembly GCA_963705865.1). Lineage (GTDB taxonomy): Bacteria > Acidobacteriota > Holophagae > Holophagales > Holophagaceae > Geothrix. The sequence goes on along the minus strand of CAVPLE010000047.1, from coordinate 2,642 downwards.
CGTCGAAGGAATTCTTTAGTGCGGCGAACCAAAAGATCATCAAGGGACTCAAGGGAACTGAGAAGAAGATTGCTGATCCGGTCCAATCTACCATCAAGAAGTTTCTGGATGCCAAGTCACTTATTGCCCGAAACAAAGTGGCATCCACGCTCATTGACGACATTCAGACAAACCCCAATTCAGCATTGCAAGGGGTGGCCCGTCCGATAGCTGAAAGCGCGAAAGATTTTGCAAAACTCAAGAAAGCGGGATTGAATCCAATTCGGGAAGGCGCTTGGGCCAAGAAGGACTTTGATACCATTGCTCGATTCAAGGATGGCAAGGTTGAGAAATACATTGTTCCAAAGGATCTTGCTGATTCCATGAAGCAACTCACCCCCTTTCAGGCTCCTAGATGGGTGCATGCCATCAACAACGTGTTTCGGAGTAGTGCAACAAGCCTATATCTTCCATTCACCATTTCAAATGCCATGCGGGATGGTTTCATGGCCTATGCCACGGCTCCAGTTTACAAGGCGGGTGACATAGCTGGCAAGTTCCAAAAGGATTGGGCCAAGGGACTTGTCGAAGGATTCAAGCATGAGTTCGGTGGCAAGTCCGACCTTGTGAAAGAATACCTTGAGCATGGAGGTGGCTTCGGGTGGGTCGGGGAAATCAGAACGGCCAAGACCGCAAAAAGCCAGTTGTTTGCCAAGACTGGGCTTCAAAAAACAGCGACCGTAATTGCTTCACCATTCAAGCTTATTGAGAAAATCAGTTCTGCCGTGGAGTTGGCCCCCCGTGTTGGAGTGTATCAGCGGGCTAAGGTGGTAGGTAAAAATGCAGACCAGGCCGCAATGATGGCGCGTGAATCCACAATAGACTTTGCCAAGGGAGGCACATGGACGAAGGTTGCCAACCAATTCATCCCATTCCTGAATGCTCGCGTCCAAGGCAGGGCACAGGTGATAAAAGCGTTTCAAGAAGATCGAAACAATTTTCTTGCCAAAACCCTAACCGGAGCGGTTATTCCAGGGATGGCAGCATACGCATGGAACAGGATGAATTATTCGGATCTTTACGACGATATCCCGGAGCACATAAAACAGAACTACTTCACCATCATCACCGGAACCGACAAGGATAAGCATGGGAAAGTAGTCCCCAAATATCTCGTAATTGCCAAGGGGGATTTGGGCCAGATGGCCGTTAATCCCCTTGAGTATGGGATAGATAAGCTTTGGGACAAGGACAGAGAGGGCGCTAAGAAGTTTCTGGTCAATTATCTGGCTCAGCTTTCCCCTGTAGATTTTGTAAGGGAAGGAGAAGTTTCAGGATCTCGCATTGCTGGATCACTTCTCCCCCCCGTGGTTAAGGGTGCGGCCGAAGACATAGCCAATCTCAACACCTTCACAGGGAGAGAGGTAGTTCCAAAGTATATGGAGAAAACGACCCCACCCGAAATGCAATACAAGGAACTGACTCCCGAAACATATAAGTGGCTGGCTAAAAAACTACAGTCGGCAGGTACTGGTAATCTCCCTGGTGGAGAGATGCTCATCTCTCCACTAAGACTCCAAAACTTCGCTCAGAGTATTCTGGCTGGATATGGTCGCGAGGGACTTGATCCTTCAGCTATGATGCGCGGATTGAGTGGTAGATTTGTGAAGACAACCGGTGGGGCCAAGGAAGAAAAGGTGTGGGATCTCATTGAGGATATGGATAGGGGATACAATTATACAAGAGCATATGCCCAAGAGATGATAAAGGCTGGTAACCGAAACGATGCCATGGCTCTTGTGAATACATGGAATTCTGGTCTTAATAAAAGACTCAAAGGAATTGAGCAATATGACTTCAAAGACAAAGGTGGACTTAGAAGGGATTTTATGTTCTCTCCCAAAAAGATCAAGAATCTCATGTCGGAGAAAAAAGAAGATAATCGTAGTCCTCTTGACAAGAGACTCGATGTAAAATAATGTACTTACAGAAAATAGTTTCAATTTTAGTTTGCATGTAGTTTAATGTAGTCTCTAACTGTAGGCTGCTCCGAGCCAAAGGAAGCCTCACCAGGCGAAAGTCTGTGTGGGGCTTTTTGTTTTTCAAGAACATCATACAAGGAATTCTGCCATGAAATGGTTTAAGCGTATCAGCATAGCAACCGTATCGGTCTCGATAGTCCTTCTGGCTATCATAGCGCACATTCCACAAGATTCAGTGTATCGGTTCATGATGCGTCATGATTTGCTTAATCAAGCATCGGGACAGTTGACCGGATACACGGGTGCCATTGGGAAAGAGGATGTCGAATGGGGAACTGGACTTGACACGGACACTTTCACGGTTCCATCGCATACGGCAGGAACCGTTACCCTTACTCGCCTTCCGTCCCTTTACGCTAATATAGCCTCCATAATTAAGGGTGAATGGTACGTATCGAGTGACGCAACAATAGCCGATCATGCCAATGCCTCCACGGAGGGCTCGATAGCGTGGGTGCTGGCCCAAATCGGGGCCACGGACATTAGGATTCTTAAGCTTCCCCCTGCGACCTACGCTATAACTCAGAACGCAAGTTGGGGAGCATACACAAACATAACATGGGACATGATTCCTGGCGCTCAGATCTCACATGGAGCATATACAGTAACCGTCGATGGTCA
>CAVPLE010000046.1:0-11175 GCA_963705865.1 uncultured Holophagaceae bacterium | reverse complement strand
CCACGTATTGCTGACGCAACCGGTTGCAGGGGCTAGAAATAGTCATATTTCGGTGCATTGCTTGGGCCGGGACTAGCTCAAGATCAGGAGATTCAAAGACATGCCAATGGACGCGCGGGACATCGAAACGATGATCAAGGCTGCGTTGCCCGACGCGAAGGTGGAAATCCACGACCTCGCAGGCGACGGCGACCACTATGCGGCGACCGTCATCTCGGAGTCCTTTCGCGGCAAGTCGCGGGTGCAGCAGCACCACCATCGTCTACAATTCGCTGAAGGGCAGATGGGCGGCGTGCTGCACGCGGCCTGCCTCGCGCTGCGGCAGGGCATCCTCGCGGCGGCGGCCGAGGCGACGGGGACGGATGCTGCCGACGCCGTGCTCACCGCCGACGGCGTGGTGACCTCGGCGGGCACGGTGAGGTTCGCGGACGTGATCGCGGCCGCGCCCGCCGAGCAGCGGGAAACGGCGTCGCAGGCCCAGGGCGTCCGCACCAACGAACCGATGATGGCCTTCGGCATCAAGCTGAACCAGGCGCGCATCGGCGCGGCGGACTTCAATCCGCAGTCGCTGAACCACCCGGATCCCATCGGCGCCTACGGGGGCTCCGCGGTACTCCAGCAGCCCCTCTATGCCGGCGGGCGGATCACCGCGGCCCGCCGGGCCGGCGACTACATGGCCCAGGCCGAGGTCGCCAGCCAGGAGCGCCGGAAGCAGGAGACCGCCCAGGCGGTGGTAGAGGCCTACTTCGGCACCCAAGTGGCCGAGCAGGCCCTCAAGTGGGTGGAGGATTCCAGGACTTGGATCCAGGGCATGGAGGACTTCGTGGGCGCCCGCGTGAAGCAGGGCCTGATGCTGGAATCCGAGCTCCAGCGCCTGAAGGCCTTCCACGCCCAGATCGACGCCCAGAAGGCCGACGTCACCAAGCAGATGCGCTCGGCCCGCTCTGGCCTGGGCCTGCTCACCGGCAGCGGTCCGGTGGAAGGCCCCCTGGCCACGCCGCTCGAACCCACCGAGCCCTTGGCGGCCCCTTCATCCGGGCAGCGAGGTGATCTGCTCGCCGCGGACCTCCAGGCCAAAGCCGCCGGGGAAGGCGCCAAGGCCGCCAGCGGCAGCCTCCGCCCCGAAGTGGGCCTGGAGCTGGGGGCGGGCACCCTCCACCATTCTTGGTCCGAAAAAGGCAACTGGACCTGGGCCGGTGTGGGCCTGAAGTGGAAGGTGTTCTCCGCGCCGGACCGGGCCAAGGCGAGGGCCGCCCGCGCCCAGGAAAGCGCCGCCCGCGAGATGCGGACCTTCAAGCAGCAGCAGGCCGAACACGAAGTCCGCGTGGCGAAGGAATCGGTCCTCGCCGCCCAGGCGCGCTATGCCGCGGCGAAGGAATCGCTCGTGGCCGCCGAGGAATCCAAGCGTCTGCGGGAAGCGCGCCACAAGGAGGGCCTCGCCCCCCTCATCGAGGTGCTCGATGCGGAAGCCGCCGTCCAGGGCGCCCACACCCTCATTCTCCAGAGCCTGTTCGAGCTTCGCGTGAGCCGCGCCAGCCTCGATCTGGCCAGCGGCAATCCCATTGAAGGAGTCAAGCCATGAAGACTGCATGTTTGCTCGCCACTTTGGGCACGGCGCTGCTCGTGAATCTTGCTTGCGGGAGCAAGCGAGATTCACGAGTTGAAAAGGAATTGCCAAAAGTCGCAGTCTCTCTGGTAGGTCAAGGCGCGCCTGCGGGCGGCGCCTGGGTGGCCGCCACGCTCCAGTCCACGCGCACGGCCATGATGTCCACGCGCATGGCCGCCCAGGTGAAACGCATCCATGTGCAGGAGGGCCAGCGCGTGGCCGCCGGTACCTTGATGCTGTCCCTGGGTGATGAAGATCTGCAGGGCCAGTTGAAGGCCGCGCAGACGGGCCTGGCCACGGTCGAGGCCTACCACCGCCGCATTCAGGCCCTCCAGGCCCAGAAGGCCAGCACCGCCGTCGAGCTGGAGCAGGTGGAGGCCCAGGTGGCGCAGGCCCAGGCCGGCGTCTCCTCCCTCAAGGCCAACATCGCCTATACCCAGATCCGCGCGCCCTTCTCCGGCGTGGTGCAATCCCGCAAGGTGAACGAAGGCGACTTCGTCGGGCCCGGCATGCCCCTGCTGGAACTGGTGGGCGACGGCGAACAGGAACTGGTCGCGACCGTGTCGGAGGACGAGGCCAAGGGTCTGAAGACGGGCTCGAAGGTGTCGTTCGAAGCCGAAGGGACCGAGGGGCAGGCCCAGATCACGGGTCTGGCGCCCGGCGGTGATCCATACAGCCATAAAGGCACCCTGCGCGCCAAGGTGCTCAAGCCCAAGGGCCTTCGTCAGGGTTCGTTCGCGCGGATCCTGGTACCCGGGGTCGCCAAGGCCCAAGGCCTCTCCGTGCCCCGCACCGCCCTGGTGCAGCGCGGTGAGCTCACCGGCGTGTTCGTCGCCAAGGACGGCCATGCGGAACTCCGCTGGCTTTCCCTGGGTGAAGGGGAGGGGAGCTTCCTGCCCGTGCGCTCCGGCCTGAAGGACGGCGAGAAGGTCATCGATAACCCCGGCGCGCTCCAGGATGGCCAGCCCATCGATATCTCCAGCGGGGTGAGCCATGGCAAGTGAGCCCAAACTGGGTCTGGCCGGCCGGCTGGCCAAGGGCTTCCTCCGCAGCAAGCTGACGCCCCTCATCGTCCTCGCCTCGCTGATGCTGGGTGTTCTCGCCGTGGTGCTGACGCCCCGCGAAGAAGAGCCTCAGATCATCGTGCCGATGGTCGATCTCTACATTCCCTATCCCGGCGCCAGCCCGCAGGAGATCGAAAGCCAGGTCACCAACCCCATGGAGCGCCGTCTCTGGGGCATTCCCGGCGTCGAGTACCTCTACAGCATGAGCCGGCCGGGCATGGCGCTCATCACCGTGCGGTTCAAGGTCAATGAACCGCAGGAGCCCAGCCTGGTGAAGATCTACCAGGAACTGGCGGCCAATCCCCAGATGCTGCCGCCTGGGGCCATGAAACCCATCATCAAGCTGCAGACCATCGATGATGTGCCCTTCCTGGTCCTCACCCTGCACGGTGAGGGGGCTGGCGCGGCGCAGACGCCCGGCCAGCTCCGCAAGGTCGGCGACGTCCTGGCCCGGGAACTGTCGGACGTGCCCAGCACCGCCCAGGTGAAGGTCGTGGGCGGGGCCCGCCGCATGGTCCGCATCGAACCGGATCCCGACCGTCTGCGGGCCATCAACATGTCCATCGGCGAACTCCAGCCGGCTCTCCAGGCCGCCGAGGGCCAGCTGCCCGCGGGCGCCCTGGTGGACCACGGCAAGCGCACGGAACTCGAGGCCACCGGCTTCGTGCTCCAGGCTTCGGAATTGCGCCGCCTCGTCGTGGGCGTGCGGAACATGCGACCCGTCTATCTGGGTGATGTCGCCCGGGTGGTGGACGCGCCCGAACCCGAGCCGCCCATGGTTCTCTTCGGGGAGGTTGGGAAGCCGGGATTCGAACCCGCGGTGAGCATCACCCTCTCCAAGCGCGCCGGCACCAATGCCACGGCCCTGGCGGATCAGGTGCTGGCCAAGGTGGAGGCTCTGCGCGGCAGCCTCATCCCTCGCGACCTCAAGGTCACCGTCACCCGCAACTACGGGGAGACCGCTGGCGACAAATCCAACGAACTGATCGAGCATCTGCTCATCGCCACCCTCAGCGTCATCGCCCTCATCTTCCTCGCCATGGGCTGGCGCAGCGCCGTGGTGGTGGGCGTGGCCGTGCCGGTCACCCTGGCCCTCACGCTGCTGATCACCTACCTGTTCGGCTACACGCTGAATCGCGTCACGCTGTTCGCGCTCATCTTCTCCATCGGCATCCTGGTGGACGACGCCATCGTGGTGGTGGAGAACATCCACCGCCACATGCATCTCCCCGGGCTGCGGAAGAGTTTCGCCACCGTGGTGATCGAAGCGGTGGACGAGGTGGGCAATCCCACCATCCTGGCCACCTTCGCCGTCATCGCCGCGATCCTGCCCATGGCCTTCGTGCGCGGGCTCATGGGCCCCTACATGCGGCCCATCCCCGTGGGCGCCAGTGTGGCCATGATCTTCAGCCTGATCATCGCCTTCGTCATCAGCCCCTGGGCGAGCCTCATCCTGTTCAAGAAGGAGGCCCATCTACCGGAGACCGACGAGTCCGGGCTTCATCCCGCGACGCCCGATACGGCCTCGCCTGAGCCGACCCACGATTGGCAGGACAAGAACCCCGAGGTGGCGCCCGATTCGAAGCTCTCCGCGCTCTACCGCAAGGTCATCCGGGCCCTGTTGTTCAAGCCCGCGATCCGCTGGGGCTTCTTCGGCGGCGTCGTGGCGCTGCTCATCGGCGCCATGTCCCTGGTGGGATTCGGCGTGGTGAAGGTCAAGATGCTGCCCTTCGACAACAAGTCGGAGTTCATGGTCCAGCTGGATCTTCCGGCCGGGACCCCGCGCGAGGACGCGCTTGCCATGGGGCAGGACATCGCCCGCCGGGTGCTGAAAGAGCCCACCGTCAAGGATGTGCAGGTCTACGCCGGCGAGGCCGCCCCCTTCACCTTCGTGGGCATGGTGCGGCACAGCTTCCTCCGCCAGGAGGCGGAGATGGTGGATGTCCAGGTGAACCTGGTGCCGAAGGGAGACCGCAAGGAGCAGAGCCACGAGATCGTGGTCCGGCTGCGCCCGGAATTGGAGAAGATCACGAAGCCCGCCGGGGCCCGCATGAAGCTCGTGGAGATCCCGCCCGGACCGCCCGTCATGGACACCATCGTGGCCGAGGTCTACGGGCCTTCGGAAGCCGAACGCTCCCGCCTCGCGGGTGAGGTGCTCAAGGCTTTCCAGAGTGTGGACGGTATCGTGGACGTGGATTCCAGTCTCAACCCCACCAGCCCCAAGATCAGTCTGGTGCTGGACCGGGAGAAGGCCGCCCTGTTCGGAGTGGCTCCGGCCCACGTGATCCAGACGCTCTACATGGCGGGCTACGGCTACACCGCCGGCGCCTTCCATGTGCTGCGTGGTTCCAGCCAGGTGCCCGTCGTGCTGCAGCTCGCCTCCGAGAAGCGCCAGAACCTGGCTCAGATCCTCCAGCTCACCGTGCCCGGCCCGCGAGGCATGATCCCGATCAGCCAGCTGGTCACCGTGAAGGAAGGACGCGAGGAGGCGGTCATCTTCCACAAGAACCTCATGCCCGTCGCCTACGTGTTCTCTGACCTGGCTGGCACCATCGAAAGTCCGGTCTACGCCCTGGCGGCGCTGAACAAGAAGATCGACGCCATGAAGGGCACCGGTGGCGCCGAGGTGGTCAGGCTGGGCCTGGCCCACCCCGAGAACACCGAGAACCTGATCATGAAGTGGGACGGCGAGTGGCACATCACCCTCGAAGTCTTTCGGGACCTCGGCATGGCCTTCGCCGCGGTGCTGGTGCTGATCTTCGTGCTGGTGGTGGGCTGGTTCGAAAGCTTCGAGATCCCCTGGGTGATCCTGGTGCCGATCCCGCTCTCCCTCATCGGCATCATCCCCGCCCACGGCCTCCTGGGCGCCTTCTTCACGGCCACCAGCATGATCGGCTTCATCGCCGGGGCGGGCATCATCGTCCGCAACAGCATCATCCTCGTGGATTTCATCGAACTGAAACTGCGCGAGGGCATGCCTCTGGCGCTGGCCGTGGAGGAAGCGGGCGTGGTGCGGTTCCGGCCCATCCTGCTCACCGCGGCGGCCGTGATCGTGGGCTCCCTGGTGATGCTGGCCGATCCCATCTTCCGGGGGCTGGCCATCAGCCTCATGGCGGGGTCGGTGGCGGCCACCCTGCTGTCCGTGCCTTCCATTCCCGTCCTCTACTACCTCGTCGCCCGCCGCGGTCGCGCCGCGGATCTCCAACGCCAGGCATCCACCCACACCGAAAACGCATAGGGGCCACCCATGAACGTCGATCGCATCGTCCACACCGTCGCGGGAACTTTCATCCTGCTGAGCCTCGTGCTCGCCCATTTCCACAGCCACAACTGGTACTGGTTCACAGCCTTCGTGGGCGCCAACCTCCTCCAGAGCGGCCTCACCAACTGGTGCCTGATGTCCACCATCCTGCGCAAGCTTGGTGTGCCCGAGGGCGTCGGTGTGGGGTGTTCCCGGTGAAGGCCACAGCGATCCGCATCGCCCTGGGGCTCGTCATCGGCGGGGCGCTGGGCTACGGCTGGCACCGCCTGGTGGGGTGCGGCACGGGCACCTGCCCCCTGACCGCCACCCCCCTTCGCGGCATCAGCTACGGCGCCGTCATGGGCCTCATCTGGGCCCTGGCGAGGTAGGCGGCCCGGTCTTCCCGTCTTTTCCAACCCCGATTTCGGAGTTTACATGTCCCAAGTGATTCACCTCACCACCGGCGCCTTCGAGAAGGTCGCAGCCCTCGACCAGCCGGTCCTCATCGATTTCTGGGCGCCCTGGTGCGGGCCCTGCCGCATGCAGGGCCCCATCCTCGACGAGGTCGCCAAGGCCAGCGGAGACAAAGCCGTCATCGCCAAGGTCAATGTGGACGAAGAACCCATGCTGGCCAGCCGGTTCGGTGTCCAGGGCATCCCCACGCTCGTGGTCCTCAAGGCGGGGCAGATCCAGCAGCGCATGGTCGGCGTCCAGCAGGCCCAGGTTCTGATCGCCGCCCTCCAGAAGGCGGGGGCCTGATGGCGGACTACTGGATCTACCTGATCCCGCTGGCGGCGGTGGGTTACCTGTTGTGGAGCCGACGCTCGGCTTCCGCCACGGACGTGAAGGCCCTCCTCGAGCAGGGCGCCCAGATCGTGGATGTGCGTTCCAAGGCGGAATTCCGTTCAGCCTCTCATCCCAAATCCATCAACATTCCCGCGGACCAGCTTGAGCAACGGGCCAAGGAACTGGATCCAGCCCGCCCGGTGCTGCTCTGCTGCGAAAGCGGAAGCCGCAGTGCCTTCGCCGCCGGCATCCTCAAGCGCCAGGGCTTCAAGAATGTCCACAACCTGGGCTCCTGGCGCCGCATCCAATCCTTTTTTGCCTGATCTGGAGCCTGCCCATGGAAGCCAATGTCCGCTGGCAATCCGGCCTGACCTTCGAGGTGGATCAGGAAGGGCACCGGTACTTCATCGATGTGCCGGATGAGGCCGGAACGCCCACGAAAGGACCCCGGCCCAAGGGCCTGCTCCTGGCCGGGCTGGGCGGCTGCACCGCCATTGATGTGGTGAGCATCCTGGAGAAGATGCGCGTGCAGCTGGACGGCCTCGAAGTGCAGGTGAGCGCCGAAGCCCGCGAGGAACATCCGAAGATCTTCACCGGCATCCACGTCCGCTATGTGTTCCGTGGCAGGGACCTGCCCATGGACAAGCTGGCGCGTGCCGTGAAACTGTCCGAGGAAACCTACTGTGGCGTGTCCGCCATGCTGCGGCCGACCGTGCCCATCACCTCGGAAATCGTCATCGAGGGCTAGAAAAACGGCGGGCCCACCCCGGGCCCGCCTCCCCTACCCCTGAGCCTTGCGGACTCGACGAGCGGTCCGGTGCTGGGATTACAAGAGAATATGACTAAATAACGATTAAAGACTATAAAAACCTATGTGATCCCCATCACGCCACGGCTTCTCCCGTGGTGTCAACTCTTTGAGCGGGATCCTCCACGCCCGGCGTGGGATACTGGCCGCGCGTCAGGGCTCCGAAGACACCGCGAGGCATTCATTCCGGGAGAAACCATGGGTGATCCGCTTTTCTGGCACAGGCTTCAGTTCGGGTTCACGGCGACCTATCACTATCTCTTCCCGCAGCTGACCATGGGGCTTGCCCTGGTCATCGTGGTGTTGAAGGCCATGGGCCTCAAGACCGGCGAGGCGCGTTACAACGACGCGGCCCGCTTCTGGATCAAGATCTTCGGCATCAACTTCGCCATCGGCGTGGTGACCGGCATCCCCCTGGAGTTCCAGTTCGGCACCAACTGGGCCGCCTTCTCGCGCTTCTCCGGCGGCATCATCGGCCAGACCCTGGGCATGGAAGGCATGTTCGCCTTCTTCCTGGAGAGCAGCTTCCTGGGGATGCTGATCTGGGGAGAGAAGAAGCTTTCGCCGAAAGGCCACTTCGGGGCGGCGCTGGCGCTGTGGATCGGCAGCTGGCTTTCGGGCTACTTCATCATCGCCACCAATGCGTTCATGCAGCATCCCGTGGGCTACGCCGTGGCCCCGGATGGCAGCCTGCAGCTGGCGAGCTTCTGGGCCTTCCTCCTCAATCCCTGGGCTCTGGGCCAGTACGCCCACAACATGATCGCCGCCGTGGTGACCGGCGCCTTCGTGGTGGCCGCCATGGGCGCCTTCTGGACCCTCAAGGGCATCCATCCCGAGCAGGCCCGGCTGAACCTGCGGGTGGGCACGATCATGGGGCTGATCTTCAGCGTCCTAGTGGCTTTCCCCACGGGGGACATCTCCGGCAAGCTCGTGGCCAAGCATCAGCCCATCACCCTGGCGGCCATGGAAGGGCGCTTCGAAAGCGGTCCCCGCGCCAACCTCACGCTCGTGGGCCAGCCGAACGTGGCCCAGCGGCGGATCGAGAACCCCATCCAGCTGCCCGCCGTGCTGAGTTTCATCGCCTACGGCAGCTTCTCCAGCAACGTGAAGGGCCTGCTCGAGTTTCCCGAGGATCAGTGGCCGCAGAACATCGAGCTGCTCTACTACAGCTTCCACATCATGGCGGGCCTGGGCACGATCATGATCGCGGTCATGGGCCTGGCGGCCCTGCTGCTCTGGAAGAGCCGCCTCGACACGGCGAAACCCATGCTCTGGGTGCTGATGCTGGCCTTCCCCTTCCCCTACATCGCCACGGCCGCGGGCTGGGCGGTGGCCGAGTTCGGCCGCCAGCCCTGGCTCATCTATGGTCTGATGCGCACGCTCCAGGGCGGCTCGCCCACGGTGAATGCCGGGCAGACCGCCTTCACCACCCTCGGGTTCGCCGGCATCTTCGTGGTGCTGAGCGTCCTCTGGCTCTTCCTCATCGGCCGGGAGATCGCCCACGGTCCCGTCTCTCACACGCAGAAGGGTTAGGAGTCCGCCATGGAAATGCTCTGGTTCTGGCTCGTTGCCGTTATGGTGGCCATCTACGCCGTGATGGACGGCTTCGACTTCGGCGCCGGCATCCTGCATCTCGTGGTCGCCAAGACCAACGAGGAGCGCCGCACGGTGCTGGGCGCCATCGGCCCCGTGTGGGACGGCAATGAGGTCTGGCTGCTCGCGGGCGGCGGCTCCATGTTCCTGGCCTTCCCCAAGCTGCTGGCCTCGGGCTTCTCCGGCTTCTACCTCGCCATGTGGCTGGTGGTCTGGTGCCTGATGGCCCGCGGCATCTCCATCGAGTTCCGATCCCACCTGGAGGATGGCCTCTGGCGCCGTTTCTGGGACGGGGCCTTCGCGTTCTCCAGCGTGCTGCTTCCGGTGCTCCTCGGAGCGGCCCTGGGCAACGTGCTTCGAGGCGTGCCGGTCGATGGCACCGGCTTCTTCGAAATGGCCCTCTGGACGGATTTCCGGATCGGCGCCCGGCCCGGGATCCTCGACTGGTACACCGTGCTGATCGGCGTGTTCGCCCTGGTGACCGTGGCCGCCCATGGCGCGCTGTTCCTGGCGTGGAAGACCGAAGGCCCCGTGCATGAGCGCTCCCGGGGGTTCGCCATGAAGCTGTGGGGTGCGGTGCCGGTGCTCTGGATGGTGGCGAGCTACGCCACCGCCACAGTGAATCCCGGCATCTTCCACCACCTGCCCCAGGCACCACTGGGTTGGGTGGCCTCCTTGATTTTCCTCGCGGGCTTGGTCCTGGTGTTCGTGGGGCTCAAACGGGAGCGCTTCCTGTTGGCCTTCCTGGGCTCGGGGGCCTTCATCCTCGGTCTCCTCGCCGCCAGCGCGGCTTGCGTCTATCCCGTGATGCTGAAGTCCACCCTCGACCCGCGATTCGATCTGACGGCCCTCAATGCCAGCGTCGGCGCCCACGGCCTCCGCGCGGGCCTGGTCTGGTGGCTCATCGGCTTCCCCATCGCCATCGGCTACCTGGCCATCCTCTTCCGCTTCAACCGAGGGAAGGTGAAGGCCGCGGCGGAGGGAGAGGGGTACTGAGCGTGGTTCTACTTACTCAGAAAATGGGCGCAAAGGCGGCGCCCATTTTCTGAGATAAGAAAGGCGTTGGGGGTTTACCCGTGCTGTGGTTCGCGGATGGGAAATGAGGCCTTTGAATTTCCGTAACCGTTCAGCCCCCCACATGAACCAATAGCTTGTACTTTTTGCCTAGCCCTGCGAGTCTTGTTGGATGGACGAGTTGAAGAGGCAGAACGAGGAACTGAAGGCGCTGCTGGCGGCCTCGATGAAGCGCATCGCAGAACTGGAGGCGCAGCTCGATCAGAACTCTGGCAACAGCTCGAAGCCGCCCAGTTCGGATCTGGGGCGGAAGCGGAAGCCACCGGTGGAATCGAGTGGTCGGAAGCGTGGTGGTCAGCCTGGGCATGATGGAAAGACCCGGGACGTGGTGCCCGAATCGGAGGTCGATGCGGTGGTGGACCGGGATCCCGAGCAGTGCGAGCGCTGCGAGGAACCGTTGGTCGAGGCGCCCCGTTTAGACGCCTGCATTCGTCAGGTCTGTGAAACGCCGGAGTTCAAAGCCTTCATCCAGCAGTTCAACTTGTGGCAAAAGCGCTGCCCGAAGTGCGGGCACCTCAATCGGGGCCGGATGCCAGCGGGGGCGCCAAAGGGCGCGTTCGGGCCGAGGATCCAGGCCCGGATCGGCATTCTTACAGGGCGCTACCGGATGACGCGGCGGGAGGTCGTGAGCCTGAGCAAGGCGATGTTCGGCGTACGGATCTCCCTGGGATCAGTGCAGGCCTGCTGCAAAGCGGTCAGTGAGGCGGCGGCGGAGACGGCCCAGGCCATTCACGCCGAGGTGAAGCAGGCTCCTTCCGTGCATGCGGACGAGACCGGGTTCGGGCGCTGCGGGAAGAACCGGATGTGGCTGTGGGTCGCGGCAGGGGGGGGCGCAGAGGCTTTCCGCCTCCTGCCGGGGCGCGGCCGGGAGCAGGCCGAAGACCTACTGGGCAAGGGCTTCAGCGGCATCATCCATCGCGACCGGTGGAAGCCCTACGAGCAACTGGCTGACGCGACCCACCAGCTCTGCCACAGCCACATCCGGCGGGACTTCCAGAGCATG
>CAVPLE010000045.1:0-7983 GCA_963705865.1 uncultured Holophagaceae bacterium | reverse complement strand
CACGGCGCCCATGGGTACCTGATCGACCAGTTTTTCTGGGAAGGCACCAACCGCCGCAGCGACGGCTACGGCGGTTCCATCGCCAACCGCACCCGCTTTGCCGCCGAGATTGTCGCCGCCAGCCGCGCCCGCGTGGGCCCGGACTTTCCCATCATCCTGCGGCTTTTCCAGTGGGCCCTGCAAAATTATCAGGCCCGCCTCGTAGCCTCGCCCGCGGAGCTGGAAACTTTCCTGACGCCGCTGGCAAAGGCCGGCGTCGATGTCTTCCATTGCAGCACAAGGCGCTTCTGGGAGCCGGAATTTCCCGGGCTCGGACCTCCGATCTCGCCGCTGGACCAAAGGGACCAGGCGAACCCTGTGTCGCGGTCGTCGGAGTTGAGTCTAGCCGAACAGGACGGGCTTGACCGGAGCTTCACTCCTGATCACGAAGACGCGGTTGCTTTCGTCTGCGCACAGGCCGCCGCACCCCTGTGGAACTTCCAACTCAAGGCGCGGTTGCGGGCCGCCGACGAGCACCGGCAGTCACTGATCGACGTGCAGTCGCGATTCGTGCCGAGTGAATTGCTGCGCATCCTCGATATCGACGATGTTCGCCGCGTCCGAGGTGGCTACCGGGTCGAGCGCCGGTTGACCGTCCTCATCTCCGACATCCGGGGATATACAACGTTGTCGAGGAGATGGATGTGGCGGAGGCGAGCAATCTCGCCATGGGCTTCCTGCGGGCCGATGACGACGACAAGGTGCGCCAGAACTTCAAGGACACGGCCCACTGGGTGCCCTTCGTGGCCGCGGGCCGCGACGGGAAGGCCAGTGTGGATCTGGTCTTGCCGGACAACCTCACAGCCTGGCGGGCCACGGCCACAGCCATCACCGGCGACACCAAGGTAGGTGTCGGCCGAGCCTCGAAGCCGGCCTCCAAGCCGCTGCAGGTGGCGCTCACGCTGCCCCGCACGCTGAGTGTGGGGGAGGAGGCCCGGGCCATCGCCCTGGTGCGCAACCTCTCCGGCCAGCCCATCCAGGGGAAGATCCGGCTGGATGTTCAGAACGGTCGGTTCTCGGGCGCGCCCGAAGCCAGCTTCAACCTCCAGGACCAGGGCGAGTACCGCTTCGCCCTGCCGCTGCTCTCCGATAAGACGGGCCCGCTCACTGTCACGGCCCGGGTGGAAGGTGGCGGCCTGAAGGATGCCGAACGGCAGAAAGTCACCGTGCTGGATCAGCTGGTGCCCGCCTCGCTGTCGGGTTCCCTGGTGCTGGATGGCGGGTCCCAGACCCTCACCATCCCGGCGCCACCGGCCGCCAAGGGCGACGCCACGCTGGTGCTCACGCCCGTGGGCAACCTGGAGCATCTGGCCGCGCCCTCGCTGCCGTACCTCATCGGGTACCCCTACGGTTGTGTGGAGCAGACGCTGTCAAGCTTCGTTCCCAACCTGCTGGTGGCAGACCTCGTGAAGCAGGGCGCCATGCCTGACCTGGATTGGAAACAGCTCACCAACCTGGACCGCAACATCCGCGACGGCGTGTTCAAGGTCTACGGCTACCAGCAGCCCAACGGCGGCTGGGGTTGGTACGCGCCCAATGATTTCGGCCTGGATGCCAATCCCCACACGACCGGCTACGCCATCCAGAGCTTCGCCACCATGAAGCGCCTGGGCTATGCCGTGGATGAGGGCGTCTACCGTCGAGGCCGCCTGGCCGCCATGAACCTCTTCCAGCAGGTGGCCCGGCAGGCGGACCAGGCGATCCCGGCCCAGCGCCAGCGGGTTAGCCATGGGCAATCGGCCGACCCCCAGGCGGACGCCGCCTTCCTGCTGATGTCCCTGGCCCAGACCGGCGAACCTCTGGCGGGCTTGCTGGACAGCGCCGCCGACAAGGTGCTGCGGGGCCAGTGGCCCGGCGATCACGTGTTGGCCATGGTGGCTCTGGCCGCGGCCCAGGCCAAGCATCCCAAGACCACCGCCCTGATCGAGCGCCTGGAGCAGCGGGTCGTGGTGAAGGGCGGTCTGGCCCGCTGGGAAGGCCGCCGGGAGGTCTGGTGGAGCTACGCCTCGGGCGATGTGGTGCCCACGGTGATGGCGCTGAAGGCGCTGTGTCTGGCGCGGCCCCAGTCGCCCCTCATCCGCCAGGGCGAGACCTTCCTGGCCTCCGAATACCGCGGCTACGGGTGGTACTCCACCTGGAGCACCGGCCAGATCGTAGACCTGCTGCCCTACCTCATGAAGGCCCGGAAGCTGGACTGGGGACCACTGGCTATCCAGGCGGCGGTGCAGGGCGGCCCCTCCTGGGAGTTCAAGGAACGGCCCCAGGCCCGCCGCTGGAACGCCCGCGAGCCCCGTGCCGGCAGCTTCGCCATGGCGGAACCGAAACCCGTCACCATCACGGCCAGCGGCAAGGGCCTGCTGGTGTGGACCTACGCCTATCAGGTGCCGGGCAGCGCCGCTGGCACGCCGAAAGGGGATGCCTCGTCCGCCCTGCGCTTGTCAGTGACGCGGAACCTCTGGCGTCTGAAGACCCCCCAGGAAACCGGGAATGCCCGCCAAGGCTGGATCCGCCAGCCCTGGACCGGGACGCTGAAGGCCGGCGAGGAAGCCTGGATGCAGGTGTCCTTCCGGACGGATCGCGATGCGGATTACGTGATGCTGGAGGTGCCTATTCCCGGTGGCCTCAATCCCACCGTGAAGCTGGAGGGCTTCGTGCTCGAAGGAAAACCCTTCACGGAGGAAGGGGCGTCAGACTCCTGGATGAAGCCCCGCGTTGAAGTCCACGGGGACAAAGTGACGTTCCTCTTCCAGCACGCCTGGAGCTGGAACACTCACACGGTCCGGATCCTCCTGCGGGCGGGCATGGCGGGCAGCTACCGCCTGCGCCCCGCCAAGGTGAGCCTCATGTCGAATGAAGGGCAGTGGGCCACCTGCGATGGGGCGGACCTGAAGGTGCTGGACGGGGGTGTGCGATGAAGCGGCGGCTGGTTCTGGGTCTCCTGCTAGTGGCCTCCGTCCTGAGCGCCCAGAAGGCGCGGGCACCGAAGGCCCCTGTCCTGGCCGCCTATGTGCCTGATCTGAAGCTGTGGCGCCTGGAGGTATCGCCGGCCCTGGGCGGCTGGTCCAGTGATCGCACGGTGAGTCTGCGGATCAAGCTCGTAGACCCGAAGGATCCCAACCCGCCCAAGGATGAGGCACAGCCCCGCTTCTTCGACGACCAGGAGGAGGGCGACTACGCTCCGCCTCCCGAGGACACTCGTACCGCCGACCAGCTCCGCCAGGAACGGCAGGCGCGGGAGGCCGAGGCGGCCCGCAACGTCTGGCGGTCTCGTTCTCTCCAGGTGTGGTTCAATGGCGCGACGCTGCGCTGGCACGCCAATGTGGGCACCGCGCTCGACACGGAACTCACAGCCCAGAACGGTGAGAATCGCCTGGAGATCCTGGAGCCTGATTCGGGCCTGCGGGTGGTCCGGAGCTGGTGGGTGTCGACGGCGCGGACGCGGCTGCGGGTGGTCTCCATCCAGGCCAACGATGAATACACCGGCGGGAGTCTTCAGGTGCAGGAACCCGACGGGGCCCTGGCCGAAGGGGGCCGCCGCACTCCTTCGGGCGGCATGCTGCGCTGGTCCGGCGAATACACCCATGAGACACCGCCTCCCGGCACCTACACCCTGAAATGGGTCAGCGGCTGGCGGGGCGGCAAGCCGGCTCGCATCCGGATCGAGGCCCTGCTGGATGGGGGCACTGACCAGGAGCGCCGCTGGACCTGGGAACGCCTCATCCTGCCAGGTGCCGGACCTGTCACTCTGGGGACCTTCGATGTGGAACCCTAGATTCGCCGTAGTACTCCTGGCCTTCCGGCTGCTGGCGGCCCAGCCAGCGCCGGAGCCCGGGCCGAGTCCCGCCGTGATGGCAGCCTCGCGGGCACCGGTTCTCCGGCCTGGCGAAGGCTTTGCCATCACCCTGGGAGACGGCGAAGTGCGGGCCTACGGTGAAGCCCGCAAAGAGGCCCCCATGGGCAGCCTCGCCAAGCTGATCTGGATGCGCCTGGAGGGGGCGGCGTGGTCCAGCTCCGGGGTCCAATACCGGTGCAAAGGGTCCGATGGGCCCTTCGTTTGTTGGAACCGCGAGGGCCACGGCCGGGTGGATCTGGGCCGGGCCCTCCAGGAAAGCTGCAATCTGGCCTTCCTGGCCTGGATCGCGGGATCCCGCGAACAGTGGTTGCAGGACTACGGGCCCGATGCGGCCCGGGCCCGTCTCGAGGACGTCTTCGGGCCCTTCCTGGGCCGTCGCCTCCCAGCGGGGGAAGGGCTGCCTCCTCTGACGCCGGCCTGGGTGGGAGATGGGGACCTGTTACGGACCAGCCCCGAGGCCTTCCTCCGCTGGCTCACGCAACCGGATCAGGCGGAGGTGGTCAACTTCGGGAAGCGCTACTTGGCGGGCTATTGGGTGGAGTTCATGGACCTGTTCGGCAAGGAGGGCTGGTGGTTCAAGACGGGCACTGGCCCGGTGCCAGGCGATCCGGCGGCCACCAGCGCCTGGGTGGCGGGCGGGCGCGGATCCGTCCTGGTGGTGCTCCACCTCCCGCGAGGCCGTGGCAAGCAGGAAGGCATGACACGCGTCCGGGAGATTCTGGGGCTGAAACCTTGATCGTATTGTCCGCTCCGGCCCCTGCGCCGCCGTTCACGCCGCCCGTGATTGAAGGAGATGAGGCAGCCCGGGGAGCGGTCGAGGAAGCCTTGCGCTCGGCCTTCACGGCTTCCGCCGCCTTCGGGTCCTGGCCCGCAGGCCCATGGCGAGTGCTCATCCATCCCGATGCGACTGACTTCGAGCGGGCCACCGGGGCTCCTATCGCACGCAGCGGCCAGTGGGCGGGCGACACGCTGCATCTGCGCCCCTGGGAGCAGCTGCGACGGCGGGAACTGGGCGCGATCCTCCGGCATGAACTGACGCACCGGCGCTTGCAGAGCGCGGGGCTACGCCGGTGGATGGAGGAGGCCCGGTGTCTGTGGGCGGAAGACCATCCCAAGCCGCCGAAGGCCTGGCCCGTCGCCCCCCAGGCCGGGGTTCAGGCGCACCTCGATCGGGCCTTGGCCGGTGGCACCACCCGAGAGCAGGCCTGGGCCTATCGCTGGTTGAGGGCATGGCTGCGACACGAGCCATTGCCGGGGCCGCCGAAGGGGCGGCGTTCCGAGGCCGATGGTTGGACCAAGGAGGCGGTCAATTTGGCGGAAACCATCACCGTGGTCTGGCCCGCCGAAAGACTCCGGGGACCGATGGTCGTGAATGGACAATCACTGTCTCATCGTTCCGGAAGGCACTGGCGGTTTCGTGGGCGGGTTCGGTTCGGACCGGGCTTACCCATCCAGAGCCTGGATGGCGGAGTGCAGGTCGACGCGAAGCCACAAGGGTGGCGCCTTGCCTGGACGGCCTCCAGAGCCACCTGGATCGCGGCCGCCACGGAAGGGGAACTTGGCGTGGACGCGCCCATCGAGGCCAGGCGGGCCCTGGCGGCCGTACTCGGACGATGGCTGGAGGGTCATCGCCACCAACATCCGGGTGGCGTCCTCTGTCCCCTGACTCACTGCGCGGTGGTGCGGGGTAGCGCCTCGGCCGACACCGTCCGCGCCACTACCTCGGCGCCACACCTGAATCTGGATTCCCGCTGGGCTTTCTTCACCGGCTCGGCCGGGGGCCGCCCTCTCGGCCCTCGCGAGGTCTGGGGTGAGGGACCCGAAGGCCCTGGCGGGGCTGCGGAAGTTCCAGGCGATCGTTGGCTGGCGTGGGAACGCACGCTCAGCGCCGCCGAAGTTGCCGCGCTGAAGCAGGATGTGCGTCCCGGGCTGAAGCCAGGCCAGCGCGGCCTGCGCCTGGGGGGCTCGGGGCCTTATGCGGTCGAGGCTCTGCGCCTGGCCACCGGGCGTCGCTTCGGCTGGACCACCTGGCCCAGCAATGCCTGCGAGGCCGAGATCCAGCCCGACGGAACGCTGCGGCTGCGCGGTCGCGGCTGGGGCCACAACGTGGGCCTCTGTCTCGCCACCGCCCGCTTTCGCGCCGCCCAGGGGGCTACCGCGGAGCAGATTCTGGCCGAGGCGTTCCCCGCGGCCTGGCGGACACCATGACTTGGTGGGTGTATCTGCTCCGTTGCGCCGATGGCACGCTCTACTGTGGCGTTGCCCTCGATGTGGAGGCCCGGCTGAAGCTGCATCAGGCAGGGAAAGGTGCCAAGTACACCCGTGGTCGGGGCCCCCTGGAGCTGGCCTACCGTGAGGCTTGCGGCTCGAAGGCCGAGGCGCTCAGGCGGGAGCGAGCCCTCAAGCGCCTGAAGCGCCCGGCCAAGGAGGCGCTGATCATCGCCGCTGCTACAGGAAAATCG
The DNA here is from genome assembly GCA_963705865.1 of uncultured Holophagaceae bacterium. GTDB lineage: Bacteria > Acidobacteriota > Holophagae > Holophagales > Holophagaceae > Geothrix. The sequence goes on along the minus strand of CAVPLE010000045.1, from coordinate 1,629 downwards.
TGATGGCGACGCGGATGCCCGGATAACGCGGGTTGACCAGGTAGTAGCCATCCCCGTAGTAATCGACGTACACCTCATCGGTCAGGTACCAGTCGTCCACCCAGAACTCCGGCCAGGGATCCACCATGAGGAACCAGTAGCCCCCGCACCGGAACCGGGGATAGCCCTGGTAGATCACCGGGCGGCTGCCGATGCGGAAGGGATGGCGATCGCCAAAACGGGAGACGAACTGCGGCTCGGGAATGCGGTAGCCACCATAGCCCCCGCGCTGGGCCCAGGGCCGGTGGTCGCGCTCCCAGTGCTGGGCGCGATGTTCCCGCCAGCTGGAATGGGCCGGCCAGGCGCCGCGGCGCCAGGTATCCCGGGACTGCCAGGCTCTGGCCGTTTCAGCCGCACGAGGCGAGGGGCGAGCCACACGGCCCTGCGGGCGGGATGGTTCCCGGTTCGAGGGGGAACGCAGGGTTCCCCGGTGGGCTCCTGATTCCATGCGTCCTTCGGGTCGGCCCGGTCGCTCCTGTCGTTCGGGGCGTGCCTGGCGTTCGGGCCCTGACATGGGGCGGGCCCGCTCCATGTCCCTCGAAGGGTGGGGTGCTTGGGGGGCGGCTCTCATGGGCGAAGGCTGCTCCCGGCCTCGTTCGGGGGCGCGACCCTCCTGGGGACGCTCAGGTCGGGGGCCTTCCTCCCGCCGCTCGCGCTGCGCGGAGGCGGGCATGGCCAGACTGGCCAGAAGCAACAGAACCAGGGGGTTGGACGTTCGATGGCGCGTCATGGATTCCTCCTTTCCACATCCTCGCTGGAGGCACTGGATAAGATGCGTGGGAAGCAGAATCTGTGCCTGTCCATCCCCATCGGCCATCGGATCCGGCGGTGTCCCAAGGTCCTGATGATCTCGTTCGGAAGCGCCGGAATCAGCGCTGCACCAGGTTCCGCAGCTCGTCCATCTGCGCCTTCGAGGCGAGCGGGCGCGCGGGCTGAGAACCATTGATGGAGACCATCAGCACATCCGCTGAGTCGGCCTTCCGCGAACCGCTCCGGGTTTCCACGACCAGATAGACCGTTCGGCGGAGGCTGTCGTAGTGCCAATTGGCGCAGGAGGTGCCCGTGGCCGTGACCGCGCGCAGATTCCGGCCGGACGCGTCACAGAGCCAGATCCGGGCTTCGTCGCCTTCGTCCAGGCGGCCATTCCCATTGGTGTCCGCGTCGACGATGCTCACCAGCAGGCCGTCGACTCGGGCGTTCCGGCTTTCTTCCCCATCCTCGAGGGTGTCGTAACGGAGGATGAGGCTTTTCCGGGCCAGGAGCGGACGGGAGGCCTGGGTCTTCGCGTCCACGAAGAGGAGGTTGAACAGCGGGATGCTCGGGGCGCCCTTGCTATAGCTGCCGATGCCGTGGGGTTCCTCGGATTCCTGGGGAAGCCCCTCTACGGGAACGAGCAAGGTGTCTGTGCCCTTCAGGGGCTTCGGAAGGCCCAGACGCAGGATGGCGGCCTGGGAGGGAGCGTCCGCGCCGGTCGCCGGGGCTCCGACCGGAAGGCTCTGCCCCCGGTCGCGGGAAGGCCAGAGGGAGGTGAGACCACCCACCAGGAGCGCGAGCAGGCCCACCAGAAGAAGCGTGCCGTTCACAGCCCAG
>CAVPLE010000044.1:0-5030 GCA_963705865.1 uncultured Holophagaceae bacterium | reverse complement strand
GACGAGCAGGTCGTGACGGACGGATTTCGTCGGCTGGATTGATGGCGGCTGGGGGAGCCGGCCGGGAGTTTGCGGGCGAAGCGAGGCGCCGAGGCGCCTACGGGCGGTCGTTTTTGGGTTGGATGCGTGGAGGTCCATGGGATGGGTGGTTTTGTGGACCCACTCCCGTGCGACATCAGGCGGAAGCAAAAAAAAGCCCCCTCCGATGCGACACCGGAGGGGGCGAATTGCTTAAGAAACAATCATGGCCCTCGCAGTGCCTGGCGGGCAACGGATACGACGGAGGAGCTGGAAACGCCGGCGGCCGCGATTTCAGGTGCAGGAAGGCGAGCGCAAGGATATCGCGCGCGATCTACATGACGAAGCCGGTCCTTGTCGATACCCGTGGCGGCCTACAGGAGCTTCTCTCGCATCCCGCTCCCGATCTGGGCCGACTGAAGCAGATGAGCGTAACGATCGACAAGGCGAGCGAGTCGCTTCAATCGCTGTTCAGAGGCCTGCTTGGACGGCTGCGGCCAAAAGGCCTCGAGGAACTTGGTCTGGAACCGGCGCTGAAGGCGCTCTTCGCGTCGTGGGCGCTTACCCATCCCGAGGTCGATCTGCGGCTCGTCGCTCGCCACGATCTCTCATCCCTCGACGAGGAGACGGCGCTGGCGGCCTACCGTGTGGTGCAGGAGGGCGTAACCAATATCTTCCGCCACGCGGGCGCGGATCAGGGCGAGGTCACTCTGGAATTCGGCTTGGACGCGTCAGCGAACTCCTCCGGGCTCGACGCGGAAGCGCCGCCCCAACTGAAAATCACGATCGAGGACAATGGCGTCGGCATTGCGGAGCGCTTTGCTCCAGGCATGGGTCTGCTTGGCATGAACGAGCGCGTGCGCGCGCTGGGCGGCGCGCAGCGAATCGAAAGATCTCAAGAGATCTACGATTAACTACCATAAGACCAATCTTTTCTTCGATCTCAGGAGTTATTTCATCTTGCAATAATTCTATTCCTTTCAGAAAGTACCGATAGGGATTCAGTGATTCGCGTTTCCATTTTAGGAATGGGTGTTCTGTCATGACTTTTGCCTCTTGAACACCCACCTGGTTATCTCAACACCTTTTGATACAGTAATCAATTCCCATCCCTTGTTTCCAAGACTCCGAACAACATCCAACCAATCCACAAAATCACATATGGATCTTTCTCTAAGGACCTTGTACTCCCACTTCGTAATAGGATCAATGTTCTCTGGATCAACTGGCTCAACATCCATTAGAACACGATTTTTGTTACTGTTTAGTATTTTTGACTCCAGAACTCTTAACCTGTCCAACGCATCATTGTATGCGTGACGAATCTCAGTTCCGACTTCATAATTAGAACACTGGATTCCCAACGAAGATATAACCTCGGACACAACATCAACATGGCTCTTATTTTCTTTCTTTTGCACCGACTCGCTCAACTTGTGACCGCACCATGGACAATGGTACACGACACCTTGAATTGCAATACCACTACTGTCATCATAAGCAAATATCACTAGATACCATTTACCGTTTCCTGTAACTTCGAACCTGTTCTTTCCCTTGCCGCATGACGGACACGTTCTTTTATCTCCCATAATAATACACACTCCCCTCCATGACTCTCCGCATCATAATAACCTCTCCGTCAAGCATGTAGTCTGCCTCAATGCTTCCAGGAGTCGTCCCAACACTAAGCCTTTTGAATCTTCCCAGATCTTCCATGGAGGTGAAGGCGTTTAGAACGTGACGCGATTCGAGAACACTTCTTAAGGCCGTCTCCGTATCGGTTCTGATCTGGTCAAGGATGTCTTGAAGTGGCTTTGGATACTTTTTTGTTTCCATGTTGCTATTCCCCTCTTTCTTTATGATAAGTCCCATCCAGCCAGCGGCCCACTACCTACGATTCCTCTAGGCTGATGGCCCAATACCAAAGTATGAAAAGCAGACGCCCCATGTGATGCCCAATTATGAAGAGGCCTGTTTCCCAACTTCTTCTTCTCTTCATCATACTCAGATCGGTAATTTTCAAGAGCTGATATCCCACGGGCACACTTCTTCTCGTCAAATCGACATTTACCTAGAAAGTTTCGCACAGCGGGGATATGGACGTTTATAATCAGATCCACGTTCTTTGCTCTTTCAACGGTGTGTATGGGGGATATTCCGAGATCTGTAGCCACTTCCTTTCGGCTGAGAGCTATCTCGCTATTGGTCATTTCTCTGGCCTCTACATCGTGAGGCATTGAGTGCCCACCATATCGATAGTTGGACCTGTCTTCCCCTTCTGACTTGTACTTTCCAACACACATTCCCTTAGCATAGTGTTCGAGTCCGAATCCAGAAGCTTTCCATGTAATCAATAACGTTGATCTGGCTTCCAATCTCCTGATAGAACCAAATGCTCATGGAATCGTCCACTCCCAAATCCCATGCTGTAAAAACTTCTTGGGACGGCTGATGAGGGACAATGCCAATTCTTCCGGTGTTTCTTGCCGCAAGCATCTGTTTGGCGTAATAGGCTCCAAGGATGGCTCCCTGTTTGCTACAATGATACTCCTGCTGATATAAAGCATCCCCAACCTCATCCCCGAAAGTCGTAACGAGTTGCCGTTGGATTGACTCCAATTGCGTTTGGGTGAACACTTTGGTTCTGCTGGCCGGCGTTACTTCCTGAAACCATGTTGGATCGGTTTTGGCATACTCCAACATGTGCCATGCATGGTTGTCTCCACGAGATGTGGTTATAAATAGAGCCCATCCGCCGTTTTCCTCCAGAATTGGCATAATGTACGGCCAACACATTGAGTCTGCAAGAGCCCACTCAGAGAAGACTATCCCTACTGGAGGGCTTCCTACATACGAGTCGAAAGAGTCGCTGCCAAGAAGCTGCCAAGTAGATCCCGAAATGAACTTGATGTGCATGTCGTTCTCACGGGTTTTGCTCCGTATGGCATCAGGGAAAGCCTCATCAATTCTTCTCTTTCCTGTCTTTGGGTTTACAGCATCCCATATCGCTTTCCTGGCCTGAGAATATTCAGGAAGCATGTGCCAGTAATTACCAATGGTCTGCATGGCCTTTGTGGCCGTAAAATGAAGCGCTATATCATCTTTGCCAAGTCAGCCCCAGCGGCGATGTGCAATCTCTACCGCCCGCAACCCGCCCCGTTCCATGTATGTCCATAAGGGCATTTGGTCAGGTCTTGGCTTCCAGTTATTCGGTAGAGTCACAATGCCGCTAGGCATTTTATTTTTCTCCGTCCTGTTCAGTTGGTTGATTCGAGAATTTAACTATCTGGACTATAAATGGTGACCCGTCTGGATTTTCAAGCACATTACGCTCTTTCAACATCCCCAATTCCTTCATGGCCTTGTCAATCAAACCTTCCTTGCTTAGAAACTTAGGAACTGGAATTGGGTCTCTACCCTTGGGCAACTTATAGTCCATACCATCAAATGCAAACTTGGCTATTGGAGACCATTCTTCCATGGACTTCATGACATATTGAGCGGGATGCACTTGCCCAGTTTCTTTATCCACCCACCCGGGAAGTATTTCATACACGGTCGTCTTGTCGAAATGTAGACTATCCGTGATGATCCGAATCAACTCTTCCCGCTCATGGAGAGAGTTGGTGTCTGCTCTAGTTTCAAGCCTCCACAATTCTCGTTGGCACGTTTGGCTCTTGTATAGCTTAAGTACCGCCTGATACTCCCACTTGACCTTGGGCTTTTGCGCCTTGAGCAATTCCACGGCCGACTTCACATCGTACTTACCGTCCCGCCGTGAATCAAACACTGCGCGGGCTATGTCTCGTGCCTTTCTGCGCTTATTGTGGGCATGTATGGAGACAGAAGCTCCACCAATCCCCTGGCGCCTGTCCTTGGACTTTTCGAATCGCTCTCGCGCTTCAGGGCTCCAATCGTCTTCATCCCAATCTTTTGCCATTACTTTAGCACCATCATCCCATTGTCAATGAGAACCTGAGCCAGCCCCTCGGAAAGTCCCGAAATCAACGTCTCTCCATTTTCAGAGTTCGTGATTCCATAATTGCAGTAAATGTAATCAATCGCATGAACGAGTTCATGAAGGTATGTAACCAGCACATTGCTTCCTTCCCTTTCGTTACCACCCTCATCGACTCTCTTGATTCGTAATTCCATCAAACTGTGATCGCATTGGCCTTGGTATTTAGCCGTCTCCTTAAACCCATGCCGATCCATTACCTTGTAATCATGTACGCCAATGCGAAGATTATCCGGAAGATCCAGTTGCTTGTCTCTGATTGCCAGTATCATCCTTTGGTTTTCCCCTCATTTCCCCGTGCATTGAAATAGTTCTGGACTACCATCACAATAAGCCCCACAAACCACTCAGGGACTTGAATCTGAAAGAGCAGCAACAAAGATGCCGTGAATAGTGCGCCTCCGGTGAAGATGGCCCTAACGGAACCTTCAGGCAGCCAAAGAGGCTTGGTTGGATCAAGCATGCAGGCCGGCTTCGTTGGTTTGCATGGCTGTAGTTCTTCGGTCATCAAAACTCTCCCTCATTCCGAATCACGTCCCCACATCCAGGACATATCATGCTTAACTTCACGGGATCGGGAGGCTCAACGTAGATTCTAAAACACTTATGGCACGTCATCTTCTGCCATCCCTTGATGTCGTTGATACAAAGTTCGCCAAAGTCGTACTCAATACCATCGGTCCCCGCACCTTCTGAGTCGAGAAACGTCTCCGCACTGATCGGAACAAGGTTCGCACTTTTCCGAAACTCCACGCTCCTGGTCAGTTCGCTCAGGAACATTGGGGTGTAACTCGTTCTCTCTGTCATGTCTTTCAAAATCCTCGTCGCGCAGAAGGATGTAGGTCGCCCCGCAATGGATACACTTTTCCGCAAGTTTGCCGCCCGGCGTCTCAAACCTCTGCATCGTACCTTCGACGTAGCCGTAAGCGTATCGGTTGTGTGTGGTTGCTGGGCAGTTCCAAACCATACAATGCTTGCCTTTACGTGAAAT
>CAVPLE010000043.1:0-4607 GCA_963705865.1 uncultured Holophagaceae bacterium | reverse complement strand
ATCTCCTCGACTCTGGCTCGAAGGGGGAGAGAACTCCCATTTTTCAGTGCGTACGAGGCCCCACTCGGCGACAGCCCTACCTCAGCTGCGAGTCGACGCAAGGTCCAGCCCTTGGCAGCGAGGGCAAGGGCGATGTCTTGTGGGGTCCACTGGGGCTGTACGGACATACGCGAAGATCTCGAGCAGGAAGCAGAGAAGTGGCAAGCCCCACAGTTTGAGAAGAATTTCCACAGTCTCCAAGCGCAGAATGAGGCGTGGTCCGCCACTGTAATCGGAAAGCAGAGAGGACTCCTTTCATGCCTCGCTCACTACGGATTCATGCTGATTTGGCTCCGAAAGGGACGAGCCAAGATCGCGCTAACATTTTCCGATTGATTTTTTGGAGCTGGGCACGGGAAAGTGGCATATGCCACAGAAGTGACCCAGAGAGCGGGTACGGCATTGGTTGCTTAAGCGATTTATCCGACCAAAATTACAGACGTGGCTCTGGTGCAATAGCCAAGGATCTCGGCCTTTCGCCACGTACGGTTGAAGGCCTCCTACGAGAGTTCAGAATCCGAATTGAAAAATCATCGGCAAGGTATACAAATCGGCTCAACAAGATCGTTCATGTCGATACTTGGACCTACAAGCCTCACCTAACCAAACATCCAGCACCGCGTCCGACAATGCTTGGAATGATGAGCAATGATGGCCAACTTCGACTGTTTGTGATTTCTAAGAGGAGCCTGAACGACATCTATCCATTGGTGGAGGCACATTTGGCAGAAGGCACAAAAGTTATTACGAGCGGGTTGAAGGTCCTCTCTGCACTTAGGGATCAGCTACACATTAATCTGGAACGATTCCCCTCGGAAAAGTGCCTCAGAGATTGGCTAAGTCCGAAGGGGTTCCCGTCTCTATTTGATTTTTGGGAAGTTATAGAGGACGACATTCACTGCGCCCGAGGCGTTAGAACCAACCACTTCCTCCCTCGGGTACGTGAGGCAGAGCTTCGATGGCAGTTCCGAAAGTCGCCTCGGATTGATCTGTATAGGCACGCACTCGCACTAATGCTTCCATAGGTCCCGGGAAGGTATACACGAGTCGAGTGGTGCTCCCCTGAGGAGACTTCATGGACCCTTCAGAGAAACCAACCCTAGGCCTGGGCTCAACCGAGGATCCGCTGACCCTCCGTGTTGGCTCACGCGGGCGCCTGACCATCCCGCCCCAAGCTCTGGCAGCCCTTGGCTGGAAGCCTGGTGACACTTTACTGATAACCCTTGACGAACAGGGACACCTCACAGCCAAGAAGCAAGTGTAAGCGATGAGAATCGTCTGCATCTCTGACACTCACCTTCGTCAGGATTTTTCAATTCCAGCTGGGGACGTGCTCATCCATGCTGGCGATGGAACATCCCTGGGAACCCAGAGAGAGGTCACCCACTGGCTGAGTTGGATCGCTGCTCAACCTCATCGGAAAAAGATAGTCGTAGCTGGCAACCACGACTTCCTATTCGAGCGAGATCCAGAGCTCAGCGCACTCCTCATGCCTGACTCGATCGACTACCTCCAGGATTCAGGCACGCGGTTCCGTGGTGTGAAGTTCTGGGGTTCGCCCTGGCAGCCTGCCTTCAACAACTGGGCCTTCAATCTGCCTCGAGGGCCCCAGCTGGAAGAGAAATGGAAGCTCATCCCGAATGACACGAATGTGCTGATCACGCATTCTCCACCACACGGAATTCTCGACCGGGTATTTCCGCGTCCTTCTGGGTGGGATCTAGAAAGCAGCTCGGGATCAGGCCCTCTTGGGTGTGAGAATCTCCTGTTCCGTGTCCATGCACTGCGCCCACAGGTGCATGTCTTCGGGCATATTCACGATTCCTACGGAACGCAGGTCCTCAGGGAAACCATTTTCGTGAACGCCTGCATCTGCGACGAGGACTACAAGCCGACGAGGTCGCCTATCGTGATCGATCTACCCAGAAATCCTCGGTGTTCTTGAGGGAAGATCGGGAGCCCAGCAGAGGCTCTCTGCACCGGCTTGGCCTTACCCCGCTTCGACTATTTCTGTTTAGGTTCTATGCTTCGCACCTTCTTACGCTGTTTCCTCTTCTTCATCCCCATTCAGATCTGGCCACTTCCTCTCGAGAATTGGTCCTCGGGTATCACTTAGTTCCTTAAGCGCGACTCGGTTGATGTTGAAGATGTCCTCGAAGTCCTTATAATGCCCTCGAATCCCCGTGGCATGGATCTTATCCAGAGCTGCTTCAGAGTCCTTCAGGTGCTGATCGTAAGCACGTACCGTCTCCTTGAAGGTAGCCTTCTGAATATCTTCCACCTGATACTTCATACACTGAAGGTAATGAGCGAAGGCTGCTCGCTCCTTTGAAACAGTTGTGGGTTGTGGCCCCAAGAAAATGGGATCCGCGTAGCTGCTGCCGTATTTCCTATCAGGTTTGAATACGCCCAATGCTCTTCGCTTGTGGGCCAAATCAAGGTCTTTGACTTTGAACTCCGAGAGCGCTTGCGGAACATAGTACCAAGTGGTCTTCCTACTATCCTCATCCTCAGTGGCCTGATCGAATTTGTCGACCGTGAACGCCCTGACGTTCAGCCATGTTCCGCTCGCAAGATGATTCGCACCTGCGCAACCGGCGATAAGCATTTGATGATTGCAGTAGCCAACAAGGACCTCCTTGCCTTGGATACGACAACCACCGATCAGATCCAGAAGGTTTGAAACCCAATCAGCATCCTCAACCAGGTACGCATTTTTCGGATGCTCTGCTACAACATAGACGCCGAACAACTTGACCTTTTCAAGCTCAGCAAGCAAATCATGAATAAAGTCGGTGGATAAGGCTCGGTCTTCACTTAGTGCGATCGTGAGATAGCACTCACGATCCGATGCAATTTTCTCTAATCCATCGACTATCGTTTGCAGTTTAGCTTTCCAGTTCGTATCTCCCTTTTTGAGCAATGGTCCCGGTGCGATGATCTGTCTTGTGCCTAGCTGATCATTCGTATCCATGATCTTCCGGAGATGCTCTAAATGAGCATTTCCACTCCAAAACGACCCCGTGTTGTATTTAGCTGGCCAGAAGTCGTGGGCGACAAGACGTTCATGATTTGCACTCGGGTTGTAGTGCTGCGGGTCCAATAAACAGTATGTGCCTGGCAGCTTATTGACCTGCTTCGAGAAGGCAAGGAGCTGATCCCCGTCTAAGTCACGAGGGCTCAATATCACTCCTCCGCCACCCCACGCCCTGAGAAGCTCTTTGGATAGATCCATCATTCCGTAGCCGAACTGAAGCATCAGTTTCATGCGGCAACCTCCGGGAAAATGTCTAGCCACCAGTTCAATGCTTCTTGCGCCGTACTCGGGCGGTGCGACCTTCGCGCATTCATGGTCGTTGAAAGGAACTCAATCAATTCGGTGTTCCCATGGAAATGCGCCGGATCGTAAACCACGTCTTTGGACTCGATTCTTCTCAACACTTCTGGCATCGAACTCGCGCCGTGTAGGTATGGATTAAGTCCAGTGACGGCCTCGTAAATGGTCGTCCCCAGAGCGAAGAGATCCGTGCATGTGTGGATTTGGTCCTTCTGGTTCTTGTATTGCTCGGGCGGCGCATATCCGGGCGTACCGATACCCCATGCGTTCACAGTTGCTGTCAATGAGGACTTATCGAGGTGGCGTGCAATACCAAAATCCAGCAGCCAGAATCGCCCGCTCTGATCTAGCATCACGTTGTCCGGCTTGATGTCGCGATGAACAATCCGGCTAGCCTCTGCGTCACGGATTGCTTCCAGTAGATCGCGTCCAAGCGTTGGGATCCGAGCAAATGGAACTGGTCCAGCTTGTAGGACTTCGCGAAGGCACTGTCCTTGGATTCTGGCCTCGATCAGCCAAACGTGAACCCTTCCGGCAGCGTCAGTAATCGCCCCCTTTTCTAGAACAGCCGGCACTCGTGCAGATTTGATCGTTTCCACAGCATCTACTTCACGCTGCACTCGCTCGAGGTCCTGGTTCTGATGAATCAGCTTGATGACGATCGGGCCATACTTTGCGTGGGTTGCCGCAAAAACCGATTTCTGTCCTCCAGATCCAAGAAGCGAAATCCCGGATGCATCGTGTCTTTCCGGCAGCGCTGCCTAACTTGAGCGTCGTACGCTGAAATCCGAATTTTGGGTCCACTTGAGCGTCCACCACTCAAGCCAAAGCGCCCAACTTTGGGACCCTATCAGCCCGAACCCGCCGGTGCCGGATAGGACCAGGGCATCCACTGCGATGGATGCTGCCGTACCTCTTCCGGGTGTTTCAGCAACTCGATCAGGTACTCGAACGGCTCGACCCCGTTCAGTTCCGCCGAGTGGATCAGGCTCATGAACGTATCCCCGGTCCTGGCTCCAGTCACCGACCGGTAGAACAGCGAGTTTTTCCGGTGCATGATGGCCCGCTTCAAGGTGGCCTCGCACAGGTTGTTGTCCAGGGGGGCCCCAGGCTCACGGAGGAACAGCGTCAGTTCGGTCCAGTGCTTCCGCATGTAGGTGATGGCTTGGCCCAGCCCGGAGTTGGGCTCGACCTTCCCGCCTTCGATCTGATCTCGGAGCCAGACTTCCAG
>CAVPLE010000042.1:0-6941 GCA_963705865.1 uncultured Holophagaceae bacterium | reverse complement strand
TATGTCTGGTACCTTGACGACGTATTGCTGGCGGCGGATTTCCTTGATGGTGTAGGTGTAGTCGCTGCCGGCGCCGCCGGGGCCGCCCGTGGTGCCGCCGATCTGCCGGGGGGTGGAGGTTTCCGTCTCAAAGTAGGAGGTGAAGAACCAGAGGCGATCCTTCAGGATGTAGCCGCCGACCGTGAGGGTCTTGGTGTCACCGAGCTTGTTATCGAGGCTCTGGGCGAGGCTCGGGACGACCGCGCCGGAGACGACCCGGTAACCGGACGGGGTGCGCGCGTTCCAGGCGGGATTGCTGAGTTCCCAGCGGAGCTGCCCGGTGAATTCGTTGCCACCCGACTTGGTGATGGTGTTGATGACGCCGCCACCAACGTTGCCGTACTCCGCGGAGATCGCGCCGGTGATGGTCTGCGTCTCCTCGATGGAATCGGAGATCATGCGGACGCCACGGTTGTCGTAGGCGTTGTCCGCCACATTCTGGCCGTCCACCAGGTAAAGGTTGCTGGACGTCTGGGCGCCGCGGACCTGAATTCGGCCGCCGACACCCTGCACGACACCCGGAGACATGAGTGCCGCACCCTCAATGGTGCGCCCCTGGGGAAGCCGGTCGAGCGCCTCGAAATTGATGTTGGTGGCCGTCTTGGCATCGGTCTTGTCGATCGCGGGGGTGGCAGCGATGACCTCCACCACGGCGCCGCTGACCTTGGCCATGACGAACTTGGGGTTCCAGGTCTGATCGATGCCGAGCGTCACGCCCTGCTTGACCATCTGCAATCCCTCCTTGACGATCTCCACCGTGTAGACGCCGGGAGGAAGAAGGCGCGCGAAGAACCTGCCGTTCGCATCCGTGGTGTGGGTGCGGACGCCCTGCAGGCTCGGGGAGGTGAGCCGAATCGTGGCGCCGGCAACAGGAGCTCCACCCTTTTCCTGTACCTCGCCATTCATGTTGGCGGTCTGGGTGCCCTGGGCCAAGGCGGCTACGCCGCCCAGGGCGATGAGGGCCGTGAGACGGCCCAGGCGGTGGTTCAAGAGATGCATCGCATCCTCCAGGAGAACAGAGCCGAGTTGGTGGCTCTGGGATTGAAAAACCTCTGCGTTTCCCATGGGCGCCCGGGGAATTGACCAGACGCAGGGGACGGCAGAAGGCATGAAAGAGGAGAAAGATCTGGCTAGATCATCCAACCATTGCAATGCGATGGACATTAAATTTTGTTAAGTTGGCGAAAAAGTCGGGAACCGATTCATGAGAATCGGCATTCAACATCAACCAGGCAGTTATACATCGATATGTGAGGGTGACGCTGTCTCAACCGGAAGTTGCCGGGAACGGTGGTGTTTGTCCGGTGTTTGGCTGGCTGTGCGCGCCCATCGGGTGGATGGCGCGGGTGGTGACGATGGGGATCCCGGCACGGCCAGAGGCTCCCCAAGAGCATCCTTTGGCCATGCGGGAACGAAGTTTGCGGTAACTCAGCAGCCGATGGTGTCCAGCAGCCAGGGGGTTTCCGCGGGCCGCGACGCGGCGAGTTCCAGGGTGGCCAGGCAGGCATCGGACTTCAGCGAGTACCCCGTCTTGGTGTGGGCCGTGAAGACCACATCCCCCGCCTCGATCCGCTTCCCTACGGCGGTGCGCACCCGGATCCCCACGCCGAGATCCAGCACATCCTTCTGGTCCTTCCGCCCGGCGCCCAGGTCCATGGCCAGGAGGCCCAGGGCGCGGCCATCGATGGCGGCTACATACCCGGCCCGGCCGGCCCGGATGTCCACGGTCTGGCCCGCTTGGGGCAGGCGGCTGAAGTCGTCCAGCGCCTTGGCGTCCCCACCGTTGAGGGTCGTGAAGCGCCGGAGGGTTTCCAGGGCCGAGCCATCCCGGATGCTGGCCTGCACCTTGGCCAGGGCCTCCGGCAGCGCCTTGGCGGCGCCGCCCATGATCAGCATCTCGGCGGCCAGGCGGAAGCTCATCTGGGCCAGTTCGGAATCGCCGTGTTCGCCGCGGAGGATCTCGACGGATTCCATGACTTCGAGGGCGTTGCCGATGGCCCAGCCAAGGGGGGCATCCATGCGGGTGAGGAGGGCCCGGATCTGCATGCCGTGGGCCGTGCCCACATCCACCATGCTCTGGGCCAGGGTGCGGGCGTCGTCCAGCGTTTTCATGAAGGCCGTGGGGCCGCATTTCACATCGAGTACCAGGGCATCGGCCCCGCCAGCCAGCTTTTTGGACATGATGCTGGCGGTGATGAGGGGAATGCTCTCGACGGTGGCGGTGATATCGCGCAGGGCATAGAGCTTCTTGTCCGCGGGGGCGATGTCACCGGTGGGGGCGGAGTTGGCGAAGCGGGTCTCTCGCAGGCTGCGGATGAACTCCGCGTCCGTGAGCTCGACCCTGAGCCCCGGAATGGCGGCGAACTTGTCCACGGTGCCCCCGGTGTGGCCCAGGCCGCGGCCGCTGAACATGGGGCAGGGCACGCCGCAGGCGGCCACGATGGGGCCGAGGATGAGGGTGGTCTTGTCGCCCACGCCGCCCGTGCTGTGCTTGTCCACCTTGAGGCCGGGCACGGCGGAGAGGTCCATGCGCTTGCCGGAGTCGCGCATGGCCAGCGTGAGCGCCAGGGTCTCCTCGGTGGTCATGCCGCGCCAGCAGATGGCCATCAGGAGCGAGGCGCTCTGTTCGTCGGGGATGCTGCCATCCGCAGCCCCCTTCACCCAGAAGGCGATCTGCTCGGGCGACAGGGCGCCGCCCAGTTTTTTCGTGTAGATCAGGTCGTACATCCGCATGGGATGACTCCTTAGCCTTGAAGCCGCTCAGATGCTCTGGATCAGGCCTTCGAAGGCGCTGGTGTCGCTACGGCCCTTGAAACGGGCCTTGTACTCGGCCAGGTCCTTCAGGGCTTGGGCGCGGTCGCCGGCGAGGCGGTCGGTGTCCAGCTGGCTGGCCCAGTAGGCCTCGGCCCAGGGCACGCCGGGTGTGGCCTTGGCCCGCAAGCCGTCGAGTTGCGCGCGGGCGGCCTGGGCCTGGCCCAGAGCCAAGGCCCGCTGGGCTAGACGGATCTTGCCCCAAGCATCCTTGGCTTCGCCGGGAGCCTGTTCCTTGCCGTCCAGGGCCAGCCGCCAGCTGGCCAGCAGCCCAGCGGTGGCGGCCTTGCGGGCCGAAGGCGCCGCGGCCACCAAGGCCTCCAGGCGACCCAGCCGCTCACGCATGCGTTTCTCCACTTCGGCCGGCGGCACGGGTGTCACGCCATCGCCTTCGACTTCCATCTGGAGGGCGGAAAGGGCCGCCTCGTGCTTTTCCGTGGCCTGGGTCTGGTAGGCGCCCCAGGCGCCGTAGGCCACTCCCACGAGCACCAGGGCCGCGACTCCGATGAGGATGGATTTCAGCAACCCGCCCTCCTCCTCCTCACCTTTGCCCAGCTTGGTCTGGAAGTGGGCGAGACTCTGCGCGGGTTTCTGGACCTGGATTTCACGATTCTTGGGCATCTGGGCCATGACGAACCTTTCTGACGGAGCATCACTCAAACCATTGAGGATGCACCAATCCACTCGTTTCCGGCACTTGAAAATGCGTCCCCGCCTGATATCCTGAACCTTCCTGCCTGGGTAGCTCAGTTGGTAGAGCAATGGATTGAAAATCCATGTGTCGGCGGTTCGATTCCGTCTCCAGGCACCAGTAACCACGCAGTTCTAGCCCCGGTCACCAAACCGGGGCTTTTTCGTGGTGCCACTCTGGTGCCACTTTGAATTTTTTCGACCCATATTGTCGGCCCACCAGAGTCCGAAGTGACCGTTCGGAAACCCCCGAAACCCGCGTAACCATCAAGGTCAGGACAGCAGGCAGGGGAATCTTGATTCGGATCAATCGACGATCGCTCCCGGTCCGGCCTCCGGAATCCATTGCGCTCCGCTCAGACTCCGCCCCGCGTCTTTCGGCCAGCCCGCCCTGCTCGACTTGGTCTCCGCCGGTCGGGACCCGTGGCCTCACGACGCTCTCCGCTGTGCTCGGGTGCCGGGGGTGATCCCCCGGTGCACCGGGCCAAACTTTGGGCTCGCTTCACTGCCCGCAACGGCTGTCCTCGGCCTACCCGCTCGTCTTGGGGGTGAAGATGGTGGAAGGGTCGATCAGAAGACAAGAGGATCGGCGGGGGCCATTATTCTTCAGGGGTTTCATGGGAAGAACGCAATAAGGCAGACAGAGGGATGGATGAAATGGATGCCCTCGGGAGTTTCGAGAACTGGTCTCGCATGGTTGCGGACTGTGTCTACTGGATTACCGGGGTCGATTTCATCCCCAGGCCGGCGCTATCGAGTATCGCGGAACAGAAGCAGGATTCGGCAGCCCTTTTCCTTGAGGCCTTGAAGGTGATTTTCAGTGTTGGCATGAGCTTCAGGGTGGATCAGATCCTTGATGTGGTCGTACAGAACTCCTATGAGGTGGGCCCCCAGATCCGGTCCTCCCTTGAGCAGATGTTCGGCAGGTCCTTCGACTCACTGAATCCCTGGGCACTCGGTCGGGGGCTTCAGAGAATCTTGGACACCCCGTTTAACGGGCTGGTGCTGCAGCGCGATATCCAGGGGAAGTCCAGCAAATACAGGTTGACCGAATGCCACCAAAACTCATTGTCGGCGCCCTCCTACGGTGTGATCCAGGATGGATCTGAGAACCGTCATCCTCCCCTTGAAGCAAGGGACGACTTACGCCGAGACTCTGACCGCCGAAGTTAGGCTCTGCAAAAGGCTGGGGGCAACGGCTCTCCCACCGGGACAGGGTGCTCGAAATATGAACTGTTTTGGTGGCATTCGGTCAACCTGTATTTGCTGGACTTCCCCTGGATATCGCGCTGCAGCACCAGCCCGTTAAACGGGGCTGTCCCAAGATTCTCTGAAGCCCCCAACCGAGTGCCCAGGACTCAGTGAGTCGAAGGACCTGCCGAACATCTGCTCAGAGGGAAAACCGGATCTGGGGGCTCGCGCTCATGTAGGAGTTCTGTAAGACCACGTCGAGGATCTGATCCGCCCTGAAGCTCAGTGCCGACACTGAAAATCGCCTCCTCAAGGCCTCGAAGAAAAACCGCTGCCGAATCCTGCGTCGATCCGCGATACGCGCCAGCCGCCTGGGAGTATGAAATCGACCCCGGTGATCCAGTAGACACAGTCCGCCGACCCATGCGACCAGTTCTCGAAACTCCCGAGGGCATCCATTTTCAGCCATCCCTGTGTCTGCCTTTATTCGTTCTTCCCATGAAACCCCTGAAGAATAATGGCCCCACCAATCCTCTGTCTTCTGATCGACCCTTCCACCATCTTCACCCCCAAGCGAGCAGGTAGGCCGAGGACAGCCGCTTGCGGGCAGTGAAGCGAGCCCAAAGTTTGGCCCGGTGCACCGGGGATCGCCCGGCACCCGAGCCACAGCGGAGAGCGTCGTGAGGCCACGGGTCCCGACCGGCGGAGACCAAGTCGAGCAGGGCGGGCTGGCCGAAAGACGCGGGGCGGAGTCTGAGCGGAGCGATTCCGGAGGCCGGACCGGGAGCGATCGTCGATTGATCCGAATCAAGATTCCCCTGCCTGCTGTCCTGACCTTGATGGTTACGCGGGTTTCGGGGGTTTCCGAACGGTCACTTCGGACTCTGGTGGGCCGACAATATGGGTCGAAAAAATTCAAAGTGGCACCAGAGTGACACTCACCAAAAAGCCCCGGTTTGGTGACCGGGGCTAGAACTGCGTGGTTACTGGTGCCTGGAGATCTGATCGAACCGCCGACACATGGATTTTCAATCCATTGCTCTACAACTGAGCTACCCCAGGCAGGAAGGTTCAGGATATCAGGCGGGAACGCATTTTCAAGTGCCGGAAACGAGTGGATTGGTGCATCCTCAATGGTTTGAGTGATGCTCCGTCAGAAAAGTTCGTCATGGCCCAGATGCCCAAGAATCGTGAAATCCAGGTCCAAAACCCGCGCAGACGTCTCGCCCACTTCCAGACCAAGCTGGGCAAAGGTGAGGAGGAGGAGGGCGGGTTGCTGAAACCATCCTCATCGGAGTCGCGGCCCTGGTGCTCGTCGGAGTGGCCTACGGCGCCTGGGGCGCCTACCAGACCCAGGCCACGGAAAAGCACGAGGCGGCCCTTTCCGCCCTCCAGATGGAAGTCGAAGGCGATGGCGTGACACCCGTGCCGCCGGCCGAAGTGGAGAAACGCATGCGTGAGCGGCTGGGTCGCCTGGAGGCCTTGGTGGCCGCGGCGCCTTCGGCCCGCAAGGCCGCCGCTGGGCTGCTGGCCAGCTGGCGGTTCGGCCCTGGACGGCAAGGAACAGGCTCCCGGCGAAGCCGAGCATGCTTGGGGCAAGATCCGTCTAGCCCAGCGGCTTGGGGCCCTGGGCCAGGCCCAGGCCGCCCGCGCGCAACTCGACGGCTTGGGGCCAACGCCTGGGCCGAGGCCCTCGGCCAGCCAGCTGGACACCAACCGCCTCGCCGGCGACCGCGCCCAAGCCCTGAAGGACCTGGCCGAAGTGCCGGGCCGGTTTCAAGGGCGGCCGCGACACCAGCGCCTCGAAGGCCTGATCCAGAGCGTCTGAGCAGGCTAAGGAGTCATCCCGTCGGAATATAACCTAATTGTCACAAAAACTGGGCGGCGCCCTGTCCGCCCCGAGCAGATCGCCTTCTGGGTGAAGGGGTTGCGATCGCGGCCGCATTGCCCACGAACAGAGCGCCTCGCTCCTGATGGCCATCTGCTGGCGCGGCATGACCACCAAGGAGACCCTGGCGCTCCACGCTGGCCATGCGCCAAGTTCCGGCAAGCGCATTGAGCCTCTCCGCCGTGCCCGCCTCAAGGTGGACGAGCACAGCACGGGCGGCGTGGGCGACAAGACCACCCTCCATCCTCGGCCCCATCGTGGCCCGCCTGCGGCATGCCCTGCCCATGTTCAGCGGCCAGGTCCTCGGGCCACACCGGGAGCG
>CAVPLE010000041.1:0-8482 GCA_963705865.1 uncultured Holophagaceae bacterium | reverse complement strand
CCTTGAGGGGGTCGTGACCCCGGTCTTCGATGAAATAGGAAAAGTCCAATCCCCATCCTACCGGGGCCCTGGAACCGTGCATATGCAAATGTTTTCCAACTGGGATGCCTGGCTCAGGGCTCCCAGGGGCAATCCGCCCAAGGCAGGGTCACGGTGCCCCGTCGCCCACCCTCCTTGCGCAGGAGGCGCGCCGGGCCGATCGCCATGCCGTGGCTCACGGCCTTGAGCATGTCGTAGAGCACCAGCAGGCCCACGGTCACGCCCGCCAGGGCCTCCATCTCGATGCCCGTCCGCCCTTCGCAGCTCACCTGCACCCGCAGCCAGGCCCGCCGGGCGACGGGGTCCCAGTGGTGAACGACATCCACGGCCTCGATGGCCAGGGGGTGGGCCAGGGGGATCAGGTCCGAGGCCCGCTTCACGCCGCCCACAGCGCCGATCCGCGCCACGGACCAGGGATCGCCCTTGGGGCCGCCGCCCTTCGCCAGGGCCTCGGCGGCGGGGGCATCCAGTGCCAGGTAGCCTGCGGCGACGGCGAGGCGCCGGGTCACGGCCTTGGCCGACACATCCACCATCTTGGGGCGGCCTTCGGGGTCGAGGTGCGTCAGTTCGGCCATGTCGGCTCCTGGGATGGGTATGGCCTCGATCTCAGGCTTAGCCTGAGATCGAGGCCGGGGGGCTCCGGGGGGGACGTCGCGAGCAAAGCGAGCAGGCGGTCCCCCCCGGATCATAGATAAGCCAGGAGGATGTCCCGCAGCGCGGCCGTATCCGGGGCATAGGCCCGGGGGCCGCAGGCGGCCAGGGCCTCCTGGGGATAGAAGCCGTGGCCCACGGCCAGGCTGGGCACCCCGGCGGCCCGGGCCATGTCCAGATCGAAGGGGGTGTCGCCGACCATGAGGATCTCCTCGGGGGCGAGGCCCGTGCGGGCTTGCATCAGCTCCAGGGTCTCCGGGTGCGGCTTGCCGTGGGTGACGTCGTCGGGCGTGATGATGGGATCGAAGAAGGTCTCCCAGCCGAACCGGGCCATCTGGCGCATGAGGGGGACGGTCCGCTTGGAGGTGGCCACGCCCATGCGCTGACCCCGGGCCCGGAGTTCCCCCAGCAACTCGGGGATGCCATCGAAGGGCCGCATCAGGTGCTCGTTCTCCGCGTGGCCGAAGCTGCGGTAGGCCTGCAGGACCGTGTCGTGGTCCAGGCCCAGGGGCCCGAAGGTGTTCCGGATGCCAGCTTCCACGGGCAGGCCCACGTACTTGAGCCATTCGGCCATGACGGACCGCGGCTGGCCCAAGGCGTCCAGGGCGTGGGCCATGCCGGCCTCGATGAGGGGGCGGCTGTCCACCAGCGTGCCGTCGAAGTCCCAGGCGATGAGTTTCAAGGAGGCCTCCAGCCTCGATCATCGCATTCTCTATGCGGAAGCGGCCGAGGGCAGGTGCAGGGCCCGGACGAAGGTGGCGTCCGTGGCCCGCTGGAGTTCGGCGATCACATGGGGTGGAACCGGCGTGTCCACGGAAAGGACCACCATGGCCTCGCCCTTCCGTTCCCGCCGCCCCAGGTTCATGCAGGCGATGTTGACGTCGTGCTGGCCGAGCACCGTGCCGATCTTCCCGATCATGCCGGGGCGGTCCATGTAGCTGAGCAGCAGCATGTGCTCCTCGGGCATGAAATCCATGGCGTAGTCCCGCAGGCGGACGATGCGGGGCGTCCCTTCGAACAGGGTGCCGGACAGGACGCGGGTCTTGCCGCTGCCCTCCAGGGTGAGGGTCACCAGGTTGGAGAAGGCGCCGCCGTCCGTGGACTTGCGCTCCTCCACCACCAGGCCGATGCGGTCGGCCACCAGGTTGGCGTTGACCATGTTCACGGGCTGGTCCGTGGCTCGGCCCAGCATGGCGGCCAGACCGCTCACCGTCAGGGGCGAACAGTCATGGTGGGCGATGGCCCCGGCGAAGCCGAAGGTGACGCGGTCCAGGCTGCCCTTCAGGAGCTGGAGCCCGAATTCGCTGAGGACGGCCATGAGCTTGAAGTAGGGGCGCATCTGATCCATCACCGCGGGATCGAAGTGCGGCAGGTTCACGGCGTTCTCCAGGGGGGCACCCTCCAGGTAGCTGAGGATCTCCCGGGAGACGTCGATGGCGACGTTGACCTGGGCCTCCTGGGTGTTGGCGCCCAGGTGCGGTGTGACCACCAGGCGCTCCTGGGCGATGAGCTGCTTGAGCACCTCTGATTGGGGTGGTTCCTCGGACCAGACATCCACCGCCGCCAGGCTCACCTTGCCGGACTGGAGGGCCGCCAACAGGGCCGGCTCGTCCAGGATGCCGCCCCGGGCCACATTGAGCAGGATGACGCCCTCCTTCATGAGGGCCAGCTGATCGGGGCCGATCATGCCGCGGGTCTCGTCGTTGAGGGGGGTGTGCACCGTGAGGATGTCGCAGGACCGGCAGAGCTCGTCCAGATCGACCAGGCGCACGCCCAGGTCCTGGGCCCGCTTGGCGCTGACGTAGGGGTCGCAGCCCAGCACCTCGCACTCGAAGGCCTTGAGGCGCGTGGCCACCCGGCCGCCGACTTTGCCGAGGCCGATCACGCCGGCGGTCTTGCCCTTCAGTTCCACGCCCGTGAACTTCGCCCGCTTCCACTCGCCGGCCTTGAGGCTGGCGCAAGCGGAAGGCACGTGGCGACAGGCGGAGAGGAGCAGCGCCAGGGTGTGCTCGGCGGCACTGTTGGTGTTGCCGAAGGGCGCGTTCACCACGATGACGCCTTTGGAGCTGGCGTAGTCCACATCCACGTTGTCGATGCCGACGCCAGCCCGGGCCACGATCTTCAAACGCGTGGCGGCGTCGAGCAGGGCCTTGTCCACGGTGGTGCCGCTGCGGGTGATGATGGCGTCGTACTCGCCGATGCAGGCGTACAGGGCCTCCTTGGACAGCCCGAGGCGAATGTCGAGGGTGATGCGCGGGTCGCGCTGGAGCAGGGCTAAACCCTCGCCAGTCACCTCATCGGTCACGATGATCTTCATGGAGCCCCCGTCGGATCCTGATGCTGCGCCGCATTGGGAATCCATCACGATAACGGTGGAAGGCTTTCGAGACAAGGATTCGGGCCCTGAACCCGCGCTCTACCTCAGGTAGCGATCGCTCAGATCTCCTGATCGGGCAGCGGTTCGGGATCCGTGCCGAAGACCCCTTCCCACCTGGCGACCACCACGCTGGCGAGTCCGTTGCCGATGACATTCACGGTGGTGCGGGCCATGTCCATGATCTCGTCCACCGCCAGCAGCATGGCGACGCCTGCCTCGCCGGGCAGGCCGAAGCTGCCGCAGGTGCCCGCGATGATGACGAGGGTCGCCCGGGGCACACCCGCCACGCCCTTGCTGGTGAGCATGAACGTGAAGACCATGAGCAGCTGCTGGCCCAGGCTCATGTGGATGCCGGCGGCCTGGGCGATGGTGAGGCTGGCCAGCACCAGGTAGAGCGTGGAGCCGTCCAGGTTGAAGCTGTAGCCCGTGGGAATGACGAAGCTGGCCACCTGCCGGGGCACGCCGAAGCGGACCACTTCCTCGAGCAGCTTGGGCAACGCGGCTTCACTGCTGGCGGTGCTGAAGGCCGTGAGCGCCGGATCCTTGATGGCCTTCACGAAGCCCAGGACGCGGATGCCCGCCAGCCAGGCCACGGGCACGAAGACCAGGATGAACAGCAGGGTGAGGGCCAGGTAGAGACTGCCCACCAGGAGGCTGTACCGTTTGAGCAGGTGGAACACCGCCGGCCAGCCCTTGATGATCGAGCCGTTCACCGTGTGGCCCGCGGCCATGTGGCTCACGTTGTAGGCCATGGCGCCGAAGACGCCCAGGGGCGTGAGGGTCATGACGAAGTCGGTGTACTTGAACATGGTCTGGGCCACGCCATCGAAGAAGGCGAGCACGGGCTTGCCGCGGTCCCCGATCCTGGTGAGGGCGATGCCAAAGAGGGACGCGAAGATCACGACCGGAAGGAGGTCCCCCTCGGCCGCGTGTTGGATGAGGTTGGATGGAAACATGTGGAGGGCGATCTCCCACCCGGTTTTGGCCTTGGCAGCAGCCACCCCCGCGTGGGCACCCAGGTCCATGGGCAGGTTCGCCCCGGGCTTCAGCCAGTTGGCGACGCCCAGGCCGATGAACAGGGCCAGCGTAGTGATGATTTCGAAGTAGATCAGCGCCTTGGCGCCCATGCGGCCCACGGCCCGGATGTCGCCCGTCTGGGCGATGCCCACGATGATGGTGGACAGCAGCAGGGGCACGATGAGGCCCTTGATGAGGCTGATGAAGGCCTTGGAGAGGAACCGGAACGTGTCGTAGGCCCAGGGGTACTGGTCCTGGGGCAGGAAGCCGCCCAGCACCACGCCCATGCACAGGCCCACGAAGATCCAGAAGGTACTGGAGCGGTACCAGGGTCGCTTGACGGTCACGGAAACCTCACGCCGGGGAAAGGGCAAGTTTGGCATGGGACGCCGATGGCTGACGTCCGGTAGAATAAAACTCTGTTTTGGAGTCAATGGCATGGTCCATGGCAAGCGCTGGAATCTTCTCAATACGCTCTTCCTGACGGGGACCCTGGCCCTCGCGTTGGTGCTGGTGCCCTGGCGTCTGGCCACCTCCGGCCTGGGGTGGAGCGAGGCGCTGGTCTTCCTCGCCATGATCTTCGCCGTGGGCACGGCCATCAGCGGCGGCTACCACCGGCTCTTCAGCCACCGGGCCTACAAGGCCTCCTGGCCCGTGCGCTTCCTCTTCCTCTGTTTCGGCGCCGCCGCCTTCGAGAACTCGGCCCTGAAGTGGGCCAGCGACCACCGGGTGCATCACCAGCACGTGGACACCGAGAAGGATCCCTACCAGATCGGCAAGGGCTTCTGGTACGCCCATTGGACCTGGGTGATGGAGGCCAAGGAGCCTGCCCCTGGCCGGCGTGGCGGACCTGGAGAAGGATCCCCTGGTGCGCTGGCAGCATCGGCACCACTTCCTCATCGGGGCCGTGGTGGCCACCATCCCCCTGTGGATCGGCCTCGCCACCGGCAATGTCCTGGGCCACCTGGTCTTCGGCGTGGCGCTGCGCATCGTGATGACGCACCACACCACCTTCTTCATCAACAGCGCCGCCCACATGTTCGGCAGCCGCCCCTACACGGATGCCAACACGGCCCGCGACAACTGGCTGCTGGCGCCCCTCACCTACGGCGAGGGCTACCACAACTTCCACCACCTCTGGCAGTGGGACTACCGCAATGGCGCCCTCTGGTACCAGTGGGACACCACCAAGTGGCTGCTGAATGTCCTGGGCTGGCTGGGCCTGGCAAGTCAGTTCCGGCGCGTGTCCGATGCGGCCATGACCCGGGCGCGCCTCCACATGGAGGAGAAGCGGCTGGCGGAGCGCCTGGCCCTGGCCAGCCCCGGCAGCGCCCACCCCATGCGGGATCGCCTGGCCGCGGCCCGCCTGAAGCTGGACACCGCTCTGGCTGCCCTGCATGACCGGCACGAAGCCTGGCAACTGAAGAAGGCCGAGTGGCAGGCCAAGGGCCTGGCCAAGGCTGAAGCCTGGCGGGAGGCGAAGGCCGAGCGGAAGGCTGCCCTGGCCTTGCATCGTGCCGAGCTTCGGATGGCCTGGGCGGAGTGGAAGGCGGCCCGTCTGGAAGTGCGGTCTGCCCTGGTGTACGCCTAGGGCCGGCCCGTTTCGGGCAATGTGGGATCATGGGGTTCCGCAACGGAACCCCGTTTTTTGGAGCGCAGCATGGCTTCCTTCGATCTCCTTGTCATCGGCTCCGGCCCCGGCGGCTACATCGCCGCCATCCGTGCCGCCCAGCTGGGTCTGGCCACGGCCCTGGTGGAGAAGGATGCGGGGCTGGGGGGCACCTGCCTCCACCGCGGCTGCATCCCCGCCAAGACCTGGCTGGAGAGCGCCCACCGCTTCGAGCAGATGCAGGTGGCCGACGACTACGGCATCGACGGCGTGGACACCAAAGCCCTGAAGGCCAACCTCGCCACCATCGTGAAGCGCAAGGGCCGCATCGTCCTGAAGAACGCCAAGGGCATCGAGTTCCTCATGAAGAAGAACAAGGTGACGGTGCTGAAGGGCTTCGGCAAGCTGCTGGGCGGCGGGCGCGTGGACGTGGCCGGCGAGGTCCATGAGGCCAAGCGCATCATCCTGGCCACGGGATCGGCCCCCAAGCCCATCCCCGGCCTGGAAACGGATGGCGTTCGGGTGCTCAACAGCGACCACATCCTGGACCTCACCGAGCTGCCGAGCCACCTCGTCATCCTGGGTGCCGGCGCCATCGGTGTGGAGTTCGCCTCCGTGTTCAGCCGCCTGGGTTCCAAGGTCACGCTGGTGGAGTTCATGGACACGATCCTGCCCCTCGAAGATGAGGAGATCGGCGTCGAGCTGGCCAAGATCTTCAAGAAGACCTACAAGATGGACGTGCGCACCAAGACCAAGATCACCCGCATCGAGAAGCGGGAGGATGGCGTGGTGTGCTTCCTCGAAGGCGAGACCCCCGGCGAGGTGGTGGGCAGCCACCTGCTGGTGGCCGTGGGCCGCGCGCCCATGGTTGAGGGCGTCGGCCTGGAGGCCACCAAGGCCCAGGTGGACCGCGGCTGCGTCGTCATCGACAAGTTCATGCAGACCGGCGAGCCCGGCCTTTACGCCATCGGCGACATCGTGCGCACGCCCTGGCTGGCCCACGTGGCCAGCGACGAGGGCATCGTGGCCGCCGAGCACGCCGCGCAAAGCCTGGGCAAGGACGTGCATCCCCACCCCGTGCGCTACGACCGCTTCCCGGCCTGCACCTACTGCGATCCCGAGGTCGGCACCATCGGCCTCAACGAGAAGGCCGCCAAGGCCAAGGGCTACGATGTGCAGGTGGGCACCTTCCCCTTCGCGCCCATGGCCAAGGCCAACATCGTGGGCGAGCCCCACGGCTTCATCAAGATCGTGGCCGACAAGCAGTACGGCGAGATCCTCGGCATCCACATCCTGGGCCCCAAGGCCACGGAGCTGGTGGCCTCCAGCGTGGCCCTCATGGGCGGCGAGTTCACCGTGGATGAGCTCATCAACACCATGTATCCCCATCCCAGCCTCAACGAAGTGTTCCCCGAGGCGGCGCGGGCGGTGTATGGGCGGGCGTTGAATATGTAGGTTGGGATCGCGCCCGGTTAGGGCGCGGAGATACCAAAAACCGCCCGAAAGGGCGGTTTTTGGTATGTGAACAGATTCTAGACGTTAACGAAGGAAGTCTAACCGGCCTCGCCTGTGCTGAGGTGATGAACAGAACCAAGGAAGCGAGACGATGAGAGAGAGGGCGGAAGAGAATGCAGGCGGGGTTCGAGCTGAGCGGAAGGTTAGGCAAAATTGCGAACATTTGCTACAGGTGTCTTTGGATAGGACTTGCTATTCAACGAGCCCGAAAAACACCCTATTGCTGAAATGTAAACGACGAAAGAGGCCCACCAGTTACTTGTGGATTGAATGGCACATTGCTTGGGGTGGCTGGAGTGCTCTGTTTTGCGGGAGAGGCACGATTTGAATCAATGCATGCTTCGATGAATTTTGCGCCTAGTGGGGTCAGTACCACCGCATCAGCGCCTTTATAAATAGTGGAAACCTCATCACCAATAGTCACCCCTCCCTTCAGGATCGCCGGGGCGATGCATTGCATTCGCATTAAATTGTATATCGACAATAAATATTTAGTTTCATCCACACCGAGCAATTGCATCAACTGGTTCTTTTTTAAATGGTAGTTTGTAATTTCGGGCAAATTGGTAATTCGATTCTCTCGTTTAAGTATTTCGTAAAACTTGTTCAGAAGAGTTGCTTCTGTAGCTGTAATATTTTTGATCATATCAATGAAACCGTATCTTAGTTCGCCATCAAAATTTGGGTCCATTGAATTGGCAAGTAATGTGTTCCACAAGCGCTGAAGTTCGGGTTCTTCTTCCAGGCTAGCTTCTTCGAAAATTGGCAATGCGATCTTTGGCGGAACAGCTCTAGTGTCCTCTACAGCTCTTTCTTCTAATATTTTATTGACTTCATCAGATATCTCCAGCAATCGCTTCCATCGAACAAACCGAAGTTTGTCGTGGACCATCCCCGAGATTTCTGAAATGGGTTCTTTAAAAACGCGAGTAAAAAACCCACCCAGTTGTTGCGAGGCAACAACGGATTGTTCACCTAGGTCGGCGACACTTTGGACCGCTTTTGCAATTTCTTCGATTTCGCTCACGAGAGATCCTTTTGGCTAACGAATTGAACCCAACCGGCCATGCCAGCACCGAGGCACTGAGCGGAACCGGGGAAGCGAGAAGGTGAAAGAGAGCGGAAGGCAATGCAGACGGGGCCCGAGTTGAGCGGAGGGTTAGGGCGCCGGGAATTTAAGCAGGAGTAACTATTCCCTTATCGGTTGGTGGTTTTGCTGAGACAGGCTTATTTAGATATCGTGGAATAAATTCTAACTCAAGCGCATCAAACAA
>CAVPLE010000040.1:0-5322 GCA_963705865.1 uncultured Holophagaceae bacterium | reverse complement strand
AACTTTTGTGCCTTCTGCCAAATGTGCCTCCACCAATGGATAGATGTCGTTCAGGCTCCTCTTAGAAATCACAAACAGTCGAAGTTGGCCATCATTGCTCATCATTCCAAGCATTGTCGGACGCGGTGCTGGATGTTTGGTTAGGTGAGGCTTGTAGGTCCAAGTATCGACATGAACGATCTTGTTGAGCCGATTTGTATACCTTGCCGATGATTTTTCAATTCGGATTCTGAACTCTCGTAGGAGGCCTTCAACCGTACGTGGCGAAAGGCCGAGATCCTTGGCTATTGCACCAGAGCCACGTCTGTAATTTTGGTCGGATAAATCGCTTAAGCAACCAATGCCGTACCCGCTCTCTGGGTCACTTCTGTGGCATATGCCACTTTCCCGTGCCCAGCTCCAAAAAATCAATCGGAAAATGTTAGCGCGATCTTGGCTCGTCCCTTTCGGAGCCAAATCAGCATGAATCCGTAGTGAGCGAGGCATGAAAGGAGTCCTCTCTGCTTTCCGATTACAGTGGCGGACCACGCCTCATTCTGCGCTTGGAGACTGTGGAAATTCTTCTCAAACTGTGGGGCTTGCCACTTCTCTGCTTCCTGCTCGAGATCTTCGCGTATGTCCGTACAGCCCCAGTGGACCCCACAAGACATCGCCCTTGCCCTCGCTGCCAAGGGCTGGACCTTGCGTCGACTCGCAGCTGAGGTAGGGCTGTCGCCGAGTGGGGCCTCGTACGCACTGAAAAATGGGAGTTCTCTCCCCCTTCGAGCCAGAGTCGAGGAGATCCTCCAGACCAGCTGGACCACTCTGTGGCCAGACCGCTGCCCTCCACAGTGGAGAGGTTGTGGTCCCCCTAAATAATCGAGGACGGGTACCGGCCCGTCCTCGATGACTTCTCTTCTTGCGAAAGGAACCCACTGCATGAATTCCAGCCCCCAAGATACCCCCCCTCCGGGGGATAGGCAAGGTCCACCTCAATATCCGATCATCCTCAACCCAGAGGGTCTGATGAAGGCCTGGATGGAGGCTGACCAGGCTGGCGGGTTCCTGGGGCCTACCAGGAAGATCCCTCCTAAACGCGGGAGCCTGGCTGGCTACATCCCCTTCCCGGGGCTATGTCGCAATGTCTGGCACGAGAGTTCCCTGGAGCGGGATCTCCTGCTGCTCCTCAGGCCCTTCGATGGGCTTATTGGTGTTCTTGAGCAGCCAGTCAGGCTGCACTGCCCGACCCTTGGGTACGGCAAGGGACCCTATCGGCCAGATTTCCTCATCTGGGTCCGGCTGAGGACCGCTCCCCCGATGAAGCCCGTCCTCGTGGAGGTCAAGTTTGAGGAGGATCTGACGGAGAACTGGGCAACCCTTCGTCCCAAGCTGCTTGCTGGCCATCGGTTCGCGAGACGTCAGGGGTGGCGCTTCCTTCTCCTGACACCTCGGCATCTCCGCACCCCGCGACCGCTCCCTCCGATTCTCTCAACTACGCGGGTACGGCCCTACGACCTCCAGGACCCGTTAACGGTGCTTACCAAGCTTTTCGGCTGCTCGCTCTTGCCGGGGGGAAAATGAACCCTCTTGAGTTGATCTCGACCATTCAACCGAAGAGCTTTGTTCTCCACGGGGGCAAAGCCTACTACTTCATCGGGGTTTCGGACGACGGAATGGGAGAACTCCTTCTTCCTGACTCCAACACCATTCGTCGGGTGCCGACCCAGACACTCAAGATCGTTTCTGGAGACCGACATCCCATCGCCCGATTCCTCGAATTCGAGGATTATCCACTCGAGAAGCAGGAGATCGCGAAGCGGCGCCTAGAGGCTCTCCAACCTATCCTTGAAAAGGGACCCTCCAAATCAGCTCTACGATCTGCTTCTGATCTCCTCGGCGAAAGCCCTGGTGCAGTTCGCAGGATGTTTGAGAGATACGTTCTCTGTGGTCAGCGTCTGACCGCTCTCATCCCGAGAGCTTTTTCTTACGGCGTCGTCAATCGCAGGCTTACTCGGGTACAGACAGAACTCCTCCAACGGGAGATTAAGAGCTTCTATCTCACAGAAGAGCGGCCCAGCTACGAACAGACCATCGAGCGGATCCAGCGTACATGTCGGAATGAAGGCGTAAAGGTCATCGGGCGATCCTCGATCATTCGGGGAATCCGGAAACTGGCCAGAGCTGAAGTTATTGAGAACCGCTTGGGACGCAAAGCAGCACGAGAAATGTTCCGTAGACATCGGGGTAAGGCACCTATCGGTGACCACCCCCTCGGCCTAGTAGAAATCGACCACACCCAGATCGATATGTTTGTACTCCTCCCGAGCGGGAAGGCCTACCGTCCATGGATTACGGTAGCCATCGATACTTACTCGCGAATGGTGTTGGGGTTCTATCTGTCCTTCGAAGACCCTAGCCAGCTGTCCGTTGGTCTCTGCCTCTACCGCTCGATGTGCCCAAAGGCCGACTGGCTTCGGATGCACGGCATCACCACTGACTGGCCCTGCCATGGCCGCGGGCACGGACTTATTGCAGACAACGCCCGCGATTTCAGGGGTTATTTCCTTCAGGAGGTGGCCCTGGACCACAACCTTCATGTGTCCTTCCGGGGCGTGGGCAACCCAAACTGGGGTGCCCACATTGAGCGCCTGATGGGTCGAATCGCCAACGAAATGCACGCCCTCAAGGGCACGTCGTTTAGAAATCCCGTGGAGAAAGGCGAATACGAATCTGCCGGCCGTGCGGTACTCACCCTTGAGCAGATGGAAAAAGTCTTTCTCCATCTCTTCGTGGAGGTCTATCACCACAACCCTCACGAAGGGCTGGGCGGGAGGAGCCCCATCAGCGTCTGGCGGGACTACTTCGCGGGGAATGGGAAGGGTAACGAGGTCCACTATCCCCAGGTCCAGGCCGGCCAGTCGCTCCTGCTATCTCTCCTCCCTCACTTCAGGCGAACCATCCAACAGGATGGTGTCAGCTGGGAGGGGAATTTCTACGACGACGACGTTTTGTCCTCCTGCCGTGGGGAAAAGAATCAAAAGCGAGCCGACGGCCTCTGGCGTTTCCACTATGACCCGAGAGACATACGTCAGGTGTGGTGGAAGGACCCAGCCTCCGATGTATGGTTCCCTATCCCTCTCCGAGATGCAGATGGGCAGGGAGTTGCTTTATGGGAATTTAAGGACTACCAAGCCCGTCTGCATCTCGGAGAGGGATAGGGAACCATACATCGGAGGCTGGGTCCTTCCACCACACCTGACGTATGTCTCTCGGTCATAGTGGAAACGCCAGAGGCCGTCGGCTCGCTTTTTGATTCTTTTCCCCACGGCAGAAGGACAAACGTGGTCGCGTAAAATTCCCCTGCCAGCTGACGCCATTCTAGCTCGATGGGTCCGCCTGAAGTGAGGGAGGAGAGATAGCAGGAGCGACTGGCCGGCCTTGGACCTGGGATCCGTGGACCTCGTTACCCTTCCCATTCCCGCGAATGCACCACCGACGCTGATGGGCTCCTCCCGCCCAGCCCTTCGTGAGGGTTGCGGTGATAGACCTCCAGCGAAGAGATGGAGAAAAACGTTTTCCATCTGCTCAAGGTAATCCACGGCCGGCCGATTCGTATTGCGCCTTTCTCCACGGGATTTCTAAACGACGAGCCCTGAGGGCGTGCATTTCAGTTGGCGATTCGACCCATCAGGCGCTCGATGTGGGCACCCAGGTTGGGTTGCCCACGCCCCGGAAGGACACATGAAGGTCGTGTCCAGGGCCACCTCCTGAAGGAAATAACCCCTGAAATCGCGGGCGTGTCTGCAATAAGTCCGTACCCGCGGCCATGGCAGGGCCAGTGCCAGTGAGTGATGCCGTGCATCCGAAGCCAGTCGGCCTTTGGCACATCGAGCGGTAAAGGCAAACCCAACGGACAGCTGGCTGGGCCTTCGAAGGACGATAAACCCCAACACCATTCGCGAGAGTAAGTCTCGATCGCTGCTACCGTAATCCATGGACGACGGCCTTCCCGCTCGGGAGGAGTTCAGAACATATCGATCTGGGTGTGCATTGGTTTCTAGGCCGAGGGGGTGGTCACCGATAGGTGCCTTACCCCAATCCGCTGCGAACGTCTCCTGCTGCTTTGCGTTCCCAAGCGGTTCTCGATAACTGCAGCTCTGGCCAGTTTCCGGATTCCCGAATGATGCGAAAAAATCGCCCGATGACCTTTACGCCTTCATTCCGACATGTCCACTGGATCCGCTCGATGGTCTTCGTAGCTGGGCCGCTCTTCTGTGAGATAGAAGCTCTTAATCTCCCGTTGGAGGAGTTCTATCTGTACCCGAGTAACCTGCGATTGACGACGCCGTAAAAAAAGCTCTCGGATGAGAGCGGTCAGACGCTGACCACAGAGAACGTATCTCTCAAACATCCTGCGAACCGCCCAGGGCTTTCGCCGAGGAGATCAGAAGCAGATCGTAGAGCTGATTGGAGGGTCCCTTTTCGACGATTGGATTGGAGAACCTCTAGGCGCCGCTTCGCGATCTCCTGCTTCTCGAGTGGATAATCCTCGAATTCGAGGAATCGGGCGATGGGATGTCAGTTCTCCAGAAACGATCTTGGTAGAGTCTGGGTCGGCTCCCGACGAATGGTGTTGGAGTTCTGCCGAAGAGTCTCCGTCGTCGAAACCCCGAATGAAGTAGTGAGGCTTTGCCCTAGAGGAGAACGAAAGCTCTTCGGTGAATGGTCGAGATCAACTCAAGAGGGTTCATTTTCCCCGGCAAGAGCGAGCAGCCGAAGAACTTGGTAAGCACCGTTAAAGGGTCCTGGAGGTCGTAGGGCCATACCGCGTAGTTGAGAGATCGGAGGGAGCGGTCGCGGGGTGCGGAGATGCCGAGGTGTCAGGAGAAGGAAGCGCCACGCCTGACGTCTCGCGAACCGATGGCCAGCAAGCAGCTTGGGGAGAGAGCTCCAGTTCTCCGTCAGAATCCTCCTCAAACTTGACCTCCACAAGGACGGGCTTCATCGGGGGAGCGGTCCTCAGCCGGACCCAGATGAGGAAATCTGGCCGATGGGTCCCTTCCAGCTCAAGGGTCGGGCAGTGCAGCCTGACTGGCTGCTCAAGAACACCAACGCCATCGAAGGGCCTGAGGAGCGGCGGAGATCCACTCCAGGGAACTCTCGTCAGACGTCGACATAAGCCGGGAAGGGGATGTAGCCAGCCAGGCTCCCGCGTTTAGGAGGGATCTTCCTGGTAGGCCGGAACCCGCCAGCCTGGTCAGCCTCCATCCAGGCCTTCATCAGACCCTCTGGGTTGAGGATGAGGTGGAGCTCCCTCATCCCCCGGAGGGAGGGGATATCTGG
>CAVPLE010000039.1:0-8934 GCA_963705865.1 uncultured Holophagaceae bacterium | reverse complement strand
GTCAAACGCACCCTCAAACTCGGCGGGTGTTTCATCCACGATACCTTGCCCGTGTCCGTCTTTCTTTTCCCATCTTGGCGACATTGGATAGTCCTTTCCCGGCGCCCCAAACAAGCGCGCCGGCCACAGGTTTATTAAGTCAAAACGTTAATTGCCTTCTTTCCGTTGAGCCTTCGGTTGATGCTTCGCCTTGACAGCTTCTTCGAGAACGACTATTCGCTCCTCCATCGCATCAACTCGATCACTTAACTTGGCAACCATATCTCTTGCCTTTTCGGGGATCGTTGCAGCATCTTGGCTCATCGAATCACCATCCACACCAATTGCTCACCGTCAACGTTCATGTCCCCATTGGTTCCGATGGTAAAACCCTTCGGCGTTACGCACTCCTGGCCGTGGTACTTCTCCGGGCAGAGCGTATCCCCGATACACTTATAGGCTGCATCGGTGGCGGCGGTCCGTTCATATTCGCCATCCACATAGACTTCCTCGGCAGAGTTACCACCTGGGAATGCCGTGCCTGTCGTCAACTCCCATCTATTGCTGGTGTTTTTATCGAACTTGATCTTGTCCCCGCCGTTGTAGGCACTGATCCCAGCAGAGGCCACAACGGCCCGGTCTGCGTCAGTAGTGCCAAGGATGGTCATGCCTTCATCCATGGCGGAAATCAGGGCTTGCTGTTTGAACCAAGTAAGCTCCCCGTAGAGAGAGCCGCCGTCCTCGGTGTTCAGCACCTTGACATATCGAGGGATGAACCCAAGACACACGTTGATTGCCGCACCTGTTCCGTCGCAGGTTCCAAAAATGATTTGTGGGCTACCCATGTTTGCTTCCTTTCAATTGCGGATCGGGCGGCTGTCGTATTCACGATCCCCACCGCCCGCCGTTCAGTTACTACTCATTAGCTGGTGGGAGTTTCAGTGCAACTTACTTCGAGCCGGGCCATATAAGCGTCTTGTAAAATTCCTCCACCGTGCCATATTTTCCACCCGACCGATCCACGCTGACCAAGACCATCCGATTTCGAGGGGGCCGTGCTGACCACGATGGGATAACCTGAATTGGCACCACGAAGCGGAACCGTACATGCAGCCTCGGCACCCATGATGATGATGGGGTACACGTCAACCGCCGTGGTAGCCAACGTAGTTGCTATCATGAGACCGGCAGCGTCAGCCGCTCCGGCATCGGGCCACGCATCAAACAGGGACGTGGCTATGAATCGGATGTTGGACACGCTTCCAACCTCGAAGTCGCTCAGGCGTCCATCACTGTTCGCGTAGGTTTCAACGGATTTCCATCCGGGAAGAGCTTCCAGATCGGCAACACAGTCGGTGTCACAGAATGCAACATAGGACGCCGGGATGGCCTGAGTGGCATAACTCGTCGTGGCCTTGAGAATCTTGGTGATGGGTTGCGCTTTCTGGCCACGCAGATACCGGACGATCTTCTTGAGTTGACCCACCGTGGTAAAGGTGTTTACATCGGTTCTCGCCGCACCGTTGGCGTAGTACACTGTCGTACCTGATTTGAGATACGAGATATTCAGAACTTCCTTGGTTTCCGCAATCTGCTCGGAAAGGATATCCTCGTATTCTTTCACCACATTGTCGGGATGAAGCTCTTCCATGACGTCCGTATACTGGATGAGATCACCGAATTGCTGCACGGTAATCGTTACATCCGTATAGGTCGGTTTGGACGGAGCGGGGGTTACACCTTCCGCAAGGGGAGCGGTTGCTGGCTCAAGCCGGTTGATGCGCCGAAAAATTACGGTCCCGGTATTTTTCTTGGGGAGAGGCTTGGACGTCATGACCATATCGGTCACCATGCCAGGGATGGCCCGAGACAAAAGCTCCTTCCAAGCATATCCTGCCTCACGGGGTTTCAAGTCTCCATACTTCTGAACATCAGCCATGATAAAACTCCTTCTGTTTGTGCCATGGTCGAAGGAGGTTTATCTGTGCTCTGAAACGAGAAAAGCCCGCTAATCTCTTTCGATCAAAGAGACCTGCGGGCTTCCTTCGGGTCGGAGTGGCCCCACTTCACGCCATGGATTTAGGGTTATGCGTTAATCGTTAAATCCACCTTCAAAGTCATTCTCATCCGGTTTTGCCGGAGCCCTGGGCTGTCGTTGCGATGATGGTAAACTTGCCTTCAAAACCTCTTGAGCCTTAGCCGCTTTTTCGGCAGCTTCGCGGTCCCGTTCGGCTGTTTCAGATGTGAGTCTTTCTTCTTCCTCAATCATCTGATATTCATTCAATCTGGCAATGGCGTCACCTGGGTCACATGGCCCATATCCCTTTTTCCCATACCAGTCCCAATACTTCTTGTTGGAAGGGGCTGCTATCCGGTAGAAATCACGCACACCTGGGATATAGTTTCCGTCTGCATTGATGAACCCGTTCACAACCGACCTTTCCCACTTCTCGGCCCTTACCGCATCTTGAATTTCTTTGACCTTCTTCAGTTCGTCAAGATCTCCAAGGCTCTCTCTGAATTCCTTGATTTTCTTTTCCGCCAAGGACTGAGCCAAGAAGTTTATGGCATCCTGCGATCCTTCGTAGTCGTCAAAGAAAGCTTTTACGTTGTCAGGCACCACATCAGCAACAGCTTGCGCCTGGGATTTATCCTTATCTTCCAACTTCGCATTGAGATCGTCCAACCTCTTCTTGAGATCGGCCAACTCTTGTTGACTCTTTGTGAAAGCCGCCTGGTTATCCTTGACACGCTTCTCGAGATCGGCCGCCTTGGCTTCGGACGCTTCAGCCTTTACCTTCCAATCCGGTTCAGATTCCTTGGTCCTGTCTGAAGGAGGCTCATCGGGCTTCTTGTCCTCAGACTCTACTTCGTTTTGCACCCCTTCTTCGGAGGAGGTCCCTTGCCCGGCATCGGACCCTTCGGTCCCTGTCCCTTGCCCATCGGCATTTGTGGCATCATTGGTTTTTTCGCCATCTATTTTCTCCTTATCATCATTGTCTTCCGGCTCATCACCGAAGGCGTCCCCAAACTCTTTGTCTTCCTTTTCCACCAACATTTTCTACGTCCTTTCAGCGAATCCTCTCTATCAAGGGGCTCACGGCTATCATGAGCGAATCCCGCAATCGAGGGGCTTCAGGGTTAAAGGGTTAAACTACGCATCAATAAAACAACTGAGTAACAAGAGCCGCAGCAGATCCAGCGGCTTCAGAGCCTATGTGTAATGTTTGTATCGCCACTGCGTCAGTAAGATACAAGCTGGACCCAACATAAAGAGTGAACGCCGTCGTAGGAGTGGCATCGTTTGTGGCTACTTTCCATGCGTATATGGCGTTATTTGTCTTGCATTGGATGAGCACAGCCTTGACCTTAGTCCAATCCGACGTTGCACCACGTACAACATCATACGCAGCGGTGAACACCTGATCGTTGTCCGTTGTAGGTACGGTCCTGGTAAGATCATAAACCTTGCCCATTCTTGAAAATACATCTTCAAGTGCAAACGCGGGTGAAGCCAACATGGATGAAACCACAAATGCTATAAGAAACCGTTTCATGTACTTATTCATCACATGATCCCTTACGGAAGTACGCTGTAAAGAATGTAGAAAGTGAGAGAGCCTGACGTAAGATTCGTGGCACTCGCACCATCCCCCCAGTTTCCGGTCCCGGACGTGCCTCTCATCGTGAAAGCCCCACCCGCTGGGATTGGATATCCTCCATTGGTATTTGCGGCAATGTCAAGCTTGCTCCCAACCTCGGCGTCGGCATCTCCGAACCACCCCGTAGCAGCGTCGATGTCAAACGACTCCAAGTAATCGACGCCAGCCGCCGCAACTCCAAGCGTAGCGCTCAATGTAGCTGTGGTACACACGGCCCCGCAGACAAACGCTTCTGAAACATTGGCAAGAACAGAATGGATAATCGATTTTGCTGGTGCTGTCCATATCACGAGATCGTGACTCACCGCAGCGGAGGTGAAATTTTCTTTGGCTACTGTTACTTTGTAGACCTGTGTGCGGAGAGATCCAGCATCATCAACGGTTACTCCTGTTCCAGACCCAGATGTTCCACGAGGAGTTGTAAGGCCATGAGTTGCGGTAGTGGGAGCCGCAGACCACGAAGGAGCAGAAGCAACGCCACCAGAGATTAGAACCTGTCCTTGTGCAACATCGGGGAGAACATCAAGCACATTTGTTGCCGAAGCATAGACAAGATCACCCTCTGTTGCAGCGTTAGGTACAACAACGGTACTCCATACGGGAGCAGCACCAATCCCCCCTGATCTTAGATACCTTCCAGCCGCAACGTCGGCAAGCTTACCTATCGTAGTGGCGGCACTAGCATACAAAATATCGCCCACCGCATACGAAGTGAGTCCGGTGCCCCCTTGATTCACTGGCATGGTTCCAGAGCTTGTCAATTCCTTGGTCGCGCTGGTAAAGACTGGCTTCGACGCCGTAAGATCCGACATGATCGGAGTGGATGTACTTTCGAACGTTACGGGGTGAGCGAATCTGACAATGTTCTTAAAGTACATCGCACGAGATTCGGTGAACCAACCACTCTGTGCAACGGCAAGAGCAGCAACACCAATGACGGCAACGATGACCGCCAATCCTATAAGTCGTTTCTTCTTCATACTTTTATTCCTTCTCTGTTTATGCGGTCCCAAGCCCTTTCTGGCAGTCCCTTAAGACTACGCAGAATCAATACGGTTGCTACTACCGTGTCCTTTGTGGCCCCATTAAGAAGCCCTTCAAAAGCATTCTTTTCTTGATACTCAAGTTCCTTCACAACGGAATTCCATCGCTCATCCTGACGTAACTGAGCTACCATTACGTCTCTACATCGTTGATCCTCTGCCAATTGTTGCCTGTCTTCCATGTCTATTGATATCCTTGAGGTATCATGGTTGGAGGCAACCCATTTGGTGACATCTCAGCCGTTGGCTCTCCCTGATCCAATGCCTCTCTACCGGGAGGGGGCTGAATCATTCCTGACATTTGAGCAGCCTTTTGCATCACCTCATCATCAGTGAGAATAAACTCGTCTGGGTCAAGGTCGCTAAGCTGATATGTCTGCCTCATGGTAGGATCTATCTTCATCTTTTTGGCTGTCTCCTCATTTTCCATAAACAAACCAAATAGCCTCATGATCGTTTGGCTTTTTCGTACCTTGTCGTTGTACGCACTGAATCCTGTCGCCTGACACTCGAATGGACCCTTGATCCTCTCGTCTGGATTGGTCATCATCTCATAATGGTAAATTGATTCAACGTCCGGCTCTATGTGCCCCTCATCGATATTTTTTATGATCTGACCTTGCTGACGGTTTGCCGCTTCAAGAAGTTGTGAGCTTTCAAACGCGGTATTGGGGGCATGCTTTGCTGTCTCTCCCTGTAGCATCTTGGGGTGTCCTGATTCTTCATCTCCCAATCGTTCAGCCACATTCAGAGCTTCGATCATCTGCCCCCCGATGTATGGAGGCGCAACCCATTGAACGGCATCCCTTACGTCCCTCACCCAATCCTCAAGCTCGTACCCTGCCCCTGGACGTAGATTCATATCCTGGCCAGGCTTGAACGCTCCCGATTTGTAGAACCGAAGAAGATTGGAGCTCAAGGCAGAGTTATCGATAAAGCATCTCCAAAACCCGTTCTGCATGATCTGGCTGTCTTGGACGTTCTCACAAATGCCTATCCCTTGCTTTTCATGAGGAAGTGATTCCCAATATGCTTTATGAAATCCCCTGGTTTGTAGCGGCATGGGGTTGACTTGTGCGGGATAGATCTCCACTCCGTTTTGGCCTTGACCAGCTATCATAGCAACCACGGTTATTATCTCAACTTCTCTCCCGTCATGGTCACCAATGGATGCCATCGCCTCTTCGTGAAATTCTTGGTCAAGATATTTGACGGGGATTCGCCCCCTGAACTCGACAACTTCTATACCGCGCCGGCGCATTTTAAGACGTTGCCGAGCCGGACTTTCGTCGGATTGAGAACCATTGTTTGTGCTATCGCTGTAGGCTTCAAGAACCTCGTCGATGCGCTCTCGTTTGTATCCTGGCAGATCTTCAAGTCTCCTGACCATTCCCGCATCCATCATGACCCTATGGATATCGGCAAGACTTGTTTCATCGTTTGTGGCTTCAAGATCCCAAAAGTAATCCCACAGATTCACGTGCTCGACGTATGGTATGAATTGGGTTGATTCTACGGGAACGTGTCTCCCAAATCTTTCTGCAAACATGCCACGTATCGGACCAGGAATGAATGCTGCCATGCCTGGAATTTGAAACTGATAATCGATCTGTCGCTTAGGCCTGAGAACGGGACTTTTATGAACGCTCATCCCGTAAATGGCACATTCGAGATTTGATGCCATCAATACCCGTTCGTACTTCTGGATTTGAAGTAACGATTCAATCCGGTTCTTCATTCCCTGCGATCTAGCTTGGAGCATCTCGGGGGGGAGCATTAGAGGCATCGATCCATCTTTGATAGGAGACAGATTGAATGGGAGCTGGCCGGCTTGAAACTGGATATCGTTGATCTGAGCTACGGAAGATAGAACTTTGCGCCTGGCGAACCGAATGAAGACCTTGGACCTCCAATCGTGACCCTCCAAAGCCTTCCATTTGTCCAGATTCGATTCGTCGTACCTACCGAGAAATGCGTCATAGGCAAGAGACCAAGGATCTTCCAATGGCTGCCGTTGCTGCTTGAACGTGTCGTAAACGTCTCTAACGTAGTCAACTACTCTGTTTTGCGGCATTCAGTTCCCGTTTTCCCTTAAAACGCAAAAAGCCCCAACAGCCATGCGACGTATGGCTATTAGGGCTTCCCCTTGAGGAGTGTTCCCAAGTGTTTCAAATATATCTGATATCTATTTACACGCAAATGTCAAGAATTATTTCATGAACTCACACATTTTATGCTTTCTTCCACCCATGTTCTGCTAAATCAAAGAATTTTGGATGGTCACAATGGGTATGCCTGACAGAATACTTCCATCCTATGTATCCTATCTGGGCCAATGGATCGTACTTGTTGGGGGTCGGATTCATGTACCGATACTGAATCTTTCCACGATACTGTAACGGAATCGTATTCTCTATTTCTGGTACAAAAACATCTGTAAGGGTTCCATTAAGATCCTGTTTGTTGAATTCTTCTGAAAATTTGTACATGTTGCCGTAATCTAAATTGGGATCGAAGTGTTGGTATTTCTCAACATCATAGCCATTCGCAATGCTATCCCACTTGGATGCATAGAGTGAAGGAATTGCGGCAGCAAGGACGGGCGCGACTCCGCCTAGAGCGGATCGGCGCTGAAAGTATCGCAGGTGGCGATCATTCCATCAGCCAGACCTTGCTTGAACCAGCGCTGGCGCTGTGCCGATGTGCCGTGGTTGAAGCTGTCCGGCACCACATAACCCTGTGTGCTTTGCTGAATGGCATCGTCCCCGATTTGCGACGCCGCGTTCAGCGCCTCATCAATGTCGCCCGCTTCCACCAGACCTTTTTGCTGCGTGTGCAACGCGCCCAGACACCGGCCAGACAGTCAGCCTGCAATTCCACCTGCACCGACATGCGGTTGGCCGCCTTCTCGCTCAGGCTGGCGCGCATCTTGTTGAAACGCGGCAAAACGCCAATCAGGTTCTGCACATGATGGCCGACTTCATCGGCCAACGCATGGGCTTGGGCGAAAATCACCCGGCGCATGAAAGCGCTGGCGCAACTCACCCGTCCAGAGGCACGGGCGAAGCGCCGTGGCCGTGGGCGGGGCGAGCTCCATCAGGCCGGAGATCGCTCGCCTGGTACGGTCGAGCGTGGCCGCCTGCAGCACGGTGCCGAGGCCGAAGAGGAAGGCGACGAGCCCGGCCTCGGCCCACTCGCCGATCGCCATGGCGCCGATCACCGCGAGGCTCATGAGGACGTTCATGTCGACCTGGCGCGCGCGCAGCGAGAAGAAGGCGGCGCGCGCCACGAAACTGCCGCCGGAGACCACGGCGGCGGCGAAGAGATAGGGTGCTGCTGCCGGCGCGAGAGCGCCGGCGACGAAGCCGGCGACGATGAACGCGCCGGACACCATGACCAGACGGGCGCGCCGGTCGGTCAGCCAGAAGCCGCGACCCGCGCCCGGGCCTTCGTCCGGGTCACGGCGACATCGGCCGCGCCGGTCCCGTCGCCGCTCGGGCCGGTTCGGCGACGCCGCTCAGTCGGTGTCGTCGCCCGAGGTGGTCCGGACGGTGCGGTCTGACCGTCGGCAGCGCCGCCTCGGCCCGACGGGTCGATGACGACCGAGAGAGTCGCGGCGCCGAAGTTGACGTCGGCCTGCGCGACGCCGTCCTCCTTGCGCAGCGCGGACTGCAGCTTGAGGGCACAGTCGGCGCAGTCCATGCCGGTGACGTGGAGGAGGCGGCGCTCGCGGCTCCGGCTCCGGCGCGCCGAGGTCGAGCGGGCCGTGGTCGTGCACGGCGAGCGGGCAGTGGTCCTCGCAGTGCGCGGCGGTGCCGATGCGACGCGCCAGGCGGACGACGTCGTCCTCGACATCCGCGCCCGCCAGCGCCTGCTCGTCGTAGCTCACGTGGAGGAGGCCACGCGAGACGTCCGGCTCGACCGCGTGGATGCCATCACAAGGTGACGTTTGTTGGTTCATCGGCTGGTACTCCTGGCGTTTGAGGGGTTGCCACCGACTGGAATGGAAGTCAACCACATCGACTATCTTTAAGACGAACAATGCACGGGCCAATCTTGAGTACCTCACCCGCCAAAACCTTCGGCCAGCGGGGCCTATCGTGGAGAGCGAAACGCCCACGCCAAGATCACGGACGAGATGGCGCTCGCGGATATCGGAGTGCTCATGTTGAAGGGCTTGGTTCCAAACGATTGAGTCGCCGATTCGGTATCTCATGGGGGATCGTTCGGAACGTGTCGACTGGTCGCCC
>CAVPLE010000038.1:0-7729 GCA_963705865.1 uncultured Holophagaceae bacterium | reverse complement strand
ACCAGGCACGGTGAACTCCCAGCCCGAGAAGCTCCGGATTACTTGATCCTCACCAGCATCAGGCCGCCCTTGGGGTTCACGAACACGGCATCGGAATCCAGGATTCCCACGAGGATGTGGCTGTCGTCCAAACCGGTGGGAAGGAATTCCAGACCATTGTGGGGCAGGTCGAGGCGGGCCAGGACGAGGCCCTGGAAGGTGCCCCGTTGGGCTGCGGGGATCTGGGAGGCCTTCAGCGCGGCGAAGATCACGCCCTTGCCCACCCACACGGCCAGAGGGTCGCGGCTGAGGGTGTCGCCTTCCAGACTTGGTGGAGGAGCACCGTGAAGGAGCAGAGCGGTTTCGCCGATCTTGTGTCCGGTGTTGGCATCCAGGATGCTGAGATTGAGCGCGTTCCCATCGGCCATCAGGATGTTGCCGCTGTCATCCAGGGCGAGGGGGCGACGATTCTGGGGGGTGGGGCCATCCTTTTTCGTGGGTTTGGCGCCGAAGGACCAGAGCACGTCCGCATTGCGGAAGTCGCGCTTCTCGAGGTAAGGCTCAGGCGTGCGATAGGAAAGGATCATGCCCACGGCATCCCAGCAGATGTCGCCTACTGGCGCGGGAAGCCGCTCGCTGCCCAGACTCCGCCCCGTCCGATCGAGGTGGGTCAGCGTGGTGCCGTGCGCGACCCAGGCGGCGTTGCGGGGATCGATCGCCCAGCGGTCAGGCTCGGCATCGAGCTTTCCCAGGGGGAGGGTTCCCAGCAGGCCGCCGTCCCGCACCCAGGTATGCAGGGCCCGGCCCTGGGCATCGTAAAACGTGAAGGAATCATCCTTGTCCTGCTTGGCCCAGCTGGCGGCCTTGGCGGCAGCATCCCAGCCCTGGGCGGAACCAGTCGCAGGGGTTAGGCAAAGCAGGGCGCCCAGGATGGACGCGTAGATAGGGAATGACCTCACGAGAGCCTCGGGGAAAGAGCGAACAGCCACGGCGGGTTGGGTCCAACCATAGGAATTCCGCGAGTCTTTCGCAAGGTATTACTTAGATGTCACGGAAGAAATTCCGGATCCTGCTTTCAAGAATCTGAGGGCTGAGGCCTTCTTCTTCTAACAGGCGCTTGGGATCGCCATGGTGGACCAAGTGGTCGGCAACCGCGCAGCGGAGCAGCGGGCGGGCCAGCCCCGCGTCCGCCAGGGACTCGGCCACGGCTCCGCCGAAGCCAGCGGGGGCGCAGCCCTCTTCAAGGGTGACGATGGCCCGGCAGCGGCCCACCCAGGCATGGAGGAGCGCCTCGTCCATGGGTTTCACGAAACGGGCGTTGATGACCGCGCAGGAAATGCCGTCTTCCGCCAGGGCTTCCGCAATCCGCAGGGCTGGTTCCACCATGGCGCCCAGGGCGCAGAGCAGCAGGTCGCCGCCTTCGCGGAGCAGTTCACCCTTGCCTATGGGCAGGGGCGTGATGGGCTCCTCCAGGGCCACGCCCACGCCATTGCCCCGGGGGTAGCGCAGGGCGGCGGGGTGCCCGCAGTAGAGGGCCGTCATGAGCATGCGCCGCAGCTCGTTCTCGTCCTTCGGGGCCATGAGGATGATATTGGGCAGGCAGCGCAGGTAGGCCAGATCGTAGAGGCCATGGTGGGTGGGGCCGTCAGCGCCCACGATGCCGGCCCGGTCCAGGGCGAAGGTCACGGGCAAGTCCTGGATGCACACATCGTGGGCCACCTG
The DNA here is from genome assembly GCA_963705865.1 of uncultured Holophagaceae bacterium. Taxonomy (GTDB): domain Bacteria; phylum Acidobacteriota; class Holophagae; order Holophagales; family Holophagaceae; genus Geothrix. The sequence goes on along the minus strand of CAVPLE010000038.1, from coordinate 6,028 downwards.
GTCGAAACCCCGCTGGAGGAAGGTGCTGTAGATGGCGCAGACGGGCCGCATGCCCTGGGCCGCGAGGCCAGCAGCGAAGGTGACGGCGTGCTGTTCCGCGATGCCCACATCAAAGCAGCGATCGGGGAAGGCCTTCTGGAACAGGTTCAACCCCGTGCCATCCAGCATGGCGGCCGTGATGCCGACGATCTTGTCGTCGTGCTTCGCCAGTTCCACCAGGGCCTTGCCGAAGACGCTGGTGTAGCTGGGAGGCGCGGGCTTCGAAGGGTCCCCCTGGACCTTGATGATCTCTCCGGATTCGGCGTCGAAGGCGGTGACGCCATGCCACTTCAGGGGATCCAGCACGGCGGGCTCGTAACCGTAGCCCTTCTTGGTCTGCACATGGAGGAGGACGGGTCCTTCCTTCATCTTCTCCTTGGCCTCGGCCAGCGCCTTGGAGGTGGCGTTCACGTCGTGACCATTCACGGGCCCGATGTAGCGGAAGCCCAGATCCTCGAAGAGCAGACCGGGCACCATGAGGCGCTTGAAACTCTCCTCGCTCCACTTGGCGGCCTTGGCCACGCCCTTGCTGAGACCCTCGAGGGGGATGGCCTTGATGGCGTGTTCGATGCGGTCCCGCCAGCGCTGGTAGTACTGGCCGGACATGAGCTGGTTCAGATAGCCCTGCAGCGAGCCCACGTTGGGGTTGATGCTCATGTCGTTGTCGTTGAGGATCACCAGGAACTTCTTCGTCTCCAGGTAGCCTGCCTGATTGAGGCCCTCGAAGGCCATGCCGGCGGTCATGGACCCGTCGCCGATGACGGCGATGCAGGCGTGATCCTGCTTCTGGATATCCCGCGCCTTGGCCATGCCCAGGGCCGCGGAGATGCTGGTGCTGGCGTGGCCCGCGCCGAAGTGGTCGTAGGGGCTCTCATCCCGCTTGAGGAACCCGGACAGGCCGTGGTGCTGGCGCAGGGTCGGGAAGCGGTCCTTGCGGCCCGTGAGGATCTTGTGCGGGTAGGCCTGGTGACCCACGTCCCACACGATGCGGTCCTGGAGGAAGTCGAAGTGGTGGAACAGGGCCACGGTCAGCTCGACCGTGCCGAGGTTGGAACTGAAATGGCCCCCGGTTTCGGAGACGGAGGCGATGATGAAGGCCCGCACCTCGGCGGCCAGGCGTTCGAGCTGTTCCGGAGTGAAGTGGCGGATCTGCTGGGGAGCCGCCAGGGAATCGAGCAGGGGATACGGGCTGGAAGAGGTCTCCACCTGGGTGCCTACTTCGCCCGCTGGGCCAGATACCGGGCCCAGGCTGACAAGGACGTGCGATTGGGAAGGGTTGCTAGGTGACATAGGGCGTTCTCAGTGGCTTCACTCAGGGCCTTACGGGCGCCGTCCAGGCCCAGGAGCGAAGGGTAGGTGATCTTACCCCTGCCCGCATCCTTCCCGGCGCGCTTGCCCAGGTCCGCGTCAGTGGCAGTGGCGTCCAGGATGTCGTCCTGGATCTGGAAGGCGAGCCCGATGGCCTCGCCATAGGCGCGCAAGGCGGCCTGGTCCGCGGGCGCCGCGCCGCCCAGCACCGCGCCGATCTCCAGGGAGGCCCGCAGCAGGGCGCCGGTCTTGAGGCGGTGGATGAGGCGCAGGTGATCCAGGTCGTAGGTCTCGAGGCTCTCGCCCTCGAGATCCAGGGCCTGGCCGCCGGCCATGCCGCGCCAACCGGCGCCTTCGGCCAGCAGCGCCAGGGCCTCGGCCCGCCGCACGGGCTCCAGGTCCGCCGAGGCCAGCACGCCGAAAGCTTCCGTGAGCAGGGCGTCGCCGGCCAGGATGGCGTGGCCCTCGCCAAAGACCTTGTGGCTGGTGGGCCGCCCCCGTCGCAGGTCGTCGTCATCCATGGCTGGGAGGTCGTCATGGATGAGGGAATAGGTGTGGACGTATTCCAGGGCCAGGGCGCCGGGGAGGGCCTGTGCCGCCGTGCCGCCCACGGCCTCGGCGGCCAGCAGGCAGAGGATGGGGCGCACGCGCTTGCCACCGGCCTCCAGGCTGTAGCGCATGGCCTCGCCCAGACGGGCGGCCTCACCCTTCTGGAAAGGGGCTGTGAGGGAGGCATCCAACAGCGGGAGCAGGCGGTCCAGGTCGGCCTGGACCTGCGAGGCGGCTCCACTCATCGGGACTCTTTCGTGTCGTCCAGGGGATCAGCCCGGTACTCGCCCCCCAGGCCGGCCTTCAGGACCTCGACCCGGCGCTGGGCCTCGGCCAGCTGCTTCTGCAGGGCCTGGCTCAGCTGAACGCCTTCCTCGAAGCGGGCCAGGGCTTCTTCCAGGCTCAGACTGCCGGACTCCAGTTGCTGCACCAGGGCCTCCAGCCGGTCCAGGCCATCATCGAAGGAGGGTTGGGCGCTCATGGGGATTCCGAAGGAAGGGGCCCCGGAAGGGGCCCCGCCCAGTCTACCGCTTCCCCTTCACGCTTTCCTTCATCTCCTTGCCCCCGTCCTTCATGGTGTAGCCCGAAGGCAGGGCCCAGGCGCTTTCAGCAATGGGGGTGGTGGCAATGGCGGTGGCTTCGGTGGTCACGTCCATGCCCATGAGGCCCGTGATATGAGTGCGGAGGGGCACGCCCTTGAGCTTGGCGGTCTCCTGGTAGACCCGCTTGAAGAGAGTGCCCATGGGGCCGGGAACCCGGTTCAACATGGCCATGGACTTGGCGTAATCCTTGACCGGGAACTGGAGGGAGGGATCCACGCTCAACTCCTCGATCATCTTGCCGAGGGTGACGCGCACCTTCTTGCAGGGGCGGCCCAGGACGGTGTCGGTGCCCAATGGCACGACCTTCACCTCGGACACGTCGCCGAACATCATGTTCGTGACCATCTCGGGCATGCCGGCCATCTGATCCTCCAGGGCCTGCATGGTCTCCTGCATATCCTTGAAGGTGAACCTGGTGATGACCTTCTTCGCATGGTCGATGCTGTAGAGAACCTCGTGGCCGTAGTCCACCAGACTGTCGGACTTTGAGCCGGCGTGGTTGACCCGCATCCGCGTGGCGCTGAGGTACTGCACCTGGGTGCCATCCTTGGCCAGGGCGCCCTTGCCCGTGACCTGGGAGGTGATGGTGAGATCGCCCGCGAACAGGTTGACCGTGGCAAGGGCCATCCCGAGGGCAAGAGCCAGAAGGGTGTGCATGGGAATTCTCCGTTGAATGGATCCCGTGAGCATACGCCGGGAACGCGTCTGGGGCCAGGTGGGGTACCTTCAAGGGTGGGGGTGGCCATGGCGCGAGTCCTTGTGGTGGATGACAGCAAGGAGACGTGCGAGTTCCTTGAGGAGCTGCTGGGGACGATGGGCCTCGAAGTGACCAAGGCCACGCATCCGGACCGGGCCATTGAGCTGCTGCGGAAGGGGGACTTCGATCTGCTGCTGTCTGACATCAACCTGGAGGCCAAGAAGGATGGCCTGGACCTGCTGCGGGAGGCCAAGCCCCTGGGTGTGGACACCATCCTGCTGTCGGGTTTCGGCACGCTGGAAACGGCCATCGAAGCCGTGCGGGAGGGTGCCTTCGACTTCCTCAGCAAGCCCTGGAACAACGAGGAACTCAAGGCTCTGGTGACCCGCGCCCTCGCCCGGCGGCAGTCGGCTGGCCAGGGCGTGACGCGGGATGCCTCACCCAAGGCCAGGCGCAGCCTCATGATCGGTTCCAGCCCCAAGATGATGGCGGTCTACAAGACCATCGCCAGCCTCCAGAACAGCCGGGCCACGGTGCTCATCACGGGGGAAAGCGGCACGGGGAAGGAACTGGTGGCCCGGAGCATCCATCTGTCCAGCGATCGCCGGGACCGCGCTTTCGTGGCCGTGAACTGCGGCGCGCTGACGGAAACGCTGTTGGAATCCGAGCTTTTCGGCCATGTGAAGGGCTCCTTCACCGGCGCTGTGAACGAGAAGCCGGGCCTGTTCGAAGAGGCCTCCGGCGGCACCATCTTCCTGGACGAGATCGGGGAAACGAGTCCCAGCTTCCAGGTCCGGCTGCTCCGGGTGCTCCAGGAGCAGGAAATCCGCCGCGTGGGCGGCAACAAGACCATCAAGGTGGATTCCCGGGTCATCGCCGCCACCAACCGGGACCTCCAGCAGATGGTGAAGGCTGGAAGCTTCCGCGAGGACCTCTACTACCGTTTGAGCGTGGTCGAGCTCGCCGTGCCGCCCCTCCGGGAGCGGGGGGAGGATGTGGACGCACTGCTGGATCATTTCCTGGCCGAGTTCGGGCAGAAGGATCAGCAGACCTACCACCTCCATCCCGAAGCCCGGCGGGTGCTTCAGGCCTATTCCTGGCCGGGCAATGTGCGCGAGCTGAGCAACGCCGTGGAGAATCTGACCCAGCTGAGCCGGGGCCGCGAGATCACCGTGGATGACCTGCCGGCCAAGATCCAGGCCGACGTGCTCAAGCGCGCCCTGCTAAGGCCCGAGCCCTCCGAGGGGATTCCTTCCCTGATCGAAGACTGGCCTTCCCTGGACGAGCTGGAGCACCGCTACATCCAGATCCTGGTGGCGCGACACAAGGAGAAGCAGCGCATCGCGGAAATCCTGGGGGTCGACCGGACCACCCTGTACCGGAAGCTGAAGCGGTACGGATTCCACGAGGGCGAGTAGCCCGCGGCCAGGTCAGAGGTCGTCGCAACCTGCGACAAGTTGCAGAACGCAACGCAAAAGGGTGATCATCTTAAAGTGTAAGGTGACTTTTTACTGTATTTAGATATTGGCCTGGAACGTGCCTATTTGGACCCACTTCCGGCCGTGCCGGATCAACCCAGGGAGAACCCCCATGAACAAGCTTGCTGCGCTGCTCGTCGCTGCCGCTCTGATCAGCCCCGTTTTCGCGGAAGAGGCGAAGAAGCCTGAAGCGAAGAAGGTCGAGACCAAGAAGGTCGAGAAAAAGGCTGAGAAGAAGGCCGAGCCCAAGAAGGAAGAGGCCAAGAAGGCCATGACCGCCGAGGAGAAGAAGGCCGAGGCCGCTCCCAAGGCTGAGAAGAAGGCCGCCAAGAAGGCCGAAGCCAAGAAGGACGAGAAGAAGGCCGAGGCCAAGAAGGCCATGACCGCCGAAGAGAAGAAGGCTGAAGCTGCTCCCAAGGCCGAGAAGAAGGCCAAGAAGCACGCGAAGAAGGCCGCCAAGAAGGCCGAGGCCGCTCCTGCCGCCGAGAAGAAGGCCCTGACCGCCGAAGAGAAGAAGGCTGAAGCCGCCCCCAAGGCCGAGAAGAAGGCTGCCAAGAAGGCTGAGAAGAAGGCTGAGAAGAAGGCCGAGGCCAAGAAGGCCATGACCGCCGAAGAGAAGAAGGCTGAAGCTGCTCCCAAGGCCGAGAAGAAGGCCAAGAAGCACGCGAAGAAGGCCGCCGAGAAGAAGGAAGAGACCAAGAAGAAGGAAGAGACCAAGAAGTAACAGGCTTCACCGGTTCGTGGGAAAGCGGGCTTCGGCCCGCTTTCTCTTGTACGGCTTTCCGCGGTGGGATCCCGAGGCCATGATGGAACCTATGATCGATTCCCTTCTTGACCTCACCGCCGAGATCCGCCCCCGCCTCCAGCCTTTTCCGGAAGGAGGGCGGCCCCAACTCCTGGGTTGCCTGTCGGGCGCGTGTCTCCTCCGGGACGGCTCGGGCCAGCATCATCGGTCCGCGGGGCAGGTGGCTCTTCCGGCCGGCCCCTGGGATCTGGCACCCCTCATCGATCACACCCTGTTGAAGCCCGAGGCCACTGGAGTGCAGGTAGAAGTTCTTTGCGCAGAAGCGCTTAAGTACGGGTTTGCCTCGGTCTGCATCAATCCCATGTGGGTGCCCCTGGCGGCCTCCCTTCTGAAGGGCAGCCCCGTCCGGACCTGCACGGTGGTCGGCTTCCCCCTTGGCGCCTCCTCGCTGCGCGCGAAGGCGCATGAGGCGGAACTGGCCGTGCGGGAGGGGGCTCAGGAAGTGGACATGGTGCTGGCCATCGGGGCCGCGAAGGGTGGGGACTGGACTGCGGTCCGCCGGGATCTCGAGGGCCTGCGGGCGGCTGTCCCGGCGCCCACGGTGCTGAAG
>CAVPLE010000037.1:0-3513 GCA_963705865.1 uncultured Holophagaceae bacterium | reverse complement strand
GGTCCGTGTCCCGGATCTCGAAGAGGATGCTGACCGTCACGATTCACCACCAGCACGGCTAGACGTTGACCCTCCGAGCGCCCACAGATGCTCGGTCCTCATGCCCCGCTCAGACGAGCCGACGATCAGTGATTGACGCTTCTCGGCTGACCAAATCGAGACCCATCCTTCAGGGGCGGCGTACTCCGAGACGAAAACTTCGTGACCACTATCCGCCCACCGAGCAGCATGATCCCAGAACTCCTGGGTGTCAAATGCTCCCGGCTTGTAGTCGTGGAGAGAACCCGCGTATGGCGGGTCGCAGTAGATGACGTGCGGACCACTCATCGACCAGTCCCGGTAATCCTTGACATCGAATGTCACGGACGAGGGCGCGATAGTATTGACGATCTTCACGACCGCCCGAGACGATTCGGCCTGGTGGTTGCGCGGAGTTGACCCGTTGAACCCCCCGCGAGCAAACCCCTCGAACCAGCGCCCACCAAACGACCCGCCGAATCCCGCGAAGCCTCGCTCGGCAGACGGCTCCGCGGCGTATCGCAATTCTTGGTAACGCTCGTAGGTGATGTCGGGCGGAATCCACCCCGACTGTGCCGCCTGCCACATAAGGATCAAGTCTTCGTGCGCGTCGCCCGCGAAAACTTGGCCGAAGTGCGGGGCCATCTTCGCCAGCACACTCCCTCCACCGACGAACGGTTCGAGATAGCTCTCGCGCAGATCGGTATGGGCGAGAATGGTGGTAGCGATCTGCTCCGCGATCTTGCTCTTGCCACCGACGTACCTCATTTCGGCTCCTTCACGGTGTCCGGTGTGGCTAGGCCACTGTCGTAGTGGTAATCGACCTCGTGCTCAGTGAACATTGTCGCCGCCTCCAGCATCCAGACGGGAGGCATCAGTCGTCCTCCATGTCGGCCTTGAAGTCGGAGATGATGGCCGCAATTAGTTCACTCTCGTTCTTGGCGTCCCCGTAGAAGAAGTCGAAAGCCGACATGACGTTGGCGTGGCACGACTCGCACAGGTTTCCTGAAACGAGGCAGTCGTTGTGGACGCCGAGTTGGTGGGCCTTGCGGAGCACCTTCTTCGGCATGCCGGGGTCGATCATGATTTCAGCCATCCTCACGCACCTAAATCCTTTCGATCCTGGCCAGGATCAGAGGAAGATAACTGGACTCCAGCTCGATACCAATGGACTTGAATCCTTCCAGGAGAGCTGCTTCGACAGAGGTTCCAGACCCTGCGAATGGGTCTAGCACGACACCTCCCGGGGGCGTAACAAGCTTGACGAGGTGACGCATCAGTGTCAGAGGCTTTACAGTCGGATGGGTCACTCCGTTGACTACAACACGCTCCGACTTAGAAGCCTTAGCAACGTAGAAGAACCTAGATGCCCCCCCGACATCCCCCAGCCCCCCAGCATTGGCCAGAGCCTGACCCTTGTCCTCGTATTTACCGTAGATAGTCTTCCCTAGTGCCCCTCTAGACTTATCACCAGATCCTCCGGTAGACCTAGTGATTCCAGACTGCTCATCGAGTACTTCCGCCTGATCCTCATCCAGAATTACATTCGCAGGATACCTGCCACCCACTCTCGTAGCGTCAATGTTGATGCCCCCAGTACTGTGTGAGACAACGTTCGCTGAGACTGACCCCTTGAAAGGCTTCTGAGCCATAATGATCGGCTCGAAAGCTGGCTTTAGGACGGAATTCCACCCAATCCACTTTTTGATGTCATCAGTGTTATCTGGGGTGGCTTTGGAGATCAGCTTCCCCATATCCTGACCCTTAGGAAATCCGGTTCCATACATCCAAGCGATGGAATCTCGAATATCGAATCCAGCCAGCACAATAGACATCTCCATCAATCCAAGTGTGCGTGTCCCAGCGAAACATAGCAGGTGTCCTCCTGGCTTCAGCACCCGGAGAACCTCGTCCCAGACAGCAGGTGGGGGAACGAAAGAGTCCCAATCATTACCCATAAACCCACCCCCCACGGTCGGTGTGTACTCCCGATCAGTCGTCACCCACTTCTCCAGGGTCTCCCGAACATGCCTCATACTGACGTTGGACAAACCGTATGGAGGATCAGTCACCACAGAGTGGATCGAGTTGTCCGGCAACTTCCGTAGGGCGTCCAAAGCCGATCCTGAGATTACCTTGACTCGATCAGAAGAATGAACTACATGCAAACTAACCATCCTCCCTCACCTGAGTCTCCCCGTCAGCCATCGAAAACCGGTACACCTTGTCGGCGTATTCCACGAACTCGTTTTGATGGGTCACCATCACAATCTGCACCCCAGTCTTATCCACAACCTCCCGCAGAAACTCCCCCAACGGACCCAAGTACTCCTGACTGACGTGGGCGAAAGTCTCATCCAGCACGAGAATGTTCTCGCTCTTGGTGCCTTTGGACAGCAGCATCACAACAAGCCGGAGCAGGAAGCCGATGGTCGCAGCCAGGCCACCACCTCTGGCCTCCATAACAGGAGTCTCAATGACCGAACCGGCCAAAGTGGTACGGACCAAGAACTCGACACTAGCCGCCTTACCCCTGACACCCTGCACGATATGGAAACTCAAAGTCTCATCGAAAATGGTCTGCAACCCACGAGTCACCAACTCCTCAATGGTCTGCTGGGCCTTCAATTGACGATCCTCGCCCAAAGAGTTCAACAACACCGTCACACGGTCCAAATCCTCAATGGACTCGCTCAAAGAAGCGATCTCCTCTTGAAGCTCCTTACCACGCAACAACGTGGCCCTAGCCTCCCCTTGAAGAGCATCAAGTTGACGACGGCGCTGCCGGGCACGAATGGTGAGTGCATCAAGATCTGTCATGTCACTCACTGATACGTCCCCGAACCTCGGAAGACCAAGACTTTCGAAGAATCAACCCGGAATCGGCATGGGAGTACCCCCACGCGCGTGACTCTGAAGAAGAGATAATTCATCCCCCTCTCAGGAGGCGATCCAGAGCCTGGGATGCTGGAAAAGGCCCCTTACCCCACGCGAGTGAAAAAACTTCACTCCGTGGTGATGACTCACCTCGGTTTCGACGCCATTGTCGAACTTGGATGGCCAGGCCCAGATCTCAGCTCCCGGCTCGGATGCCTGCCTGAGAGGGGGTACTTCTTTGAATCTGCCCTCAGTCTGGCGACCGTCGCCTCCACAGGATTGCCCAATGAAGGGTTCTCGTGGATGGGAGAGGCTGGAGCGCCTGTGGAGGCGCGGCCCCTACTGCTGTTGCAGCAGGTACGAATATAGCCACACCCATGAACAAATGCAACAAGGCGCAAGAAGAACCCCGCACACAGGGGCCTGTAGTGCGGGGTTCTTCTAGAACTGTAGCAGGGTTAGCTTTTCAAATCAAGACGCTGGGAAGTATCAGACGAAGGGGTGTCCCACTCGATGGTCGTCTTGGGGGGCCTGGCCCACCGGAACTCCTGGATCAGGAGGATGAGGCAAGCTAGTAGAGCCATGGCGCACACCCCTAGGGAAATGAGCCCGAACAAG
>CAVPLE010000036.1:0-4260 GCA_963705865.1 uncultured Holophagaceae bacterium | reverse complement strand
CAATGTATCGCTATCCATGGCATCGGGCCATCCAACGCCAAGATGTCCTCGTCCGTCGGAGTTGGTTTCGGCTTTCGCTCCAGATCGTCCATTTCTATTTCACCCTAGTCGCGAAATCCACTTTATCGGTCTGCGGCTACCGTTTCTGTAGTCATCAAGATGATTGGAGTAAATGATTTGGCACCTCGATGAGTCACAACAGCGAGCAAAGCCCCTCTGCATCTCTGGTAGGACCTCAGGCTCGTGAAGCGATCTTGATTCAACATGCCGGGATCGCCGATCGGTGTCGCACCATGTCGCGATTCTGGAGGCCTCCTGATTTCCAAGGTTGTCTTGCCCTCGCCATGGCATGACATCCGCCAGCGTCGATTCGCACCTCGACTGGATTGGGTGGGGCGGGGCGTCTTGTTGTTTCTCCTGGTCTCCAGCGCAGCACCGTTCCGTTTTTGCCGGCGCTGCGCTGGTGACCAGGAGAAACATATGAACAAGATCACCCCACATATCCCCACCTGCATCGCGCTCGACGATGTGGCCAATCCCCAGGACCTTTGGGACTTGGTCCTGGAAGGCGAAGCCTTCCCTGATGATGAGCCCTCCCAGAATGCCGAGAAGAAGGGCGAACCGACCATGCAGCCGCCCGCCCAGCACAACTGCGTTTCCCTCGACGAGGTCGTTGACCCCGCCGTGCTGTGGTTCGAGGTTCTGCGTGAGACCGCGCCGCTTGACGAAACGGTGAATCAGATCCAAGCCAGCGAGGCTGGTCTGGAGTAGCGGATCTACTTCACAGAGAGCCGAGGCGGCCCCTTCCGCCTCGGCTCTCTGTACTAACGAATCTACCAACGGCAGGAGGCTTGCTTCCTCCGCGCTTCCCTGTAAAACAACGCTTAACCCAGGGCTCTCAGCATCCTTGATCAAGATTGGGGAGGACGTCAACAAAACCTAGAATCTCGCCTTCAACATCAATTCGAGCTTTGGCACCAACGATATGCCTGTGGGTGATGGCAGGGACCCTACATTCAAACACCTGGATGGGATTATTGGACCCTCTTTGAGCAAGATGCACTTGATGTCGAGCCACTGAGATTGAGGGCCAGAATTAATTTCTTGCCAAGGTCCGTATCAAGATGGCCATCCTCGCTGCAGACGTCGAGGAAGGCGACCTTGCATCGGCATCCCATCTGCTCATTCTTTCCTTTATGGTGGTAGCTGCCGACCTTGTCCGGCAGGTCATGACACTTTGGATAGACCAGAACACTCTCCTCGCACTCGAAGAAGCGGTTGTAAACGAACATTTGGCGCAGATCCTCGCCGCTCGGACTCGTGGTACTAAGCTGCTTCCACTTCGTGTCCAAGACCACGGTGAAGGGGAGGGGTACGCCTACCGCATCCCGCTTATGACCTCGGACAAGGATATCGGGCCTGATCGTGCGCCCCTCCCAGAAGGCACGGCTGTTCTGGGCCAGGATTTTCAGATTGTCCTGATCTTGTTTCCGGCTGGCTTCCTTAAGACGACGCACTACATATTTCTCCCAGAGCTGGCTCATGTCGAAGAGAAGGGCGAAGACCTTGGAGCCACCAGTCTGGATTTCAGGGGTGAAGCCCAGGATGATAAGTCGGGCCATCTCCACCGTCTCGCGGTAGCGCTCTGAGCGTCGGTCCCAGCAGATGCGGAGGAAACTTTCCTGGGTTAGCGCCGGGACGTCGATGCCCTCGAAATCTAGCATGTTCTGCCGCGCAGCGTCCCGCGTGGCGCTCTGAGTAGCCTCTCTGGCCACGACTGCGAGGGCTGCCTTGAGGATTCCATTGATCAAGTTGTTCCGGTCGAAGATTGGCTTCCGGCAGGCGAAACGTTCTTGGTGGACGCCATTCCGAGTCAGTTGATCGCCCAGCAGTAGACGGCCCTGGAGGGCAGTGCTGGCCAAGTGATCTTCATGGCGGTAGCGCTTGACCAGTCCCTCGTGGGCCAGGCGTCGTACCTCCTGCAGGAACCAGAATAAATAGATGTCCATCAGGTTGGCCCTGCGCAGTGCCTGGGTGCTCAGGGTGGATAGGTCGATGGGAAGATCCCGGGTGATTCGAAGCATCTCGATGAGGTTGCGGTGCCACCTTTGCTTGGAGGCAACGCTGGCGGCCGTGCGATCGGCCTTGGGGAGAATTTCGATGAGGAGGTTGCCAACCCGGATCACGCCCACCCAGCGACCGAAAGTGATCTTCCGGTGGCCCGGTTCGAAGTAACGGATGGCTCGGTGGCTCTGCCAGTGCACTAGGGCGTCGAATTGGACTTGGGTGAGGCCCCCCGTCCCCGAGGGGACGACCCGGAGGCTCTCGTGCTCGAACACCTGAAGGGTGGGGATCGACGGCATAGAGGTGAGGGCTCCGCTTCTTATCAAAGGTAGATGGCCTTGAAGGCCTCCAGATCCCATTGATCCATAGGAGTGATGGTGTAGATAGGCCGGTCCTCGGCGTCCTCCACGTCGGCCTCGAAACGGGCGAAAGTCGTCTGGTCCGCCTGGAGATCCCGCTGTACGAAACGGGGGCCGAGGACCAAGCCGATACGAGTCCCGTTACCGTAGAAGAACTCCTGAAGCTGCGGAATCACCTTATTCGCGAAAACGCCCCGGAGGTCATCAAGGTTGGCGACTTTGAGGAAGAAAGCGTGACCCAGGGTGTGATCGCGATCAATGAGTTTCAGTAAGCGGTAGTTGATGACACTGAGTAGCTCGCTCAGGTCTAGGTCGCCCAAGTCCCAGTCCTTGCCCAGACGGGACTCGCAAGCCTCAGGTGTCAGCAGGGGCAACTCAGCCGTCATCTCGTGAAAAGTGAAGCGCCTGCGAAGGGCTGCATCCAGGGCCTCGACGCTCCGGTCGGCGGTGTTCATTGTGGCGATGATGTGGAGATTGGGCGGGACGCCGAATTCATCTCTGGAATACGGGAGAATCATAGGCGGAGCCTCGGTGCTACCAAGCCTCTTGTCGACCTCTAGGAGGGTGATAAGTTCGCCTAATATCTGAGCCACATTGCCACGGTTGATCTCGTCGATGATCAGGACAAATTGATCGAGCTTCGCCTTGCCCGCCTTGGCAGCGAGCCAATTACTCTCGGCCCTAGAACAGATCTGGCGGAACAGGCCAGGCTGGACGGCATATTGGATCCCACCGCCCTTGGGCTGGGTGACCGGCTTGATGCCTTCCACGAAATCCTCGTAGCTTAAAGAAGGATGAAAGGTCACGAACTGGATGAATTTGGCATCGGCGTACTGCAAGAATCGCTTCCGGCGTTCCACGCGGTCAGCCTGTTGTATGGTTTCCAGATCTTTGCTCTCGATGCAGGTTAGGGCCCAGTCCACTGTCGCGTAGGTTTTTCCTGTGCCAGGAGGTCCGTAGAGAATCACGTTTTGGGGAACCAAGTCCACCAGCTCTTCGTCACGCGCCACCGTGGTCATGGATTTGGCCAAGTCGGCTTGGATGGTGTCTGAGGCCGCGCCTCCTTGGAGGGCCGCGGTAAAATCAGAATCCTGCCGGGAATACTCTTTAAAGACCTGGGGCCATTTCCGGGTGGTGAAGAATGTGTCCGCACGGAAGATGGAACTGCCGAAATCTATAACCTTCTCTGTGATCCATCGGCACTTTCGAACATGGGGGTAGTAAGGGCGTTCTGGGCGGTATTCGTAGGGGCCTTCAAGGATGCCAATGCCAAGGGAGATCCTACGTCCCTGCCGCGCCACAATCAGATCCCCAACTGCTGCGTCCCGGAAGAATTCCAGGGCCGAGAGGTCGTTCGACTTGTTCCTATTCGGTATTCCGAGTGCCTCTGCGAGGTCGGACCGCGTGGGGTAGTTGTTCAGGTTGTTCAGGTTTTCAAAGCCAATGGCGATCAAGCCTGCCTTGTCGAACTCCTCCCAATAGCGCCCAGATTCTCCAGGTGCCCATTGCCAGACTCGGCGCGTCTCCTGATTTCGGGTGTCGAAAGCTTGGAGCAGGTGCTTGAAGCCCTCTACAACCTGATCCCAAGTGTCCGCGTCTGCAAGAGTGGCGGCCTCTGCTTTCAATTCTGAGCCAGGCATCAACCCGTAGCGGAGACCCATCCAATTGATTTCTGTGAATAGCTGCCAGGACAGCTGATGGGCCGTGCGGTTTTCAGGGTAGACCGCTAAGGCTGCGGTTTCCTGTCCAAAATTATTGGGGCCATTGAAGTCCCAGGTGGAGACGTTCAAGGTAGGTCGCCCTAGCTTCGTCTTCAGATCGCGGGCGAGTTCATCCA
>CAVPLE010000035.1:0-3313 GCA_963705865.1 uncultured Holophagaceae bacterium | reverse complement strand
CTGTTGTAGCTCTTCTCGAGCTTCAGGTTCAGGTCTCCCGGTGCTGCTCGTAGACCTCCAGCAGGCTCGCCAGGTCCTGGATGGAGAACAGGGTGTTCTTGCCGAGGATGGTGTTGGGGCCATGCTTGAACTCGGCGGCGTCGTAGCCCTCGGCGTGGTTCAGCACCACCTCGCGGATCTTGAGGGCGCCTTCCCGCGCCAGGCCGATGAGCCCGGTGCCGAGGATGTGCAGCGAAGGCTCCAGGTAGAGGCGTTTCGCAGCCTCTTCCACGTCGGCTTCGCTTTTCCGCAGAGTCTCCGTGATGAGGTCCTTGGCCTGCTCCAGATTCGCGGCGATCTTGCGCTCCGTGAGTGAGAAGGAGGCGGCCAGCACGTAGAGGATGGCTACCTGGTTGAGGAAGCTCTTGGTGGCGGCCACGGCGATCTCGGGGCCGCAGAGGATGGGCAGGTAGAACTCGGACAGCTCCTGGGGGATGCGGCTGTTCTCGTTGTTCACCAGGGAGATGCGGCGCAGGCCGGGCACCCGGGCCCGCACATCCGTGAAGATGTCCACCAGGTCCTTCGTCTCGCCGGACTGGGTGATGCCGAGGAGCAGGTCATGCGGCTGGAGGGTGTTCAGATACATGGAGCGGAAGATGCCGGGGTTGCAGGGGAAGACGGCCACACCCGCCAGGTTGTTGAAGAAGGTCCCCGCCACCAGAGCCGCGTGGTACGAGGTGCCCGAGGCCACCAGGAAGATCCGGCCGCCCTCCTTCTGGGCCTCGCGGATGACCTGTACCAGTTCCTGGAGGTGGCGTGTGACCCGGCGCTGTTTCTTCCACACGATGAGGAGGTCGAAGAGCGCCAGGGTGTCCAGAGCCTGGGGGGCCAGGCGGCCGAGGTCCGCCAGCAACTGCCGCTCGTCGGAGATCGGCTGCCCGCGGTGGGCCTGCAGCACCTCGGCGTGAGGCCGCACGCGGGTCGCCAGCTCCCGGTGGACGGGATCGACCAGCAGGGCCTCGAAAGCTTTGGCCAAAGCGGCTTCGTCCGGCGCCTCATACAGGGCCAGGACCTTCGCCACCAGGGCCTTGCAGAGGTCCTGGCGGTCCTCGAAGGCGGCGAACAGGCTCTCGGTCTCGGGCGTGCGGAAGTAGTAGCGCAGCACCTCGTCGAGGTTATCGGGCGCCGAGGCGATCTCCTGCTCCATGAAGTAGTGGAAGGGGGCCCGCAGGCCGGTGTCGCGCACGTTCAGCTTGGAACGCTTGGGGCGCGGCACGGAAAACGCGAGGTTGCCGCCCAGCGTGAACACGAGGTACTCGCGTTCGGTGAACCAGAGGCCTTCACCTTCGGACAGGGGAATGAGCATGCGGGTCTTGGAGAGCACGGAGGTGAGGTCGCTGGAGACCACCACGAAGTCGCCGTGGGCGTCGCTGCCGATGCCCGCGTAGAGGGAGGAGCCGGACTTCACGGCCACCACCCCGGGCACCTTGGGATCCGCGAAGGCCGCGGCGTACGAACCTTCCCCGCGGGCATCGGCCGTGCGGGCGGCGTCCAGCAGGAGAAAGGCGCCGTCCGGGATCGCGGCCTTCAGTCCGGCGGCCGCATAGGCGGCGCGACAGGCGGCCAGGGCCGGCCCGGGATTCGCCAGGTTGGCGGCGTAGGCGTCTTCGGTGAGGTGCGTGATCATCTCGCCGTCATTGTCTGAAACCACCGCATGGCCTTGGGTGGTGAGGGTGGGTTTCAGCGCGTCCGTGTTCGAGATGTTGCCGTTGTGGGCGCCCACCAGCTCCACTTTGCAGCACACGTGATGGGGCTGGCTGTTCACGTCCGAAACCGCGCCATAGGTGGCCCAGCGCACCTGGCCGATGAAACGCTGGCCGGTCTGCCGATCGATGCCCAACTCGGGCACCACGCGGCTGGGGGCGCCCACCTTCTTGAGGAGTGTGATGGCGCCAGCCGCGCCGATGAAGGCGGCGCCCGTGGAATCGTAGCCCCGGTATTCCAGCCGCTTCAGCAGCTCCCCGGCCTCATGGCCCATGGCGGCGACGTCGGATGCATAGCAGAGAGAGACGATTCCACACACAGGCGGCTCCAGAAGGCGCCAAGAAAGACAAAGTCTTTATCGGTGTTCATCTGTGTTCATCTGTGTTCATCGGTGGCTACTTTCTTTTTCTCCAACGAGCCACCGAGCCCACCGGGAGAAGATAGAACACCGATGAACACCGATAAAAGGAAGTCATTCTTGGTGTCTTGGTGGTGAGCTTTTCAGGGAACGGGATCGAGGCCGCCATTCGTCAGCGGGGAGCAGCGGATGAGCCGCCAGGTGGTGAGCAGGCCGCCCCGCAGGGTGCCGTAATTCTGGATGCAGGCCAGGCCATAGTGGCTGCAGGTAGGCGTGAACTTGCACTGGGTGGGCAGGTGGCTGGAGAGCGTGACCTGGTAGGTGCGGATCGCGCCCCGGCAGACCCAGGCAGAGGGCTGGAAGCGCACGGGCAGGAAGGCCTCCAGCACCAGGTAGAGCCCAAAAGCCGCCAGGGGATGGACCGCCAGCCAGTCCAAGGCCCTAGGCCTTCGCCGCATCGGCCTCGGCCTTGACCTTGCGCGCCTCCTCCAGGAAGGCCGGGACGAGGTCCTCCTCCTTCACCTTCCGGATGAGCTCGCCCTTGCGGTAGATGAGGCCCTCGCCCGCGCCGCCGGCCACGCCGAGGTCGGCGTCCTTGGCTTCGCCGGGGCCGTTCACCACACAGCCCATCACGGCGTAGGTGATGTTCTCGTGGTCGATCAGCTTCAGGCCTTCCTCGATCTCGTTGGCCACGCGGTTGAGGTCGATCTGCACCCGGCCGCAGCTGGGGCAACTCACCATGCGGAAGCCGCCGGAGCGCAGGGCCAGGGCCCGCAGCAGCTCGTGGCCCACGCGGCACTCGTCCTCGCCCTCGCCCGTCAGCGAGACGCGGATGGTGTCGCCCAGCCCCTCGGCCAGCAGGATGCCCATGCCCACGCTGGAACGGATGGTGCCGCCGAAGGGCGTGCCGGCTTCGGTGATGCCCAGGTGGAAGGGATAGTCCACCTGCTTCGCCAGCAGCCGGTAGGCCTGCACGGTGCGGATGACGTCGCTGGCCTTCAGGCTGATCTTGATGTCGCGGAAGCCCTCTCGCTCCAGCACGTCGATGTGGCGCAGGGCGCTTTCCACCATGGCCTCGGGCGTGGCCGTGCCGAACTTCTCCAGCAGGTCCTTTTCGAGGCTGCCGCCATTCACGCCGATGCGGATGGGGATGCCCTTGGCTCCGGCCTTGTCCACGACCGCTTTCACGCGATCCTGGCCCCCGATGTTGCC
>CAVPLE010000034.1:0-3283 GCA_963705865.1 uncultured Holophagaceae bacterium | reverse complement strand
TTTATGTTAGTCTCTTCGTACGTTCTCAGTATTGCTGGTGATTCATTGGGGGTTTTTAATTGGGCGTAAAAAAGGCGCAAGGGGGATTGACAGAACCCAAAAGTGGCCGAAAATGATTACATAGCACCTTCGTGGAGGTGCTTACCGGGGGAAGCTACCGGGAGAAACTTTCAATCTGACCAGTCAGGGGGCAAGGCCCCTATTAGCGAGATGCTTTTGCGATTGGTTGAGATCATGGCGCGTGATGCCCTAGGCGAGCGATTCGTCGGAAGTGAAGAGAACCACGAGCAGGCCTGCGAAAGCTGGCTCTCTCTTCATTCCTTCCTCTTGTGAGGTGCGCGTGTCGCACGAATCCAACCCCCAGGCCATCGGCCATAAGCTGCTGTATTCCTACCCTGAAGCCCGCGAAGTGCTGGGAGGTGTCCCCCAAAGCACCTTCGCTCTGTGGATCGCCAAGGGCATCCTGACGCCCGTCAAGATCGGACCCCGCCGGTGCTTCATCCGTCACGATGACCTGGTGCGCCTCGCGTATGGCGTCGAACTCCCCAAGGCCGGGTGAGCCATGGGAACCGCCGCGATGCTCGCCCTGTCTCTGCCGGGTGGGATGGCCCTCGCCATGGGCAGACGATCCCTGATGCAGACGCTCGAACCCGGCCCGGACCCCGATAGCGCCTCCAGGCTGGCTCAGGAGCTTCTTGAGGCCGCCGATGAGCGATGACGGATGGCTGGATGGCCTCGCTGCCCTCGGGTGTTCATTCCTGAAGCTCCAGCGCAACGGGAAGCGCCCGGTCCAAGGGTTCGACCATGCCCTCAAAGGCCGCCGTGGTGCTGAGGCTGCCCGCCGATGGCTGGCTCGGGGCTGGAACGTCGGCATCCTGCCTGGACCCCGCTTATGGGTGCTGGACATTGACGAGCCGGGACAAATAGAGAGGGTTGTGTCTGAGATCTTCGAGCGTGGAAGTCATCCATTAGCAGTATCTACGCCCTCCGGCGGGATGCACCTTTACGGGATGCTGCCCGATGACTTCCCGCTGGCAGGGCTGAAAAATCACCTTCACCAGGATGGTCTAGGGGACTTCAAACTTGGGCCTCGGACCTTGATTGTCTGCCCTGGTAGCCGCCGGAATGGGATTGAGTATCGCCCCACGTCCGGGTGGACCACGCCACCGGTGCTAGATCCTCGCTGGTTCCGTGCTGATGGATTCTGGAAAACGCCCGATTCGAGGCCATTCCTGACGAACCAGCGCCCATTGGGAGATCGACTGGTAGCTGCCCGGAAGTATCTGGAGACCATCGCCCCCGTGTCTGTCAGTGGGAGGCGCGGTCACTTGGCCCTAGCTCGGGTTTGTAGTCATGTTGTCGCCTTCCATCGGATCGAACCACGAACCGCCCTCGCCATGCTGGCCCCGTGGAACTCACGATGCACCGATACCGCCGGGAAGCCCTGCCCCTGGAGCCGGTCGGAACTCCAGAGCGCCCTTGATGCCGCTGTGGGATCGGTGCCAGAGGCCGGGGTGAAGGCTTACGAACGAGCTGAGGCCGCCCACGCCAAGAAGGATCTTCTCGGGAGGCTTGTTTCCTGCGTCCAGAAGGCCCATGGAAGCGATCGCGTGTCTGTGGGGTCCATCCGTAGGCTGATCCAGCTTGCGGCACTCCCTGGCCTCACACACAAGGAACTCGGGGGCATCCTGACCGCTGCCCGAATCCCCAGGATCATGTCAGGCCCCAAACGCACCCTTGCCATCGAGAACCTGGATTTTGACTGTCTGCTGGAGCTTGTGCTGCTGGAGGTCGGGAGGCCGGGAAAGGGCACAGAGGAGAGGCCCCTAAATAAGCAAGGATCCTCTCATGTTCGGAAGTGGACACCCCTTTGCCCAATAGAGAGGATCGTGTCTGAGAGGATCGCATCGTGAAACCAAGCATTGACGCCATTCTCGCTCAAATTGTGCTCCAGGAATATGACCGGATCATCGCCGTGGGACAGGAGCCGACCCTTGAGGCGCTGGTTTACCGCATGGAGTTGCGCCGGGATGAGATCGAGCTGACCTCGGCCGCCGTGGAAGCCTTCGGGGGTGCCCGATGACCGCCACGGACATGTTGCGCGTGGCGATGGTGGTGGATAGCCGGAGGACCAAGGCGGAAGCCGGTGTGCAGGGAAGTAACGCGCGATGGCAAGCGCCAGATGGCGCAAGCCATGATGTATCTGATTCTACGGCACTTCAAAATTCACAATCTCCCCGTTCCAGCACCGCCACGGCCAAGATTCTAGGGACATCTGGCGGGGGTGCGGCATGACTCCCGCGCAATCCATTTATTGGTCCAATTACTGCGAGTCTTACTGGGCCCTGCTTCGTGGCCAAATGCCCAGCGGCTGGGACTTGTTTGAAGGCCGTCTTCTGTTCATGGATGGCCATCGGCCCGTGATCCCCGCCCGGTGCCAGCGCCCGCTGTGGAGAGGCGAGCGCTTCGACTTGAAGACGCTGCTTCTCACCTGGGAGCAGGGCTATGGCGACACGCTCCGCATGGTGCGCTATCTCCCCCAGGTGAAGGCGCGCGGCGGGCGGGTGGTCCTCTGGGCACAGCCACAACTGGCGGACCTGCTGGCCACCGTGGATGGAGTCTCTGAGGTGGTGACCACCTTTGTTCCGCCCTTCGACCTTCAAGCCTCGGTCCTGAGTTTGCCCAGCATCTTCCGGACTACCCTTGAGACAATCCCGCCCGCGCCTTATTTGCAGGTGCCCGCTCGTGTTCCGAATCGATCCGCCCTAGACCATTGGCTACCTCGAACCCGCCTTGATGGTCGCCTGCGCATCGGGTGTGCCTGGGCCGGGAACCCAAAGCACAACCGCGATAGCGAACGGTCCATCAAATCCGAGGCCTTCGCCGGCCTGGGCCAGATTCAAGGGGTGGACTGGTTCGCCTTCCAGCATGGCTTGGGAACCTTGGTTCCGTTTCCTGGTGTGGTGCCACTCTCCCCGCACCTGACCACCTTCAGCGACACGGCGCACGCCCTCAGCCACATGGACTTGATTGTCACGGTAGACACGGCCTTGGCCCATCTTGCGGGTGCCATGGGCATCCCCTGCTGGTTGCTAGTGACCCATATTCCCGATCCCTGCTGGCTGCTCGATCGGTCCGACAGCCCCTGGTATCCCACCATGCGGCTCTTCCGCCAGCCCCGCCCTGGGGACTGGGAGACGGTCATCGATGAGGTGGTCCAGGCCTTTACCACTGAGTTCCAACGATGCGACGGGGGTGCCGCATGAGGGCCAGCGATCTGGCA
>CAVPLE010000033.1:0-4515 GCA_963705865.1 uncultured Holophagaceae bacterium | reverse complement strand
GCATGCGCTGGAGCTCGCCTCGCGCGAAAAGCACTGCTGTCCCGGCCTGATGGAAGGATGCGGAGGTGGTTGCATCGGTGGCCAGATCAATCAAGGCCTCACCGGGCTTCACAATCTGTCCTATCGCTACCCGCAGGTGGTCGATCCGCACCTGGCGGGGGAGGCTGATGGTCTCCATGGCCCCGGTATCGGGGACCACGGTCCCATAGGCCGTGATCGTCTCGGTCATGGCCTTCCGCTGCGGCATTTCGGTCTGGACGGCAACACTGGGCTCCTGGGCGGGTGGCGCTGCCATCAGGACCCCAATGGAAAGCACCGGGATGATCGCCAATCTCAGCCATGGCCGATTCTTCTTCATGGCTTGGACTCCTTGGGAGTGGACCTGGGTCGGGATGTGATCCGGAGGGGGAGCTCTCCCCCGACGAGGGCCTGGAGCATCACGCGTTGTTCCAGCAGGGTCTGTTCGATCGCGATGGCCTCGGCCCTTTTCGCCAACCAGGCTGTCCGGATCTGGGTATAGGCCAGTTCATCCATGTCCTGCGAGGCGAAGGTGGCTTCTGCCTCTGCGACTGTCCGGGAGAGCGCCTCGACGCCAGAGGCGATGTCCTTCCGTTGTGCCTCCAGCAGCAGCTGATCCTCCAGGATGCGCGCCGTGTCCTCATAAGCGGCGTTGAGGCGCATCTGGTATTCGTCGTGAAGGCGCTGCCGCGTAGCCTGCTCGATGGCGATATTGCCCCGGTTCCGGTTGAAGATCGGAAGACTGAGCGTGATCCCCAGGCCGCGGGTGTAGAGGCCTGAGGTATCGCGGGCCCGTGTCAGCCCGAGGTTGAAGGCGGGGAACTGTGCCAGCACGGCCTGACGAAAACGCTGTTCCTGGCTCTCGTACCCCGCCTGAAGGGCCAGCAGATCCGGGCGGCGCTGACCGAGCCCGGTCATTCTCTGCCGGATGACGGTCTCGTCCAGATCGGGAAGCTGGATCCCGCCGGTGAGGTGAAGGCGCGTACCGGGGGCGAGTCCCAGCAGCGCATTGAGATCTTGCCGGGTGGAACTGATCCGACGGGACAATTCGTTCATCTGGGTGCCGAGACTTTGCAGCTCGATGAGGTCGGCCGAGACCGTGTCCAGGGTGACATCGCCCGTGGCCAGGGCTTCCTGTAGCCTGGCATGCCGGGAGGCGACCAGCGCCTGCTCCTCCTGCAGCACCGCCAGCAGCTTCTGCTGCCCCAGGCTCTGGGCGAAGAGCAGGCGGGCCTTGGCTACCACCATCCACTCCTGCCAGAGCAGGTTGAGATCGGTTTGCTGCCGGGCGGCTTCTGCCGCCTGTTTGGCGGCGGAATGGGTCAGCAGCGCATTGATGTCATAGCTGAGGCCGAGGCTGTAGGCGGGGGAGAAGGTCCCATCCCCGTTGGTCGGCACATCGCGGGTCGCCACGAGCTGGGGATCGGGCAGCAATCCGGCCGCGAAGGCCTGGGCCCGGGAGACGGCGGCATCGCTTCTGGCCACTTTCAGCTCTGGATTGTTGGCCACGGCGAGCATGGCCACTTCCGTCATGTCCAGGCCGTCGCTCGGATCGAAGACATGGGCGGCCAATTCGGGCAGGGGCAAATCCCTCGGCGGCATGGACAAGTGCGGAGCCCCGGCAGGGAAGCTGGGGCGGGCAGGCAAAGCCACCGGACGGTAGATGGAACAACCGGACAGCAGCACGAGCGCTGTGAACCCCAGGGCGCCTCGCCCCTTGCCCGCGAGACCGGACCGTCGAGGACCGGGTTCCCCCGATACGGCAAGGTTCATGACCGGACCCTCCCGCGGCGGTACCAGGCGGCGAAGACGAGGCTGAGCAGGATCAGCGGCACGCCCAGGGACACGGGCAGAATCCGCTTGGACTCGACCATGGGTTTGGGTCTGACCACGAAATCCAGAACGGGACTGGTCATCACGGTTCCGGCATCCCGGTCCATCGCGCTCACCACCACGCGGTAGGAGCCCGACTGGATCAGGCGCATGGGCCATTCCACCGCCAGGTGCTCCCCGGCTCCGAGGAGCGGCTGGTTCACCGCCTTGTGGGCGCTCCAGTCTTCAAGATCCATGGGCTGTTCATGTCCGGGATCCATCTGGACCAGACTGATCCAGGCCACCACACCATGGGTGGGTTGCCCACTCGTATTCCTGATCACGGTGTCGAAGGCCAGGTTGTCTCCCATCTGGGGGGAGGACGGATTGCCTGGATGCGCTGCCAGGGAGATCGCCAGGGGGGTGTTCGCCTGAACGGTGATCCCGACCACGAGGAAGAGGAGCCACAGGAACGGTCGGACGATGCGGATCATTCGGGATCTCCCTCAGATGTCCAGGTTGCGGACGGAACGCACGGCGAAGGCCGCGGAAAGCCCGAGCCATCCAGCCACCACCGCCAGCCGCCAGGTCTGGAAGCCCAGAGGTTGGGAATCGATCACGACGCTATCGAAGGTGTTGAGGGCCGCCGCGAAGGGATTCACCGCATCAAACAGGCGCCCCACGGCGCTTTGGCGCAGGCTCGGCCCGAGAAGGAGGGGGCTGGCGAGCAGGAGCAGCAGGATCAGTGAGATCAGCAGGCTGGAGCGCACATTGGGAAGTCTTGCGGACAGGGCTATGGCCAGGAAGCCGAACCCCACCACCACAGGCGTTCCAAACAGCGCGAGGTAGAGGACTGCCGGACCGAGGTTCTGGCCACTGGAGCCCACGGCCCAGACATAGGGGAGGCTGACCAGATACATCACGCACCAGCCCGCAATTTGACCCCCCATCTTACCCAAGACGATCTCGGCGGGCGTGATCGGGGCAAGCAGCAGCAGGGTGAGGCTGCCCCGTTCCCGTTCCCCGGCCAGGGCATCGCTGCCCAGGACGATGGCCAGGATGCCCCCGAGTGCCGTGACCGTTCCCATCATCATGTAGACGATCTGGGCGTTATCCAGGAGGCTTAGTTCAGCGCTGCCGATCAGGACCAGGCCCAGGCAGGAGAGGACCAGGCTCATGGCAAGCAGCCAGCCCAGACCTCGCGCGCTCGCGGTCAGTTCCTTGATTTCCTTCTGGGCGATGACCAGGACGGGATTCATACGGCCTCCTCCTGGGGAGCCGTGGCAGCCAGATAGAGATCTTCCAGGCCGCCGCCCTCCCGGTGAATCTCCAGGATCCGGAACCCCGCTTCCATGAGCCGCGGCCATGCCGCGGCTGGCGCCAAATCCGCAGCAAGCTCGATGTGCCACCAGTCTCCGGATCGGGTGACCACATTGATTCCAGGGGGGAACAGGGCCGTATGTGGGCCCGGCTCCACTCGAATCCGGTAGCACAGGCTGGCCCGGCGGCGCGCCAGCAGATCAGGGATGGATCCCTCCAGCAGTGTCTGTCCCTCGGCAAGAATTCCGACGGAGGAGCACAGACGATCGACATCATCGAGCAGATGGGTACAGAGGAGAATGCCAATGCCCTCGTTCCGGCTCAGGCCCAGAAGCACATCGTGGATCTCTCTCCGGCCCCGCGGATCGAGGCCATTGGTGGGCTCATCCAGGACCAGCAATTCCGGGTGGTTGACCAAGGCCCGGGCCAGGGCCAGCCGCTGGCGCATGCCGCGGGAATAAGTCCCAACCCCTGAAGGATCCGCGGGGTCCAGGCCCACACGATGAAGCAGGCCTGTGGCCTCGGATTGCCCCTGGGGCTTCCCATACAAGCGGGCACTCCAGTCCAGGTACTCCCGGCCGCTCATCCAATCATAGAACCCTGCCTGCTCGGGAAGTACCCCGATGCGGGCCCGCAGGCCCTGGCCATCCCGGGCGGGATCCATACCGAGAACCCGCACTGACCCCGAGAGGGCCCTCCGAAGGCCGGTGATGACCGAGAGCGTGGTGCTTTTCCCGGCCCCATTCGGGCCCAGAAGCCCATACACCACGCCTGGCTGAAGGCTCAGGTTGATGCCTCGCAGTACCTCGCGGTTGCCCAGATTCAGTCGCAGGCCCCAAATCTGAATCACGCCCACCCCCAGGATTGTCGCCTCCGCCCATCGGAGGCCCCAGCACAAAGGTGGGGCAGAGACCTGACGGTCCCCTGCGTGGAACCTGAAAAGATCGGTCAGGTTGGCGGAAACCTCAACACGGCTTGGGTGCCCAATCCTTGGCTGCTTTGAAGACTGAACTGTCCGCCGTGCAGGGCCATGATCCCCTGCACGATGGCCAATCCCAGGCCACTTCCGCCTTGCTCTTTTGCCCTGGCTCCGTCGGGACGGATGAAGCGTTGGCCGACCCGCGACAGAAGTTCAGAACTGATCCCGGGGCCCTCGTCCGAGACCCGCAGCACCTGCTCCGCGCCTTCCAGATCCAGGCTGATGAATATCGAGCTTCCCTCTGGAGCATGGCGCAAGGCATTGGACACGAGGTTGCGGATGGCTCGGGTCGCCAACATGGGCTCGGCCCATAGCCGACTGGATGAATCCACACGGGTCCGGAGGATGATGTCTTTTTCTGCGGCCAGAGCCTCGAAGGGGGCCAG
>CAVPLE010000032.1:0-7021 GCA_963705865.1 uncultured Holophagaceae bacterium | reverse complement strand
CTGCCCTTCCGAGCGGTGATCCTCATGGGTCTGGGGGAGGGCCAGTTCCCCTCCCCCGAGGAGCGCCAACCGCTCGACCTGCGCACCGTCAAGCGCAAGCCAGGCGATGTCGGGGCGGCCGAGCGGGACCGGTATCTCTTTCTGGAAATGCTACTGGGGGCCCGCGAAAGCCTGCGCCTGACCTATCCCAACGAGGATCCCGTCAGCAAGGAGGAGCGGCTTCCCTCTAGCCTCGTCCAGGACCTCGTCCAATCCCTCGCACCCCTCACCCTGGCAGACCTTCAGGAGCGGCACCCCCGTTACCGGTTCGATGAGACCTACTTCCCAGCAGCAGGATCCACGGGTCTCCGGTCGCTGGCCCCTGCCGCCCACCGCGAGGCCCAGGCCCAGGCTGCGGGGAAAGTCCTGGCCGTCTCCATCCCGGGCATGGAGGACCGGCCTTGGTCCTCGCTGCCTCTGCCGGAACCCATCCGGAAGGACCTCGACACCCTGGTGGATCCCTGTCCCACGCCCTCCAACCGGAGCCTCCCCAAGACCCTGACCCTGCGCCTGGTCCATCTGCGGGCCTGGCTGGAATGCCCGGTCCAGGGCACAGCGAAAGTCCGGCTGGAGCTTCGGGACGAGGAGGAGGATCTGGCGGAGCTGGAGGAAGAGGCTCTCGGTACCTCCGCCCTGCACCGGGCCCTGCTCCGCAAGGAGGCTCTTCTGATGGTGGCCCGCCAGGGACAGGATCCGGAGGAGGCCTACCGCAAGGCTCGACGCGCACAACAACGGGCCGGCCAGGCTGCGCCGGGGATCTTCGGGCAGGCCGAGATCCAGGAGGATCTCGAGCTTCTCGGGCAGCAGGCGAAGGCTCTTCGTGGCGAGAAGGTCCGCCTCGTCCGCTTCGGCCCCTCCATGAGCGTGGCTGAGGAGGCCGACGAGGTCCGGCCGCCCCTGGAGCTCTCCGTCCCGGTCCACGGGGAGACGTTGAAGGTCCGGCTGGTGGGCTCCCTGCAACCCCAGGTCGGAGATGCCAGCCTCATCCCCCTGAAGGAAGCCGGAGTCAAGCCGAAGGGTGGCCTGGCGGACGCCTTCAAGGGCAAGTTGATCCGAGCTTACCTGGATCAGCACCTGCTGGCCGCGGCCTCGGAATCGGAGATCACCCACAGCGCCCTCGGCATCGCCGGACGATCCGCCGATGGCAAGAAGGCGGGAGCCTACCGGGGCCTCGTGTCCTTCTCGCCTCTGGATCCGCAGGCGGCCAAGGCCCGGCTCACGGCCTGGATCACCGAGCTGCTGGAAGCCCGGGAGCCTGGCCTGCTCCCCATCGAGGCCCTGCTGGAAGAGCCAGTGTGGAACGCGGCAGATCTCCAGCAATGGATTCTCGAGCAGGCGGAAAACGACCGAAGCTTCGCCACCTTCAAGACCGGCCCCCTACGCCGGGCCGAGCGCTTCGACCTCGATCCCGATCCAGCAGCCACCGCCGAGCGGCGGCTGGGCGACTTCCTCGGTCAGGCTCAGACCGGCACACCGGAGGTGGTCGAATGAGCCCGGTCCGCTATCCCAAGCCGGCCGCCTTCCCGGCCCTGGAGCCGAAGCACTGGGTGCTGGAGGCCAGCGCCGGCACCGGGAAGACCTTCACCCTGGAGCACCTGGTCGTGGACCTGGTGCTGACCGCCGACTTGCCCCTCGAGCAGATCGTCATCGTCACCTTCACCGAGGCCGCGGCCCTGGAGCTGCGCCGGCGCATCCGCCAGAAGCTCCAGGAGCTGCGCGACCTCCAGGAGGACCGCTTCGAGCCCGGCCGCGCCCACTGGGAGCTCGACGACACGGCCCGCGCGAAGCTGGACGCCGCCCTGCAGGCCTTCGACCGCACCATGATCTCCACCATCCACGCTTTCTGCCAGAAGGTCCTCCAGGACGCGGCCTTCGAGACCGGCCGGCTGTTCCGGCAGACCCGGATGGCCGAAGGCGAGCTCTTCGCGGAGGTCTTCAAGGACCACCTGCGCACCGCCTTCTGCGCCACCGAGGCCGATCAAGTGTTTCTGATGGAGGCCCTGGAGCAGACCGGGTCCCCGGAGGATCTGGAGAAGCTCCTCAGGGACGCCTGGAACACACGCGCCACATTGCTGCCCAACGAGGGCCAACTGGCCCAAGCCCGGACGGCAGTCAGGGCCTTCCCAATGGCGGATCTCAAGGACATCGAGGCACTCCGGGCAGCCTACGGAAAATCCACCAACACTGCCCTGGGGCGCTTCGCCATCCTGGACCAAGTCCTGTCCTCCCTCCAGGCTCAGGAGACCTTGAGCGGTTGGGATCAACTCATCGGCCTGGATCTGTTCAAGGGCGCTTCGGTCGGGGTCTGGGCCAAGGCGGTGTGGGAAGAATCGATTCCTGCCGGCCCCGCCACCCGCATCCGGGACGGCCTCACCGCGCTGAAGGCGGTCCTGCCCACGCTGGAAAGCGTGATCGTCCATCGACTGCTGCCGCCCCTCAAAGTGGCGATGGAGACCCGGAAAGCCTCCGAGGGGATCTTCGACTTCAACGACATGATCGACCAGGTGGCCGAGGGCGTGAAGAACCCCGACCTGGTAGCCCGCCTCCAGGCGCGCTACCAGGCGGCCCTCATCGACGAATTCCAGGACACGGACGGCCGCCAGTGGGAGATCTTCCGCCGGCTGTTCCACGACTCGGACCATCGCCTCGTCCTCGTGGGCGATCCGAAACAGGCCATCTACGATTTCCGAGGCGGCGACCTGCCCACCTACTTCGAGGCCCGGAAGACCCTCCTGGAATCCGGCGGAGCGCGGCTCGCCCTCCAGCAGAACTTCCGATCTTCCGAAGCGCTGATCGAGGCCGTGAACACGGTCTTGGCCCCGGAGGGCGGGTTCTTCTCGGCTCCGAACGAGTACCCGGAACCGGTCACGGCCGGGCGGAAGCCCCGTCTCGCGGGACCGGACGGCGACCTGCCTCCGCTGAGGCTCCTGGAGGTCCCGGCGGCGGGTCCCGTGGGCCGGCTCCGCACGCAGATCGCCGCGGGCATCGCCGCCGTGTTCCGCGATCTCATCGACTGCGGGGCCACCTTCCATTCCGGCACCTCGGAACCGCCCCGCCCCCTCCATGCGGGGGACCTGATGGTGCTGACCCACACGGGCAGCGAATCCCGGCTCATGGCCAAGGCCCTGCGGGAGGCCGGCCTACCATCGGCGTTCTTCAAGGCGGACGGGCTGTTCCAGACGCAGGAGGCCTTCGAGTGGAAGGATCTCCTCGGCGGAATCCTGCGCCCCGACGATCCGGATGCCCGGGGCCGGGCGCTGCTCACCCGGTTCTTCGGCTTCGGGATCGGGGAGGCGGAAGCCTGCCTCGACCTGCCCGCAGGGCATCCCGTCCTGGCGCGGCTGGAGCGCTGGCGGGAACTGGCGCACCAGCGGCGCTACCCCCGCCTGTTCAACGCCATCCTCGAGGAGAGCGGCATCGTCCCGCGCCTCCTGATCACGGAGCGGGGCGACCGCTCCCTCACCAACCTGCACCACCTCGTCGAGCAACTGCTGACGGAAGCCACCGCATCCCACCTCGACCCTGAAGACCTGCTCCTGCGGCTGGGGCGCTGGATCCGCGAGGAGGACCTCCCCACCCTCGACGCCGAGCCCGGCATCCAGCGGGCGGAGGGACAAGCCCGGGCCGTGCGCCTCCTGACCATCCACAAGGCGAAGGGCCTGGAGGCGCCGGTGATGGCCCTGTTCGGCGGCTACAGCGAAAACCCATTCACGAAGAAAGGGACCGTTCACCGCTTCCACGACGCCGCAAACGCACGGTGTGCTTTCCTCGGGTCGAGAACCGCCATGCCGGATGAGATCAAGGGGCTGGCCGAGGCCGATGCCGCGCGGGAGGACGAGCGGTTGCTGTATGTGGCCATCACCCGGCCCAAGGTGCACCTGGTGATGCCCGTGTTCACGCTGGGGCCTGAGCCGCCCAGCGCGCAGGGATCCTTCGATGCCGATGGCCATCCCAAGGGCCGCCACGGCCGCCTCAATCGGCGCGTCAGGGCTCTGAAGGAGGTCGAGGCAAACTCCTGGGGCGCCTGGACGACCCCCCTTCCGGCCCCGATCCACGCTCTCCCCGAAGGACCTGCGCCCGCCATGGCGGCGCAACTCCAGCTCCCTCCCGCCCCGCCTCTCCCCGATTTCCCGGGCCTCGCTCGGCAGGGGCGCCCGCTCCAGCTCCACTCCTTCACCTCCCTGTCCCGGGCCTTTGGGGAGGCCCAGCGCGCCGCCAGCCAGGATGAGGAGGCGCGGGCCGACGAAGTGCAGGTGCCGCGGCTGCAGCGCCCGGTCGGCGGCCTCCCCGGCGGTACTGCCACGGGCACGGCCCTGCACGAGCTGCTCGAACGCATCCCCACTGGGAAGACCCGTACCCTCGCTCCCGACGCGTGGTGGGAGGCCTTCCTGCCGCTGGCCGCGGACTGCCTGCGGGGCCAGGGCCTGAGTCCCGCCCTGGCTGGAGAGGCCCTGCGCCTGGCCTGGACGGCCCTGACCACGGAGATCCATCTGCCCGAAGGACCTGGGATGCGGCTGGACGAAGTGGCGCAGCGCCTTCCCGAAGTGGCCTTCCAGATGCCCTTCCCGGACCACCCCGACGGCCTCGAGGGCTCGCTGGACCTCCTCTTCGAGTGGGAGGGGCGGATCTACGTCCTCGATTGGAAGACCAACAGCCTCGAGGGGGGCGACTACGGCCCAGAAGCGCTCGATCGCACCATGGCCGCCCACTACGACCTCCAGGTGCGCATCTACACCCTCGCCGCCCTAGCCTATGCGGGGATCCACGATGAAGCCGCCTTCAAGGAGCGCTTCGGGGGCGCGGTGTACCTGTTCCTCCGCGGCCTGCCGACCGGGGGCATCTGGACGCGCCGGCCCGGTTGGGATGAGGTCCAGGCCTGGCGGAGGGAACTTGGTGCCATGCGCATCGAGGAGCTGGCCTTGAGCCGCATGGAGCGGGGGATGCATGGCTGAGCGCCCGGCCCACACCGCCCGCCCCCTGGGTGATCCGAAAGCCTGGCGGGAGACCCTCGTCCGGATGGGCCATGGCCCGGAGCTCCTGACCCTGGCCGAGACCTTCGCGGGCATCCCCACCGGGCTGGAACGGCAGGACCGCGAAGCCCTGGCCCTGGTGGCCCTGCTGGTGCTGCTTTCCACCCAGGATGGCCACACCCGCCTGCCGATTACTGAGGCCGGAGGCGAGGAGGCCCAGGCCAGGCTGGCCCTCTTCACCGGGTCGGAGGTGCCGCTGTCTGATCTTCTGGATCGACCGGCCCTCGCCGTGGCCTTCGGGGCCCCCGGGGAACCCACCCGCCCCTTCGTGCGGACCCAGGCCTGGCTCGCCTCTGCTCGGCTGCACGCGGCGGAGACGCGGCTGGCGACGGCCATCCGAGCGCGGACGGTCGCAAGTCCCGCCGGGGAGACGGAACACCCAGATCTCGGGGATCTGCTCGAGGTACCGGTCCTGCTCTCCGGGGAACAGCGCCAGGCCGTGGGCCGGGCTATCCGGGCGCCCTTCACGCTGCTCACCGGCGGGCCTGGCACCGGCAAGACCTCCATCGTGGTGGCCATCCTCCGGGTGGCGCTGCGCCTCGGCTTCGACCCGGTGGAGATCGCCTTAGCCGCGCCCACGGGGAAGGCAGCGCAGCGCATGGGCGAAAGCATCCGCGGCACCCTGGGCCGGATCGCGTCGCCCAGCGAGGAAGACCGGCGGCTGCTGGAGAACCTGCCCGAGCCTCAGACCCTGCATCGCCTCCTGGCCTTCCTGCCCTTCAAGCAAACCTTCCGGCACCACGGAAACAATCCCCTGCCCCAGCGCCTGGTGATCGTGGACGAGAGTTCCATGGTGGGTTTGGAGTTGATGGATGGGCTGCTCAGTGCCTTGGATCCCTCGGCCCGGCTGGTCCTCCTCGGGGATGCAGAGCAGCTTCCCTCCGTCGAGGCCGGCGCGGTCTTCCGCGACTTGGTGGAGGCCCTGCCCGACGCCACCCTCCGGCTCACCCACAGCTACCGGATGGACGCCGCCAACCCCGACGGCCGCTCCGTGCTGCTGGCGGCCCAGGCCCTCCGCGCTGGCGATGCCGCCGCCCTGGATGCGGTGGGCGCCCTCGCCACGCGAGCGTCCATTGCCGACATCCAAGGTCACGGTGCCGAGCACGCCGAAGGGGACGATCCCTCCTTGAGGGTGTTCCTGCGCGACTACCTCGAAGGGGAAATCCTCGGCCAGCCTGGCTTCCGGGAGGCCACCGATCGGATCTACCACCACGACGGAAGCGCCTGGGCCGCCGGGGATGAAGCGGCCTTGGAGGCACTCTTCCGAGCCCACGAGCACGCCAAGATCCTGTGCCCCCTGCGGGAGACACCCGGCCTGCGGAGCGTAGCCGGACTGAACCAGCGGCTCCACCAACTGGTGGGACGGGAAGCCGCGGGTGCCCTCGACCGCGACCTGAGCGTCTACGCCGGCGAGCCCGTCATGGTCACCCTCAACGACTACCGGCGCAGCCTCTTCAACGGCGACCAGGGCATCGTCGTCAAAGCCCGCCAGGAGGATGGCATCCATCAGGCCGTGGCCTTCCGGACCTCATCGGGGTTCAAGCTCCTGCCCTACCGCCCCCTCCAACCTCAGCTCGAACTGGCCTGGGCACTGACGGTCCACAAATCTCAAGGTTCCGAATTCGACCGTGTGGTCTTGGTCCTCCCCCCCGCGGACAGCCCGTTGCTGACCCGCGAGATCCTCTACACCGCTCTCACCCGCGCTCGCACTGGGGCCACCATCCTTGGGGCTATAGAAGCCCTCGAAACGGGACTGAGGCAGACCAGCGTGCGGTTCACGGGACTTTGCCCCGCCCTTGGCGTTGGGCAATGACAGCTATACGCCGACCAACTTGGTCATCCGAACCGACCTGAGTGACAGGGATCGCCAAATGTTGCCGTTCAACGAGGAACCATTTCTTTTGGGGTGCCAGCCATTTCCCCAATGCACCAGCAACTAGTTCCGTGATTTC
>CAVPLE010000031.1:0-18339 GCA_963705865.1 uncultured Holophagaceae bacterium | reverse complement strand
CTGAAGGAACTGGTGCGCCTCGCCAAGGCCGAGGGCTTCGGGCTCGTGCCCCGGGGCGCCGGCACGGGCAAGGCGGGCGGCTGCGTGCCCATGGGGGAGCACGCGGTCGTGGTGGACTTCTCCGCCTGGCGCGGCGAGCTCCGGCTCTCGCCCCAGGATCTCTGCCTCAGCGCCCCCGTCAGCGCCCCGCTGCGCGAGGTGAAAGCCACGGCCGCCGCCGCAGGGCTCTTCTACCCGCCTGATCCCAACTCCTGGGAGAGCTGCGCCCTGGGTGGCACCCTGGCCACCAACGCCGGGGGACCCAACGCCTGCAAGTACGGCATGACGCGCCACTGGGTGTTATCCGTGGATGCGCTGCTCGAAGATGGCGAGGTCCACACCTTCGGCATTCCCAGCGTGAAGGCCAATGCGGGCCCCGCCCTGGCTCAGCTGCT
This sequence comes from uncultured Holophagaceae bacterium, assembly GCA_963705865.1. Classification (GTDB taxonomy): domain Bacteria; phylum Acidobacteriota; class Holophagae; order Holophagales; family Holophagaceae; genus Geothrix. The sequence continues at coordinate 17,905 of CAVPLE010000031.1, read as the reverse complement.
CATCGGCAGCGAGGGCATCTTCGGGTTCATCGTGGGCGCCACCCTGCGGCTCACGGCTCTGCCCCGGGAATACGCCACCCTGCTGCTGCCCGCGAGGCGCTGGGAGGATCTGCTGGAGCTGCCGGGCCGGCTCTGCAGCGCGGGCTACCTGCCCAGCGCCTTCGAGTTCTTCGATCCCTCCGTGCTGGCGGAGCTGCGCGCGCATGGCCCCGAGGAGGCCCGGCGCCTGCCCGGCGAGGCCCTGGCCATCCTCGAATTCGATGATCGCGGCTGCACCTCCGCGCCCTTCCTTGAAGGCTTGATGGACCTGCTGGGACCCATGGCAGAAACCCTGGAGATCGCCTCGGACGCTCGCCAGCGGGCGGGGGTCTGGGCCGTGCGCCGCATGACCAGCGCCTTCCTCAAGGAGCGCCACCCTGGAAAGGTGAGCGAGGACATCGTGGTTCCCCGCAGCCGCCTACGTGAGTTTTTCGCGGGGCTGGAGCGCCTGGCCATTCCCAGCGTGACCTACGGCCACCTGGGCGATGGCAACCTGCACGTGAACCTGCTGGGCGCCGGCGAGGCCGATCCCGCGGTGCTCGAACGGCAGCTCATGGACCTCTTCCGGCTGTCGCTGTCCCTTGGCGGCACGCTCAGCGGTGAGCATGGCATCGGCCTCGCCAAGCGGGACGCTTTCCTCGCGCTGTCCAACCCCGGGCAGATCCAGGTTCTGCGGGCGCTCAAGCGGGCCCTGGATCCCAGCGGTATCTTCAACCCTGGCAAAGTCATTTGAAGGGGGTTCTCATGCCCAGGCAGTCCCTCATCCTCGGCCACCGCGGCCTGTCCACGAAGCACCTGGAAAACAGCATGGAGGCCTTCCGCGCGGCCTTGGCCGCCGGCATGGACGGCTTCGAGCTGGATGTGCAGCCCACCCGCGACGGCGTCTGCGCCATCCTCCACGATGACGACCTGGCCCGCACCGCGAACGGGTCGGGAATCCTGCGGAAGCTGAAGGCCGCCGAGCTGCCCGCCCTGAAGAACGGCGAGCCCGTGCCCCGCCTGGCCGACGCCCTGGAGCTGCCCGCGAAGCTCATCAACGTCGAACTGAAGGGCGAGCCCGGATGGCAGCAGGCCCTGGCCACGGTGGAGGCCGCCGAGGCCCTCGACCGTGTGCTCTTCAGCAGCTTCGAGCCCAGCGAGGTGCTCCAGCTCTGGGCCGCTTGCGAGACCGCCCGCTGCGGCTTCCTGTGGGAGGTGGACGAGGCCATGGACCTGAGCCCCGAGGAGCTCGCCGACCTGCCGGCGGCCCTGTGGTTCCATCCGCCGCTCAAAGCCGTGAAGGCCAGGACGGACCTCTGGGCCCCCTATGCGAGCCGTCTGGCCATCTGGGGCCTGAAGACCCCGTCCGAGGCGGATGGGTTGCCCTTCCAGCCCGCGGTGCTGATCGCGGACGGGCTCTGAGCGGCCCTCCCACAAGGCTCCGTTGGAACCAGAATGAAGCAGGGCCGGGCCTCAGCCGGCCTCACCCCGGGAAAGCCCGCGGGCATGTAGTGCTAACCTCCTAGAGAAAGCCCGCCTTCTGAACCCAGAAAGGAAACGCCCTGAAATGCAACGAATCCTTGCCCTCCTCACCGCCTCAGCCGTGGCCATGAGTGCCTCCGCCTCCACACCATCCCCGAAGCGGGTCAGTCCCTTGCGGGAGGCGAGCCCCCTGCCCTTCCAGGCGCCTCCTTTCGACAAGATCGCCGACGCCGACTTCCAGCCCGCCATCGAGGAAGGCATGCGCCTCCACATGGCCGAAATCCGGAAGATCGCCGACAACCCCGAAGCTCCCTCCTTCAAGAACACCCTGGTGGCGTTGGAGAGGAGCGGCCAGATGCTCTCCCGGGCCAACATGATCCTCGGCACTCTCGCCGGCGCCAACACCAACCCCACCCTCCAGAAGGTGCAGGAAACCGAGGCCCCCAAGCTGGCAGCCCACCGGGACGCGATCTACCTGGACGCCAAGCTGTTCAAGCGGGTGGAGGCTGTCTACAGCAAGCGGAACCAGCTGAAGCTGGATCCCGAGTCCCTCCGACTGGTGGAATACACCTACGATGCCTTCGTGCATGCCGGCGCCAAGCTGTCGGACGCGGACAAGGCTTCTCTCATGAAGCTGAACAAGGAAGATTCCACCCTCAGCGCGCAGTATGTGAACAAGCTCATGGCCGCGACCAAGGCCGCCGCGCTGGTGGTGGACGACAAGGCCAAGCTGGCCGGGCTTCCCGAGGGGGAGCTGGCCGCCGCCGCCCAGGCTGCCAAGGATCGCAAGCTGGAAGGCAAGTGGGTGCTCACCCTCCAGAACACCACCCAGCAGCCCCTGCTCCAGGAGCTCGGCGACCGGACCACCCGCGAGGCGCTCTTCAACGCCTCCTGGAACCGCGCCGAGCGGGGCGACGCCAATGACACGCGCGAGCTCATCTCCCGCCTGGCCCAGATCCGCGCCGAGAAGGCCAAGCTGCTGGGCTATCCCAGCTTCGCCGCCTGGCAGCTCTCGGACCAGATGGCCAAGACGCCGGAAGCCGCCCTCAAGTTCATGCGGGATCTGGTGCCCGCCGCCACCGCGCGGGCGGAAGCCGAGGCCCAGGACATCCAGGCCGTCATCGACGCGCAGAAGGGCGGCTTCAAGGTCCAGGCCTGGGACTGGGAGCGCTACGCGGAGCAGGTGCGGAAGGCGAAGTACGACCTCGACGACAGCCAGATCAAGCCCTACTTCGACCTGGACCGCGTGCTGAAGGATGGCGTGTTCTATGCGGCCAACCTGCTCTATGGCCTCTCCTTCAAGGAGCGCCACGACCTGCCCGTCTACCAGCCCGATGTGCGCGTGTTCGAGGTGTTCGACAAGGACGGCAAGCACCTCGCCCTGTTCTACTGCGACTACTTCATGCGCGACAACAAGAACGGCGGCGCCTGGATGGACAACATGGTGGGCCAGTCCCGCCTGCTGCGCACCCAGCCCGTGGTCTTCAACGTCTGCAACTTCACCAAGCCCGCGGCCGGCCAGCCCGCCCTGCTCTCCTTCGACGATGTGGTGACCATGTTCCACGAGTTCGGCCATGCCCTCCACGGCATGTTCGCCGACCAGGAATACCCGAGCCTCTCGGGTACCTCCGTCGCCCGGGACTTCGTGGAATTCCCCTCCCAGTTCAACGAGTTCTGGGCCACGGATCCCAAGGTCTTCGCCCACTACGCCAGGCACTACAAGACCGGCGAGCTGATGCCCCAGGCCCTGGTGGACAAGATCGAGAAGGCCGGCTCCTTCAACAAGGGCTACGACATGACCGAGCTGATCGCGGCCGCCCTGCTGGATATGGAGTGGCACAGCCTCTCCCCCACCGCGCCCCGGCAGGATGCCGACGCCTTCGAAACCGCGACCCTGGAGAAGAACCAGATCGATCTCGGCTTCGTCCCGCCCCGCTATCGCTCCAGCTACTTCCTGCACATCTGGGGCAACGGCTACTCCGCGGGCTACTACGCCTACCTCTGGACGCAGATGCTCTGCGATGACGCCTTCCAGTGGTTCCAGGAGAACGGCGGCCTCACCCGTGCCAACGGCGACCGCTTCCGCAGGATGATCCTCTCCCGCGGCAACACGGAGGATCTGGGCAAGATGTATCGCGATTTCCGCGGTGCCGATCCAACTGTCGGCCCCATGCTGGCGCACCGCGGGCTCAAGTAGGAGCAGACGCGCCCGGCAACCTCCCGGCGGGGTGTCGCCGGGCGCTCGAACTGATCCCCGGTGGAGCGGAGAAGGCCTACCGGGCCATCAGCCGGCGCTTGAGGGCCGCCGCCTCCGCCGGCAAGGGCTCGCAGAGCAGCGGCTTCTCCAGCAGGTCGCTGAGGACCCGAGGCAGCGGGATCTCCTGGCCCAGCGTGGGCTCCAGCGACTCGCGGAACTTGGCGGGGTGGGCCGTGGCCAGGAAGATGCCCTGCTCGCCCTCGCGGAGCTGCACCTGGAGCACGCCGCAGGCCACGGCGCCGTGGGGATCGGCCAGGTAGCCTTCGCGATGGAGCTCCAGGACCGTCTGCCGCGTCTCCGCGTCGGTGCGGCTGCCCCAGCGCAGGGCCGCGGCCATGGCGTCGTGGTCGCCACGGAACAGCGCGTGGATGCGCTCCCAGTTGCTGGGGGCGCCCACATCCATGGCGTTGGAGAGGGTGGCCACGGAGGGCCTGGGCCGGTACTCCCCGGTGTCCAGGTAGTCCGGCACCACGCGGTTGGCGTTGGTGGCCACCACGAAGCGGGCGATGGGCGCACCCGTGGCCTGGGCCAGCAGCCCCGCGTAGAGGTTGCCGAAGTTGCCGCTGGGCACCGCCACCGTCAGTGGAGCGTCGCTCTCGACCTGGGCCGTCGCCTCGAAGTAGTAGAGCAGCTGCGCCAGGAGGCGGGCGATGTTGATGCTGTTGGCGGAGGTGAGGCCCAGGCCCCCGACCAGTTCAGGATCCTCGAAGGCCCCCTTCACCAGGCGCTGGCAATCGTCGAAGACGCCATCGACCGCCAGGGCCAGCACATTGCCGCCGCAGGTGGCGAACTGGCGCTCCTGGAGGGGCGACACGCGGCCCGCGGGATAGAGGACCACCACCCGCACGCCCGGCAGGCCCAGAAACGCGTTGGCCACGGCCGCACCGGTATCACCTGAGGTGGCCGTCAGCACGGTGCGGGGCTTGGCGCCCGCGTCGAGGGCCAGCACACGGGCCAGGAAGCGAGCGCCGAAGTCCTTGAAGGCCAGCGTGGGCCCGTGGAACAGCTCCAGGGCGGAGATCCTGGGCCGGACTGGCACCAGGGGCGCGGAGAAGGTGAACGCGGCGCGCGCCAGATCTTCGACCACCGGTCGGGGCAGCTCATCCCCGAGGAGGCGGAACAGGATCTCCACGGAGCGGGGCAGGAAGTCCAGCTTCAGCAGATCCGCCGTGTCGCTGAACGAGGGGATCTCCACAGGGGCGAAGAGGCCACCGTCCGGGGCCAGGCCCATGCGGGCGGCCTCCAGGAAGGTGGCTTGGATGGCGGGATTCCGGGTGCTGGCGAGCTTCATGGGTGGGCCTCGAAAAGAGGATGGCGGGGCACGGGCGACAGGATGCGGGCGCCTTCCAGATCCAGGGTGCAGATCCAGGCACGGCTGGGCAGACCCGCCTGGGCGAAGCCCCTCTGGAGGGCCGCGGCCACGGTGCCAGCGTCCACCTCGTCGCCAGCGACGGCGAAGACAGAGGGGCCGGAGCCCGACAAGGTGCAGCCCAGCGCTCCGGCCGCCAGGGCTCCGGCCTGCGCCGCCCGGAAGCCCGGCACCAGGGGCGCGCGATGGGCCTCCACCAGCGGATCGCGCAGGCAGCGCCCCAAAAGGGCCCGGTCGTCGGTGTGCAGGGCGTGGACGAAGCCCGCGAGGTTGCCCGCGAACTCCACCGCCTCGGTCCAGGCCGGGCGCTCCGGCAGGGCGGCGCGACTTTGCGCCGTGGCCAGCTGGTAGTCGGGATGCGCCACCACGAGGAGCAGGTCCGTGGGCCAGGGCAAGCGGCGGGCAGCGGGCTTGCCGTCTCGGCCCGGCACTGTCAGCTGGAGGCCGCCCAGCAGGGAGGGCGCCACGTTGTCCAGGTGGATGCCGCCACTGGTGCTGCCCTCCGCCCGTCCCGCGAGATCAAGCAACTCGGTCACGGAGAGGGGATCGCCGCAGAGGGCCTGGAGGGCCGCCAGAGTGGCCACGATGGAACTGGCGCTGGAGCCCAGGCCGCTGGCCACAGGGAGCCGCTTCTCCAGCCGCAGGGCGAAGGGCCCCACCGGGCGGCCCCTGGCGGCCAGAGCCTCGCCGAAGAGGTCCGCTGCCCGGAGGACCAGGTTGGGCCGTGTCTCTCCACCCAAGGCTGCCGCGAAGGGGCCTTCCATCTGGAAGGTGGCCTCCGGCGCGGACGCGGCGTGGACCAGGTCGCCCAGCAGGCTGCCGTCCAGGGGCGCGAGGGCCGCGCCCAGCAGATCGAAGCCCGCCGCGAAGTTGCCGATGCTGGCGGGCGCATAGGCCGTGACGCCGGCTGGCGTGGGATCCACGATCGTCATGCGGGCCTCCGGCGGGACGCCCGGGTACCGTTCGGCACCAGGCGCAGCACGTCCGCCAGCACGCCAGCCGCCGTGACCTCCGCGCCGGCGCCGTAGCCGCGGATGACCATGGGGTGGGGCTGGTAGCGCTCGGTGAGCAGGGCCAGGGCGTTCTCGCCGCCCTTGATGGCCATGAAGGGATGCTCCGCGTCCACCGGCAGCAGGCCGACACGACAGCCACTGTCTGAAAGAGAACCCACGTAGCGCAGGGTCTTCCCCTCAGCCTTCAGGGCCGCCAGGCGCTCGCGGAAGGGCGCGTCCAACTCTGGCAACCGGGCCATGAAGGTGGGGATGTCACCGGTGGCGTCGAAATCCGCGGGCAGGAGGCCTTCCACCTGCACATCGGCCAGCTCCAGCTCCATGCCCAGCTCCCGGGCCAGGATGAGGAGCTTGCGCGCCACGTCCATGCCGCTGAGGTCGTCGCGGGGATCGGGTTCGGTGAAGCCGCTCTCCTTGGCAGCGCGGACGGCCTCCGACAGCGGCACACCCTCGCCCAGGAGGCCCAGGATGTACGACATGGAGCCCGAGAGGATGCCCTCGGCGCGCAATACGCGGTCGCCCGTGAGCACCAGGTTCTTCACGGTGTCGATGATGGGCAGGCCCGCGCCCACGTTGGCTTCGTAGAGGAAGCGCAGGCCCCGGCGGGAGGAGCGCTCCCGCAGCTCGCGGTAGAAGGCCTGGGAGGCGCTGTTGGCCTTTTTGTTGGCGGTGACCACGTGGAAGCCCGCATCGAAGAGGTCCGGGTAGCGGGCCGCCAGCTCGCCGCTGGTGGTGCAGTCCACCAGCACGGAGAGGGCCGGAGGACCGTTGCGGACCACCGCCAGGAGGCGGTCCAGGTCCATGGGCTCGCCCTGGGCCAGGTCCTCGCGCCAGTGGTCCAGGTCCAGGCCCTTGGCGTCCAGACGCATGCGTCGGCTGGTGGCGATGGTGGCCACCCGCAGGTCGAGCCCCTGCGCCGCCAGCTTGGCCTGCTGCCGCTGGATCTGGCCCAGCAGGCTGCCGCCCACGTTGCCCGCCCCCAGGAGATGCACGTCCACCACCACCTGGGTCTGGAAGAACCGGCGATGGATGTGCGGCAAGGCACGGGCTCCCTCGCCTTCCTCCACCACCGCGGAAATGATGCGTTCGCTGGCCCCCTGGGCGATGGCCACCACATTGCAGCCCACCTCGGCCAGCGCATCGAAGAAGGTTCCGGCCACGCCGGGCCGGGTGCGCATGCCGTCGCCCACGATGCTGAGGACGGAGAGGCCGTCGCGCAGGTCCAGGGGATCCAGGAAGCCCGCCGCCAGCTCCGCGGGGAAGGCCTCCTGGATGGCCGCCACGGCACCGGGCCCGTCCGCCTGGCGCACGGCGAAGCAGATGGACAGCTCGGACGAGCTTTGGGTGATGAGCACCACCGAGATGCCCTTGCGCGCAAGGGCGCCGAACACGCGGCCCGCGATGCCCGGCACGCCCAGCATGCCCGGTCCCGTGAGGTTCACCACGGAGAGGCCCCGCAGGAAGGAGATGCCCCGCACGCCGCTTGGGGGCGGTGGCACGGCCTCGCGGATCACGGTGCCGGGGTGGGCGGGATCGAAGCTGCTGCACACCCGCACAGGAATGCCCCGCTCCCGCACCGGGGGGATGGTCTTCGGGTGGAGCACCTTGGCGCCGAAGAAGGACAGCTCCATGGCCTCCTCGAAGCTCGCCTCCGGCAGGGGGAAGGCCTCGGGCACCAGCTTGGGGTCGGCGCTGTAGAGGCCGATCACATCGGTCCAGATCTCCAGCAGGTCCGCGCCCAGGGCGGCGGCGGCCAGGGCCGCGCTGTGGTCGGAGCCGCCTCTGCCCAGGGACAGGATGCGCCCCTGCGCGTCGCCACCGAAGAAGCCCGGCAGCACCCAGAGGCCGCCCTCGCCGGCCTTCACGGCGGCGAAGCGGGCCTCGGTCTCGGCGAGGCAGGGCCGGGCCTGGAGGGGATCACCCTCCACCCGGACGTGCGCCACGGGATCCAGGTAGCGGGGTTCCAGGCCCCGGGCCGCCAGCAGGGCCACCAGGATGGCGCAGGAAGCCCGCTCGCCCAGGCTCGCCACCTGGGCCAGTACCGAGGGCGGCCCCTCCTCCAGCAGGGCCATGCCGTGGAGCAGGCGCCGGCCCAGGGTCTCCAGCTCATCCAGCTCTGCGCGAAGAAGAACCACACCACCGCCCAGTTCCTCTGCCAGGGCCTCCACCACTTCGGCATGGACGGACCGGAACCTGTCCATGAGCTGGTCGGCGGCGGCGGGATCCGGCACGCGCCCCTCGTTCATCAGGAGGTTCGTCACCCCGGCCATGGCCGAGGCCACCACGCAGACGCGGTGGGTGGTCCGCGCGGCGGCCACCAGGTCCGCCACGGTGCGGAGGCGCGTGACGCCGGCAACACTGGTCCCGCCGAATTTCATGACGCGGATGGGGGTGGGCTGCATGGGGACTCCGTATGGATCAATACAGAAAGCCCCGCGGGGTGCGCGGGGCCGAATCTGAAGGAAGGGTCAGGTCAGGCGCCGCGGTGGTCCGGGTGCGTAATGGTACCGTTGGTGGTCATCATCTGGCAGGACAGCCCGGTACCCGTCGCGAAGCTCCGCGAGGCACTCAGGAACTGTTCAGACACTCGAACCATGTCCGCCATCATCCGTGAAGACGGCTGAAAGTCAACCGAATTGCTTCACGCGGCGGCCCAACGCAAGGCTGCTGCCCAGCCAGAGGCCCGAGCAACCCACCGCCGCCAGGCCCACGGGAATGACCAGGGCCGCCAGGGCCGTGGGGGTCCAGACCCCCAGCAGGTCTCCCCCGCGGTAGACGAAGGTGTCGATGAAAGGCTTCGACTTGTAGCGTTCCTCAGGGCCGAGCGGGATGTAGAGAATCTCCCGGGCCGGCCGGTCCACGGCGTAGTGCAGGCCCCGGCGCAGCACTTGGAACAGCGCCATCACACCGAAGGTGGGCCAGGCCCAGAGGGCGCCGAAGCCCGCCAGGCTCAGCACCGGCAGGATGGAAAGCACGAAGGGGATACCCAGCCTCGTGATGAGACGGCCCGTGAGGAACACCTGGGTGGCCAGGGTCAGCACGTTCACCCAGAGGTCGATGCGGGCGAAGGCCGCCGTGCGCGCGGCGTTCCCGTGGAAGGTCCGCTCGACGATGGCACCCTGCTGCAGATAGAGGAAGGTGCTGGTGATGGTGAAGAGCAGCATGTAGGCGCAGATGAGCTGGAGGTAGCGCGACGTGGCGATGAGGCGCAGGCCCTCCAGCAGGCCGGGGCCGGGCTCGCGGGCGCCGTGGGCCACATCCCCCAGCGCGAAGATCGTGGCCAACCGTTTCACGCACTGCACGGCCAGTTCCAGCGTCACCATCGACAGCAACAGGAGAGAGAGAGGCTCCACCTTCATGTGGAGGCCACCCAGGCCAAAGCCCTTCGTGAGAGCCCCGGTCAGCGCCGCGCCCGCGATGGCGCCCAGGGTGCCGCCCGTGGCGATGAAGCCGAAGAGCCGCTTGCCCTGGACTTCGGACCACACGTCCGACATCAGGCCCCAGAACACGGACACCACGAAGAGGTTGAAGACGCTGAGCCAGATGTAGAAGGCATACCCCAGGCCCGCGCCACCGTGGCCGGGCAGCAGCCGGAAGGCCAGGAAGAAGGCCAGCATGTTGAGCGCGAAGAAACGGTAGGCCCAGGGGATGAAACGCCGGCGCGGCAGCCGGGACACCAGGGCCGCGAAGGCTGGATTCGCCAGGGCCATGGCGACCAGGGTGCCCGTCATCAGCCAGGGCAGCTTATCCGCCCCCCGGGCGATGCCGATGGCCTCCCGCACCGGCCGCAACAAGTAGAAACCGAAGAGCAGCAGGAAGAAATACAGCGCGGACCAGAGCAGGGCCGAGGCCTCGCCCTCCTCGAGGAGGACCAGGCGGCGGAGCAGGCGGGCGGGCGTCATGAGTGGTCCGGAAAAGATGTTGCGGATGCGAATGGAGGGAGTATATATCGATTCACGATGCATTCGGCTCATCCTTCCCGTCGGAGGTTTTCATGACTGTCTCCCGCCGCGAGTTCCTCCAGTGGTCCGCCACCGCCTCGGCTTTGGCCGCCACGGGACTAGACCTATCCGCCAAGCCCGCCGGGAAGGTCGCCCCCAAGAAGATCCTCATCCTCGGCGGCACGGGCTTCCTGGGCCCCGCCACCATCGAGATCGCCCAGGCCCGTGGACACCAGATCACCATGTTCAACCGCGGCAGAACGCGACCCGACCTCTTCCCCGGCGTGGAGAAGCTGCATGGCGACCGCGACCCGAAGAAGGGCGAGGGGTTGAAGGCGCTCGAAGACCGCAGCTGGGACGCCGTCATCGACAACAGCGCCTACTACCCGCGCATGGTGGCCGCCTCGGCGGGCCTCCTGGCGCCGCATGTGAAGCAGTACCTGATCATCTCCAGCATCAGCGCCTACAAGGAGCCCAACCCCGAGAACGGCACCGAAGACGCGGCCCTGGCCACCCTCGCCGACCCTGCGGTGGAGGAGATGGGGAAGGAATACCAGAACTACGGTGGCCTCAAGGCCCTTTGCGAGCAGGCGGCCCAGAAGGCCATGCCCGGCCGCACCGCGGTGATCCGTCCCGGCTACATCGTGGGCCCCGACGATCCCTCGGGTCGCTTCACCTACTGGCCCGTGCGCTTCGACAAGGGTGGCGAACTCGCCGTGCCCGGCGCGCCGATGGATCCGGTGGAGATCATCGATGTGCGCGACCTGGCCGCCTGGCTGGTGCACCTGGTCGAGCGCGGCACGGTGGGCACCTTCAACGCCTGCGGCCCTGAAAAGCGTCTGGCCTGGGGCAGCCTCGTGGCGGATTTCCAGAAGGCCGGGAATCCCAATGCCAAGCCCGTCTGGATTCCCACCGAATTCCTCGCCAAGCAAAAGGACATCGAGTTCCCCATCTGGGCTCCCTACGCCGGCGAGACCAAGGGCTTCCACACCTGGCGCAACGACCGCGCCGTGAAGGCCGGCCTGCGCTTCCGCCCCGCCCTCGACACGGTGAAGGACACCCTGGACTGGTACAGGACGCAGGCGAAGGTGGAGAAGGGCCGCACCAAGCTCGCCGGCCCCAGCGCCGAACAGGAGACCAAGCTCATCGCCGCCTGGCGCGAGGCCGCCAAGACCAAGGGCTGACCGGCTTCGCCCATCGTTCCGGAAGCAGCGCCACCGCCGCTCAAGGGAGCTCTATGCGACAATGCATTCAGCAATGACGCGCGATAAGGGGTTCCATGACCGCCAAGCCTGAGAAAGCCCCCAAGAAGGAAAAGGCGAAGAAGCAGACGCCGGAGCAACGCCTGGAAGCCATGCGTTACAACCGCATGATGTACGGCCCCACGGCCAAAGAGATGAAACCCGCCGTCAAGAAGGTCAACTACGGGGCCATCTACCTGAACCATCCAAAATTCCAGAGCCTGATGACCGCCTTCAAGAAAGGCGCCGCCTTCAAGTTCGAAGTCACGGACAAGGCGAAGACCCACATCATTGCCACGGATGGTTCCGACATCTCCTTCAACGGGAAAACCATCTTCTATTCCCGGCCCATGAATCGGTACGAGGACCACCTGCTGCTGGACCGGGTCTCCATGACCCAGTACCAGACCACCGATGCGCTGATCCATCTGGCCTTCGCCGTGCTCCGCAGCATCCCGGAACTCGCAGGGCATTCCCTGGTGTATATGCAGCACCAGTTCTATTACGGCGCCGAACCACTGGAAGATGGGATTGCCGAGCGCGGGCCCAACCTCCTGATCGGCTCCTACCGGCACAGCAAGGCCCAGGAAAAGGCCAGAAACCAGTAGGCGGCTGACCGGGTCAGCTCTGGATGTAGTGCACCAGCTGCTCGATGGTGAACTTCTGGTCGGAGATGGTCGCCTTCACCAGATCGCCGATGGAGATGATGCCCAATACCTCGTTGTCCTCCCCGAGCACGGGCAGATGACGGACGCGCTTCCCCGTCATCAGCGCCATGCACTCCTCCACGGTTTCTGAGAGGGTCACGCAGCTCACCCGGTCGCTCATGATCTCCCGCACGAGGGTGTCCTTGGAGGACTTCCCCTTGAGGATGATCTTGCGGGCGTAGTCCCGCTCCGAGAAGATCCCCACCAGGCGGCCGGTCTCCAGCACCAGCAGGGCCCCGATCTCGTGCTGCGCCAGCAGGGTCAAGGCCGTGAGCACCGTGTCGTCGGGCCCCACCGACACCAGGGCCTGTTTGCCTTGGATCAACTGGGCAAGTGGTCGCATATGTGCCTCCCGTGCGGCGGTCGGATGGTGGTGATGAGCTGCGTGGCCCTGAATATACGTCCAAGACCTGATCTGTGGGGAGTTGAATACGAGGCCGGGCCGTGAAAAGGCGGCCTGACACTATGTCAAACCCCGGCCCACCGGAGCCTTTTCAAAGCGCTGAGCCGAAGCCTCAGCGCTACTCTGGGCCCTGTACACAATTGGAGGACCCCATGGCCGTCAATCTCAAGGGACGCAGCTTTCTCACCCTGATGGACTTCTCTCCGGAGGAGGTCCGCTACCTTCTGGACCTGTCGCGGGACCTGAAGGCGAAACGGCGCATGGGCGTCTACAACTACCTGCTCAAGGGCAAGAACATCGTCCTGCTCTTCGAGAAGACCAGCACCCGCACCCGCTGCGCCTTCGAGGTCGGCGCGCTGGAAGAAGGCGCCCACGTGACCTTCCTGGATTCCGCCAGCTCCCAGGTCGGCAAGAAGGAATCCATCGAGGACAGCGCCAAGGTGCTGGGCCGCTTCTATGACGGCATCGAATACCGCGGCTACAAGCAGGAAGTCGTGGAGGCCCTGGCCCAGCACAGCGGCGTGCCCGTGTGGAACGGCCTGACCGACACGGACCACCCGACGCAGATCCTCGCGGACTTCCTCACCATCGAGGAGCACGTGGCCAAGCCCCTCCACAAGGTGAAGCTGGTGTTCTGCGGCGACATCCGCAACAACATGAGCTACGCGCTGATGTACGGCGCCGCCAAGACCGGCATGCACATGGTGGCCCTGGGCCCCAAGGCGCTCGCGCCCGACCCCAAGGTGTTGGCCGCCGCTCGCGAAGCCGCCAAGCTGACCGGCGCCACCATCGAAGTCACTGACAACGTGGACGCAGCCGTGAAGGGCGCCGATGTGCTCTACACGGATGTCTGGGCCAGCATGGGCGAGGAGGATCAGATCCCCGAGCGCGTGAAGCTGCTCACGCCGTTCAAGGTCACCATGGAGATGATCCAGAAGACCGGCAACCCCGACGTGAAGTTCCTCCACTGCCTGCCCGCCTTCCACGACTTCGAGACCAAGCTCGCCAAGGACCAGAAGGCCCTGGGCCACGACATCCGCGAAGTCACCGACGAGGTCTTCCGTTCCAGGCACAGCGTCGTCTTCGACGAAGCCGAGAACCGCATGCACACCATCAAGGCGGTGATGGTGGCGACCATCGGGTAGGCACCGGTTGGTGCTTCCTCCCAGGAGAATTGGCCCCGTTCGGGGCCAATTCTCCTTATCAAGTGCTATGGTTGGGACCACCAACCCCAACGGAGGCACCATGCGCATGGCCCGGCTGTTCGTCGTTCCCGTCTTCGCGGCCCTTTCCCTGGCGGCCCAGCAGCCCTCCCTGTCCGGCACCTGGACCCAGACCAAGGCCGATGACATCGCCGCCGCGATCAACAACACCGTCGCGGACATGAACTTCATCAAGCGGCCCATCGCCCGGGGGCGGCTCACCAAGGTGAACCCCGCCTACAGGAAGGTGATGATCGCGGTCTCCGACAAGGAAGTGGTCGTGAAGTTCGACGAGCGGGCGCCCATCCACATGCCTCCCGGCGGCAAGGCCGCCCCCTGGACCCGCGAGGACGGCGACAAGTTCATGGTGGCCGCCCAGGTGGGCCACGATCAGATGATCCAGACCTTCAAGAACGATGAGGGCGAGCGCACCAACGTCTTCCACATGAGCCCCGACGGCAAGTCCCTCACCATGACCGCCACCGTGAAGAGCCCCAAGCTGCCCAAGCCGCTGACCTACTCGATCAGCTTCGGGCGGTAAAGGCTCAGCCCTTGCCCAGAAGCCTGGCCATCCTGGCGTAAATGTCAGTTCGATGCCCGGCCTTGCGAAGGCCTACGCCAACCACAATCACCTTTACCACGCGTTCGTGGATCTCGTAGATGATGCGGTACCGCTGTCCGACGGAACGGGCGCTGCGGTAACCAAGCAAGTCGTCCACCAGGGGCTTCCCCTGTTTCTCGGGCTCTTCGGCGAGCTTCTTTATGCGGCCGAAGAGCTTCTCCTGCACTCGACGGTCCGGAATTTCTTCCAACATCGCCAGAGCTTCTTCCGTGAGCTCGACCTTATAAGTCATCGATTCCCCCATCGAGAGGGAATCGCGTCCCTCCTCAAAAACGGGAGAACCTCCCCTGGCCTGCGAGCGCTCACAGCCCCAGTCGAGCGGCTGCCTCTTCGAGGGTCACGGTCTTGCCGGCCTTGGCCTGTTCGATGCCCTTCTTGAGGCGCTTCGCAAAGACTTGATCGCTCAGAATCTCGATGGTCTCGATCATCCCCTCGAACTGATCCATGGACAGCATAGTCATCACGGGATGTCCCGGCTTCGTGATGAAAAGGGGCTCGTCCTGGACCGCTTCGGGCAGTTCCAGGAACGCTTTCCGCGCGGTTGTGATGGTCATGGAGTGCATAGTGGCTCTCATCTCTCCATGAAGTGTACATTCTAGTGATCATTTGGCTACCTCCGAAAAATTCACTCCACGTTAGGCAGCACCTGGTGACTCACGGCATAGAACTCCCAGTCATCCAAGCCGCCAGCCGACTGGTCCAGGCGGTAGAATCCCGCCTGGACCAGTCGGCCTTGGAACTCCACATTACTTAGGGGTAATCCATGAAGCTCACTTCCCGGCTCATCGCTCTTCCCGTGGTCGCGATCCTGGCCTCCTGCCAGCGATCGCCGATCTCCCTGCCCGAGCCCAGCGATGCGAACGCCAAGGTCGTCGTCGCATTCCTCACCGCCTATGGCCGCCGGGACCTGGACGGAATGATGCGGTACCTGGACGAGGATGCCGTCTTCCGTGGTTCAGGCGCGCCTCTGCCCAAGCCGAAGATCCGGGACTTCTTCCAGGCCACCTTCCGGAAATACCCGAACCTCCGCGTCGAAGTAGGTTCCGTGCAGGTCGTCCAGGGCACCATCCACGCCGCCGTGAAAGTCGAAACCGACGTCATCTGGGCCGACACCTGGATCTTCGAGATGAAGAACCACAAGATCCACGCTTACTCGCTCGCCTCCGGCAGGCGGTAGCGCGGAGCTATTTCGTCATCGTGATGGCATCCAGCTCCTGCCCTTCGGCGTCGAGCTGGCGCAGCTTCAGTTTCTTCGCCTCCACATCCAGCACCGTGAAGGAGTGCTTGTCGGAGACGAAGGCGCGGGTCCAGGGCTGCCAGCTGGCCTTGGCGTCGGTCTGCCAGGGGTCGTAGAGCTCGGCGCCGCCGGCGCCCGTCACGATGTGGATGACGCCCTTCGCGCGCGTGGCGGTCTTGCCGTCGAAGGCCGCGTCCACGGTGAAGGCGCCAGCGACCGGCTTGCCGCGGGGACCGACCTTGCCGGGTTTGAAGTGGATGGGCGCGGTGCGCTGGTAGTTGTGGACGTGGCCCGCCAGCACCAGGTCCACGCCGTACTGTTCGAGGATGGGGCTGATGGGGCGCATCCACTGATCATCCATGTGGCTGCGCGAACTCTGGAACAAGGGATGATGCAGCGCCACGATGCGCCAGGTAGCGCCCCTGGGCGGCTTTCAAGTCGGCTTCCAGCCAGGCTTTCAGCGCGGGGCTTGCCCAGTCCGTGTAGACGTTGGAATCCAGCACCGTCCAGTGGACCTTGCCGTAGTCGAAGCTGTAGCTGGCCATGCGGGGGAAAGCCGGGCCTGAAGCCGCCACCATGGCATCATGCACGCCGGCCACGGCGAGGGCGGCGTTCGGTTCCCCCCGCCTCGTGGCCGGTCCGTTCAGGGGAAGGGACCAGTAGGCGAAGTAGGCCAGCGTATCGGGCCAGCGCTGGAGGTCCCAGGGCACGTCATGGTTGCCCGGCACACCCAGGAAGGGCACGGACCGGAGCAGCGGAACCTCGTCACTGTTGTAGGCGGGGAAGAACACCGCGCGGTATTCCGAGGCCCGCCCCCGGGGGTAGACCAGATCCCCGGTGATGAAGACCGCGTCAGGCTTCTGGGCCGCCACGGCCTTGGCGATAGCGGCCTGTTCTTTGGAACCATCCGCCGCATCGCCAAACACGATCATTCGACTGGCTCCCGGCTTGCGCGCCTGCGCACTGGCCTCGAACACCACCGCTCCCTTCAGCTTCACGCGGTAGGGGACGCACGCACTGGGCGCGAGGTCCCGCAAGGTCGTGCGGTAGATCCGGTGCGCCGGCAGGGGTGGCGCGTCCAGACGACGGAACGTGGGCGTGGCCTGGGGGATCCAGCCGCGGGTGCCCTTCACTTCGATGGTCCAGGCCACATCCCGATCCTCGGCGTGCCATAGCAGGTCCAGGCGCTCCTTGGCCGCAACCCGCGGCGCATCGCCCAGTTGGAGGTAGGGCTTCACCAGGAAGGCGTCCTGGGCCTGCAGGAACACCGTGAGGAGGAGCAGAAGCATGGTTCGCATGAGGCATTATTCCAGCATCAAAACGGGCGCCGCTGGCGCCCGTTTTGATGCGAGGAGCCAACGAAGGCTAGTGCGCCCCCACCGTGGAGAGCAGCCGCGACCCTGTGGCATAGCAGGTCTTGTGGGTGATGTGATGCTCGAACTCGTGACGGAACTTTTGCAGCGCGGAATCCATGGGTCCGCAGGCGGCATCGCCCAGGGGGCAGAGGGTGCGAAGGCCGATGCGGGGCGTGAGGCTGGCCAGCAGGTCCAGATCCTCCATGCGGCCCTCGCCGTGCTCGATGCGGTAGAGGACCATCTCCATCCAGTTGCAGCCTTCGCGGCAGGGCGTGCACTGGCCGCAGCTCTCGTGGGCGTAGAAGCGGATGAGGCGCAGCGTGGCCTGCACCATGCAGGTGTCCTCGTCCATGCAGATGAGGCCGCCGGAACCGGCCATGGAGCCGCGGGCCTTCACGGTGTCGAAGTCCAGCGGGCAGTCGAAGTCCTTCTCGTCGACGGCGACATTTTTCACTGGCTGACCTTCGGCGGCCAGAGCGGCGTCATGCCGAGCTTCAGCGAGCAGCTCGCGCCCGACGACCGATGGGACGTGATCAACTTTCTGAGCGTGCTGTCCAACACCAATCAATCGCGTTTTCTCGGGCCCAAGGGCGTCATTCAATGGCTCGTCGCGCCGGATTTCGCTCTAACGGACCCCAAGGAGGAGCTCACCAGCCTCGAGAAGCTGCGCGGAACGCCGACGCTGATCTCTTTCGCGCGCTGCAAGGCGGACGAGGCCGCGCCGCGCAACGTGCCGCCAGCTTGAAGCTCGCGAGCGAGACCGCAAAGGCGGCCGGCGCGCGGCACGTCACGATTGTATCGTGATGACTGCCCGGCCGATCCGGACGCTTTGGCGGCGGCTCATCCCGGGGCTGTCGAAACCACTTATGCTGTGCTCAATCGCTATCCCGACGAGCCGATCTCGTCGGAGATTCCCGAGGGACATTTCCTCGTCGACCGCTCGGGCTACATCCGGGCGCGCTTCGGCATCCCGCGGCGGATGATGGCTGCTCGCGCTGTTGCGCGCGCAGATCGCGCTGACGGCGTCGGAGCCCGTGGTGAAAATTTCTCTCCACGAACAT
>CAVPLE010000030.1:0-7043 GCA_963705865.1 uncultured Holophagaceae bacterium | reverse complement strand
CGCGGCGTCCTCCCTCGGCAAGCCGAAATCCATCGCATTCATCTACGAAAACACCGACTTCGGCACGTCCACGACCAAGACCGCCAAGGAATATGTCGCCAAGAAGGGCATGCAGGTCGTTGCTGACGAACCCTATCCCAAGGGCGCGGCAGACTACCGCTCTACCCTTGCCAAAGTGAAATCGAAGAATCCCGATCTGGTGTTCATGGTGTCCTACGTGGCCGACGCCATCCTGCTCATGCGGCAATCGAAGGAAGTGGGCCTGCAGCCCCAGGCCTTCCTAGGCGCAGGCGCGGGCTTCACCACCCCCGAGTTCGCCAAGGAAAGAGCGATCTCCGAGGACGTCATCTCCTGCACTCAGTGGACCGGTGATGTGAACTGGCCCGGCGCGAAGGAGTTCGAGGCCCGCTTCAAGGCGAAGTTCGGCAAGGAGCCCACCTACCATGCCGCTTGTGCCTACGCCTCCATGATGATCATGGCGGAGACCGCCCGGAACGCAGGCGGCGACCGGGCCAAGACGCAGCGGGCCCTGAAGGCCGGCAAGTGGAACGGCGTCATGGGGGAAGTCCAGTTCGCCGACTATGAGGGTTTCACGAACCAGAACAATCACCAGATGCTCGTGCAGCAGATCATCCAGGGGAACTACGAGACGGTGCTTCCCGCCAAGTTCGCCACCAAGAAGGCGGTCTTCCCCTTCCCGAAGTGGAAGTGAGTTGACTCAGTCCGGGGGTTCCACGCTGCGCGCCTACCCCCGGGGCCCCCGCGCCCCAGTCCGGCGAAGCCGGACTGGGGCTTACTCCCAGGAGATCTGAGCACCCATGGCCGTCTTTCTTCAATCCCTTATCAGTGGCGTCCTGATCGGTGGCGTGTACGCGCTCATCGGCATCGGGCTCACGCTCATCTTCGGTGTGATGCGGGTCGTCAACTTCGCGCACGGCGACATCATGATGGTCGGGATGTATCTCACCTATCTGCTGTTCACGCTGATGGGCATTGATCCCTTCGTGTCCGTGCTCATCAGCTTTCCGCTGATGTTCCTCTTCGGAGGCTTCCTTCAGAAGGTCTTCATCAACCGCGTGCTCAACGCCGTGGCCCAGAACCAGATCCTGTTGACCATCGGGCTCGGCCTCATCATGAGCAACACGGTGATGCTGATCTTCACGTCGGACTATAAGATCCTCACCACTTCGTATTCCTCCTCCACCATCCAGGTGGGCGGCGGGGTCTCGGTATCCGTGCCCCTGCTGGTCTCCTTCCTGATCACGGCCGCCATCACGGCGGCGTTGGGCTGGTTCCTCTTGAAAACCGACACGGGCCAGGCCATCCGGGCGACGGCGCAGGACCGGGACGCGGCGCAGCTCATGGGCATCAATGTCAGCCGCATGTCCGTCATCGCCTTTGGTCTCGGCGCGGCCCTGGCGGGCACCGCTGGCGCGCTAATCTCCCCGACCTACTACATTTTCCCCCAGGTGGGCGGCACCTTCACCCTGAAGGCCTTCGTCATCACGGTGCTGGGAGGCATGGGCAGCGTGGTGGGCGCCACCTTGGGCGGGATCCTCATCGGCGTCACCGAATCCATGAGCGCGGTCTACATCTCCTCGGGCTGGAAGGATGTGGTGGTCTTCGTGCTCTTCCTGCTCGTACTCCTCTTCAAGCCCTCGGGCCTGATGGGCAAGTCGCGGACCTAGGAGCATGTCCATGTCATCGATAGGGGCTGCATTGACGGCAAAGGGCTTCCAGGCAAGGAAGGGTGCGCAGGGCGATGCGGGCTCACCGTTCAAGCGCTCTGACGCCGCCTGGGAGCCCTTTGCCGTCAACCCTTCGGGCTGGGGCGGCGGCCGTCGGGACACTGCGTCAGGCTCCTCGTCCTTGGAACCACCAAGGTCTTCGTCGCTTTCCTTGCCTCCCTCGGCTGGCGCCCCAGTGCAGCCCCCACCCATGACGTGGACATGCTCCTAGGGAGATCGACATGACCAAGACCATTCTCAAGGCTGTGATCGGCCTCCTGTTTCTGGCGGCCCTGCTGGTGATTCCCCGATACGTGGAGAGCCCTTACGCGCTGCACATGATGATCCTGCTCTTTCTCAGTGTGTCCCAGGGTCAGAGCTGGAACATCCTGGGCGGCTACGCGGGCCAGTATTCCGTCGGCCACGCCGCATACTTCGGCGTGGGCGCCTACACCACGATGATGCTCATGTATTCCAAGCAAGTCGTCCCCTGGGTGGGCGTCTGGGTGGGTGTGGCGATCGTGGTCGTAGTGGCGCTCGTGATCGGAAGCATCTGCTTCCGGTTGCGCGGCCCGTACTTCGTGCTGGCCTCCATCGCCGTGGCCGAGATCATGCGCCTTTCCGCCATCAACCTGACAACCCTCACCAATGGCGCCGAGGGCATCCTGGCCACCGAGATCCCTGCTTTCAAGATCGGCGAGCGGGTGATCACGGATTTCCTCACCAAGGTTCCTTTCTATTACATCGGCCTCTTCCTGGCTCTGTTCACCATTGCGATCACGTATTGGGTGCAGCACTCCAAGCTGGGCTATTATTTCCAGGCCATCCGTGAGGACCAGGACGCGGCCCATTCCCTGGGCATCCACATCACGGCCTACAAGAATATCGGGCTGGTGATTTCAGCCGTGCTGACCTCCCTGGCCGGCGCGTTCTACGGCATCTACGTGGGATTCGTCGATCCACCCACGGTGCTCGGGCTGGATGTCTCCGTCCAGATCATGCTGATCTGCATCATCGGCGGCATGGGGACCATCTGGGGGCCCGTGCTCGGTTCTTTGTTGCTTGTGCCCCTATCCGAGGCGCTGCGCAGCAACATGATCACCGAGGGCCTGGTGAAGATCGGCCTGGTGAGCGCAGATTCGAGAATCGGGCTCTTCCTCAAGGAGAACCTCGCCCACGCGCATGTCCTGATCTACGGCATCCTCGTGGTGCTGGTGATCCTCTTCATGCCGGAAGGTCTCATGGGTTTTATTAAAAAGTTGGCCCCGCGCCGCAACCGGGAGGCGGTCTGATGGCCATCCTGGAAATCAAGAGCGTCAGCAAGTTTTTCGGCGGCCTGGCGGCCAATTCCGATGTGTCCTTCGCTGTGGAGGAAGGCACGATCATGGGGCTCATCGGGCCCAATGGCGCGGGCAAGACCACCCTCTTCAACTGCATCACCGGCTACTACCCCCCATCCAAGGGTGAAGTCATCTTCAACGGCCGGCGCATGAACGGGCTCCAGCCCGACAAGGTCTGCATGCTCGGCATGGTGCGGACCTGGCAGAAGGTGCGGCCCCTGGCCAAGCTATCGGTGATCGACAACGTGATGGTCGGTGCCCTCGCGCGAACCTCCTCGCTGAAGCACGCCCGGGAACTGGCCATGGAGCAGCTCAAGGTGGTCCGCCTGGAACACCGCGTGGACCTCCTGGCCGGCGGTCTGCCCATCGGCGAGCGGAAAAAGCTCGAGGTGGCGCGAGCCCTCGCCACCCAGCCCAAACTCCTGTTGCTGGACGAGGTCATGGGCGGCCTCAACCCGGCGGAAAGCGAGGAGATCATCCAGCTCATCCTGGATATCAAGCAACGTGGCCTGACGCAGATGGTCATCGAGCACGACATGAAGGCCATCATGCGCATCTCCGACCGGATTGTGGTACTCACCTCTGGTGAGAAGCTGACCGAAGGCACCCCCCAGGAGGTGGTGAGCAATCAGAACGTGATCGATGCCTACCTGGGTGAGAGCCATGCTTAAGATCGAAAAGCTGAATTTCGCCTATGGCGATCTCAAGGTCCTGTGGGATGTGGATCTGGAAGTGCACGAGGGCGAGATCGTCACCGTGGTCGGCTCCAACGGCGCCGGGAAATCCACCACCCTCAAGAACATCTCCCGCCTGGTCAAACCCACTTCAGGAAGCATCACCTTCAACGGCAAGGACCTGGGCAAGATGCAGCCGCACCATGTGGTTGAAGCCGGGCTGGTGCAGGTTCCCGAGGGCCGTCGCATCTTCCCCGAGATGACCGTCATGGAGAACCTCCGCATGGGGTCCTATGTCAAGGCCACCCGAGGAGACCGCCAGAAGAACATCGACTGGGTTTTCCAGTTGTTCCCGCGCCTCAAGGAGCGGGAGAAGCAGTTGGGCGGAACGATGTCCGGCGGTGAGCAGCAGATGCTGGCCATCGCCCGGGGCCTCATGGCCAACCCCAAGGTGCTGCTCCTGGACGAGCCCTCGCTGGGGCTCTCGCCCCTGCTGGTGAAGAACATCTTCGACATCATCACCGGCATCAACAAGGAGGGCGTTACCATCCTTCTCGTGGAACAGAACGTCTACCAGTCCCTCCGCATCGCCCACCGCGCCTACGTCATGGAGACGGGCCGCGTGGTGCTGACGGGCCGGGGCGACGAACTGCTCAACAATGAACACATCAAGAAAGCCTTCCTGGGCATGTGAGGAGATCCCGATGACCACTGTTGAAAAGTGGATGACCAAGAATCCCATCACGATCAGCGAGGACGCTTCGATCATCGAGGCCATCCATCTCATGAAAGAGAGAGGCATCCGGCGTCTCCCCGTCATGGCCAAGGGCCACCTCGTGGGCCTGATCACGGAACGGATGATCAAGGACTACACGCCGGGCAAGGCCACCTCGCTGGACACCTGGGAAGTGCACTACCTGCTCTCCAAGACCGCCGTGAAGGAGGTCATGAACGCGCACCCGCACACGGTCACGCCAGATACGGACCTGGCCATGGCCGCTCAGTCCATCCTTGACCACAAGCTCTACGGCCTCTGCGTCGTGGATGCCAAGGGCAACCTGGTGGGCATCATGTCCGTGGGTGACATGCTGAAGGCCGTGGTGGAGTTCGCCAAGACTCGGGAATAGGCAGGCCAATCCGAAGGCGGGGGCCAGCGCTCTCCGCCTTCTTATGTCATAGGGCAATTGGACTCCGTGATCGTTCCCGACTGATCCGGTTGACCGCTCCCACGGATTCCCAGGAAGATCGAAGGGCAGTTCCTTGCCCAGGAGGCACTTTGAGCACAGCTCAGCGTTTGCGCGATATCCGCGACGGATTTGAGCGCCCTTTCTGGGTTGCCAATGTCAGCGAGTTGTTCGAGCGGCTCTCGTACTACGCGGCCTTCGCGTCACTGGCTCGCTATCTGAACGAATCACTTGGATTTCCGACTCAGGATGCCAGCAGCCTGGCTGGCTTGTTCGGTGGGTTGGTCTGGTTCCTGGCGGCTTTTGGAGGAGCGATTGCCGACCGCCTGGGTTTCCGTCGTGCGCTCTCCCTCGCCTATCTGATCCTCAGTTGCTCCTATTTCCTGCTCGGATCACTCGGGTCTTCCTGGATGGCACCCGTTCGAGGCTTGGTGCCCCTTGGCGCGCTCGTGGCCTTCCTGTTGATGCTGCCCGCGCTCGGCATCGCGCTGGTGAAGCCGGCTGTGGTCGGAACGACCGCGCGGGCCTCAAAGGAAAATGTCCGCTCGATCGGCTACTCGATCTATTACACGCTGGTGAACATCGGTGGCGCCGCGGGTCCCTTCGTCGCGTCGTACGTCCACCGCCACATGAGCGTGGAGAATGTGTTCCGCGTAGCGGCCATCAGCGTGTTCCTGATGTTCTTCGCGGTGTTGCTGATGTTCAAGGAACCGCGCCAGGCAGGCGATGTGCCCCCTCCATCCCTGGCGGAAACCGGCAGGAACTTCATCACGGTGCTGTCGAATCCGAAGTTCATGTTGTTCCTGGTGATTTTCACGGGGTACTGGGTGGTGTACTGGCAGGAATTCATCACGCTGCCCCTGTATGTGGCCAAATACATCGATCCGAAGGCGGATACGGAACTTCTGCTGATGACCGGCCCCCTGGTCGTGATCTCCCTGACGGTCTTGATCAACCTGGCCACGCAGAAGATCGCCTCGGTGAAGGCGGTCACGATCGGAACTCTGATGTCGTCCCTCGCCTGGATCGTATTGATCTTCAAGCCGACTGTGACGGGCGTGATCATCACGCTCATCTGCGTCGCGCTGGGGGAGATCGTGCAGTCGCCGCGCTACTACGAGTACATCTCACGCCTCGCCCCCCCGGGTCAGCAGGGCACGTACATGGGCTTCGCCTTCCTCCCCATCGGCCTTGGTTCCCTCATCGGGGGCTGGTTCGGCGGGAAATTGATGCACCATTTCGGCGAGGTGACCCACAAGCCGGCGGGCATGCTCTGGACGATCATCGGCGTGGGCGTGCTCACGGCCTTGCTGCTCTGGGTGTACGACCGGATGCTGCCCGCAACACGGGAAGCCTGATCAGAGGTACTTCGAGAGGAACTCCCACATGGCCTGGAAGCGCGCCCAGTTGTGCTGGGGGGCGCGGGGGCTGTGGTCGGAGCCGGGCAGAGGCACCATCTGGACGGGGAATCCCGCCTTCTCCATGGCGTCGATGAGCATCACGGTGTTCTGGGGATGGACATTGTCATCCAGGGTGCCGTGGAGCAATAGGAGACGACCGGACAGGTTCCCCACAGCCTTCAGCACGGAACTGGATTCGTAGCCCGCCTTGTTGTCGGCGGGCAGGCCCATGTAGCGCTCGGTGTAGATGCTGTCATAGAGGTGCCAGTCCGTCACGGGCGCTCCGGCGATGCCCAGCTTCCAGGCCTTGCTGTGCGTGAGGCCATAGGTGGTCATGAAGCCGCCGTAGCTCCAACCGTCCAGACAGATCCGGTCCATGTCCGCCCAGCCCTGGGCCTTCAACCAGGCCAGGCCGTCGAGCTGATCCTGGAGTTCCAGGGCCCCCAGGTTGCGGTAGATGCCATGGGCGCTGACCAGGCCCTTCCCCGAGGCGCTGCGGTTGTCGCAGACCCAGGTGGCGATGCCCTGCTGGGCCAGGAACTGGAACCAGGGCATGTCCCGGCGCCAGAGGTTCCGCACTTCAGGGGCCATCGGGCCTCCATAAAGCGTCTGGAATATGGGGTAATTCTTCGCGGGGTCGAAGTCCACGGGCAGGACCAGCATCGTTTCCATGGGGAAGCCATCCCGGGTCTTCACCTGCTGGAAGCTCACCTTGCCG
>CAVPLE010000029.1:0-8793 GCA_963705865.1 uncultured Holophagaceae bacterium | reverse complement strand
GGATTTCGCCGCAGAGCACGAAATCGACCTTGGCCACGCCGGGACCGTAGCTGTAACGCTGCAGGCCTTGCGCGTAGCGCGGCGGCAGGGTCGCGCCGTAGATCGACAACAACGCCGTGGGTGCCGTGTCGTAGAGCACCACACCTCCCGGCGCCTGGGTGACCTCCTCGCCGAGGACGAGTTCGCCGCCGTGCGCACGAAGATCGGCGATCAGAGCATCGGGGATGGCTAGAAGGTCGCCGAGGACCGGAATCGGCCAGCCGACCGCGTGGCCCAGCGTGGCCAGCAGCACACCGGCGCCCGAGGCCACCAGTGACGGCATCTGCGAAATCGTATGTCCGGCAACACCAGTGAACAGAGCGCGGGCGTCTTCGCCCTTCAGCGTGCCCCACAGCGGGCTGCCCTGCGCGAGCAGCCGGGGCGCCACTTTCAGCGCGGCGGCGATCGACGGGGGCAGGGAGCGCTTGTCGCCGAGCAGCAGGCCCACCACCCCATCACAGTCGGCGGCCGGCGGTCCGAGCAGCCGTCGCCACGAATCGCCGTCGGACAGTTCGGCGCAGGTACGCCCGATATCGCGATAGCCGATCGCCGCGGGCCGGTCGGTGAAGGGGCTGGCGCCCCCGCCTTCCGCAAGATCCACCGCCTCCGCGTGCCCGCCGACCTGTCCGGCTGCCCGGTGCTCTCCCTGGACAAGGCCGGCGCCTGGTGGAACCGCTTCCTCGTGGCCGTGCCGGACCGCCAGCAGCCCCACCTGGACCGCTTCATCGCCGTGAACCACATCCGGGCCATGATCCACGCCGCCGTGGAGGGCATGGGCGCCCTGCTCGTGCCTCGCTACAGCGTGCTGGAGGAACTGGAGCGGGGCGACCTCGTGGCCCTCTTCCCCGCCATCCGCCCCGCCGAAGATCGCTTCTCCATCTACCAGAAGAAAGTGAAGGCCGGCCAGGAGAAGCAGAAGCTCCTCACGCGCTACCTGCAGTTGTTGAGTCCGGCGGAATTCGGATCCTAGGCTCCAAACCGCGTTGCGGTTTGGAGATAGCCGCCAGCTTCGCTGGCAGTAAATAACCCCTTCAATAGCAAGAGGCCGCCTTTCGGCGGCCTCTTGCTATCTGCGAATCGAAGATTCGCAGCAGGGAACGGACCTACATCTGATCCTTCAACCCCTTCGCGGTCTTGAACACGACTTTCCGGCCGGCCGGGATCTTGATGCTTTCGCCGGTCTTGGGGTTGCGGCCCATCTTCTCCTTGGTGGCGCGCACTTCGAAGGTGCCGAGGCCAAAGAGGTTGACGCGCTGGCCGGAGAGCAGGGTCTCCACGATGTGATCGCGAACGCCGTCCAGGATGGACTTGGCGCGGGCCTTGGACAGGTCCTGGGCTTCCGCCAGGGTGGCGGCGAGCTCGGCGATGCCGAGGGTTTCAGGCTTGGCAGAAGTCTTCGCCATGAATGCACTCCTTGGATGGGATGGACGGGACCCGACGGCGCGGAATCCCGGCGCGACCAGCACCTTCGCGAGGCACCGGCCAGGTGGGGGGGGGTGGATTCCAGGTGGGCCTACTCGGCCGCGGTGGCAGTGACGTCGAGGGTAACCTTGGCGTGCACGCCGCTGTAGAGGCGCACATCCACGGTGTAGGATCCGGCGTCCTTGATGTGAGGCACGGTGATGTCGCGCCGATCCAGGGTGAAGCCCTTGCCCTTGAAGAGCTCAGCCACATCGGCGTTGGTGACGGAACCGAAGAGGTGGCCGTTCTCGCCAGCCTTCTTGGCCACGGCGAGACTGATGGCTTCGAGCTTCTCGGCCAGGCTCTTGGCGTCCGCCAGCTCCTTGGCACGAAGCTTCTCGGCGCGGACCTTCTCGAGCTCGATCTGGCGCTTGTTGCCGGCGGTGACGGGCAGGGCCATCTTGCGCGGCAGGAGGAAGTTGCGGGCGTAGCCGTCCTTGACGTTCACGACGTCGCCGCGGGCGCCCAGGCTGGTCACGTTCTCGATGAGGAGGATTTCCATGGGAACTCCCTGAAATGGATGCATGTTTTAAAGGTCCAGCCAGCGCCGTGGTGCCCGCGTTGTCCCCGCTTGGGTGAGACGGCGTCCTGCGCCGTCAGGGCCGGATTCCCAGGAATCCGCCCTGTCCCCCGGTGGGTTCAGGCCGATCAGAAAATCCAGTTTATCCACGGATTGTCCGATACCCAAGCAGGGATTTCCGACCCAAGGGGCTCCGCTCATGACCAGCCATGCCAGCCGGCGAGATGCCCGCTTCCTCACGGGACCGGAGTTCACCATCGCCTTTACCCTCCAGGGACAGGGCTTCCAGGACATCCGCATGATGAATCTGAGCGTGGGCGGCTGTTTCGCCCTGCTGGGAGGCCGCATGGCCCGGTTCTTCCTGCCGGGGGCGACCTTGGAGGGTCTGGTGCTCCTCCATCCGGACCTGCCCAAGGGGCCCATCAGGGCCGGGGTGGCCTATGTCCTGGGGTATTCCTCCGCCGGTGAAGGCACGGATCAGGTGGGCATGGGCCTGCAGTTCCTGTCCATGGACGCCACCACCCGCGCCGCGTTGGAGGCCTGGCTTGAGGGTGCCACGGCCGGCCAAGCGGGAAAGGGCTGAAGGCGCACCGGAGACTACTTCTTCCCGAAGAACCCCAGGATCGCCGCGGCCACTTCTTCAAGCATGGCCCCGGTCATCTCGGGATAGACGGGCAGGCTGAGCACTTCCTTGGCAGCCAGCTCGGACTGGGGCAGCTGGCCGGTCTTGTAGCCAAGGGAGGCGAAGCAGGGCTGCTCGTGGAGGCAGATGGGGTAGTAGATGGCGCTGCCGATGCCCCGGTCCTTGAGGTGGGCCTGGAGGGCATCGCGCTTGCCACCCTTCACGCGGATGGTGAACTGGTTGTAGATGTGCCGCCCGTCGGGCACCACCTCGCGGGGCAGCACGGCTTCGTCGGCCGCCAGGCCCTTCATGCGCTCCAGGTACCAGGCGGCGTGCTTGCGGCGCCCCTCGTGCCAGCCGTCGAGCATGGGCAGCTTGGCGCGGAGCACCAGGGCCTGGAACTCGTCCATGCGTCCGTTCATGCCCACCTCATGGTGCATGTAGACCGGCTCCATGCCGTGGACGCGGATGCGGCGGACCCGGGCGGCCAGGGCGGCATCGCCGCGGATGGCGGTCATGCCAGCATCACCGAAGGCGCCGAGGTTCTTGGTGGGGTAGAAGCTGTAGGCGGTCATGTCGCCGAACTGGCCGGCGGACTTGCCCCAGCCTTTGGCCCCCAGGCTCTGGCAGGCATCTTCCACCACCGGAATGCCGTGCTTCTGTGCCACGGCCATGATGCTCGGCATGTCCGCCAGCTGGCCAAAGAGGTGCACGGGCATGATGGCCTTGGTGCGGGGCGTGATGGCCGCTTCCACCAGGGCGCCCGTGGCGTTGAAGGTGGCCGGTTCGAGGTCGATGAAGACGGGCTTCGCGCCCAAACGTGACACCACCCCCGCCGAGGCGAAGAAGGTGAAGCTCGGGACGATCACCTCGTCGCCGTGGCCGATACCCAGGCCCATCAAGGCCGCCAGCAGGGCGTCCGTGCCGCTGGACATGGCGACGGCGTGGGCGGCACCCGCATAGGCGGAGATCTCGGCCTCCAGGCCCTTCACGTTCTCGCCCAGGATGAACGAGGAGCGGTCGATGAGGCCGGCGAGACCCTCCAGCACCTTCGCCTTCACGGCGGCGTTCTGCGGCGCGAGCTCAAGCATCGGGACGGCCATGGGAGCCTCCAATCAAGGTTTTCAAGTATGGCAGCGGGTCAAGCGAGATTCCGTCACATCGACTCGTCTGGAACCTCGCTGGGCTTCATCGGCCGCATGAGGGGGAAGAGGATGACGTCGCGGATGCTGGCGCTGTTGGTGAGGAGCATGACCAGACGGTCGATGCCGATGCCTTCGCCGCCCGTGGGAGGTAGACCGTGCTCCAGGCTGGTGACGAAGTCCAGGTCCAGCAGCATGGCCTCGTCATTGCCGGCTTCTCGTTCATCCATCTGGGCCTGGAAGCGGCCCATCTGATCAATGGGGTCGTTCAGCTCGGAGTAGGCGTTGGCCAGCTCCATGCCGCCAATGAACAACTCGAAACGATCCACGAACCGGTCATCGCCTTCCAGGGCCTTGGTGAGCGGAGACAGCTCGATGGGATAGTCCGTGATGAACGTGGGCTGGATGAGCTGCTTCTCTGCGTGGTGCTCGAAGAGGTCCCCCAGGAGGGTGCCCACGGTCTTGGTTTCCACCTCCTCAGTGTGGACGGCCTTGGCCAGGGTGCGGACGCTGTCCCCATCCTCCAGCAGGTGGCGATCGATGCCGCCGTACCGCGCGATCGCGTCCTTCATGGTGAGGCGCCGGAAGGGCGCCGCGTACGAAATCACCTGCTCACCCCAGGGCAGCTGCTCGGCGCCCATGACCTCACGCGCCACCGTGCTGAGCAGGTTCTCCGTGAGGGTCATCATGTCGCGAAGGTCGCTGCCCGCTTCGTACATCTCCATCATGGTGAATTCGGGATTGTGGCGGACGCTCAAACCTTCATTGCGGAAGTTGCGGTTGATCTCGAAGACCTTCTCGAAGCCGCCCACGATGAGGCGCTTGAGGTACAGCTCCGGCGCGACGCGGAGGTAGAGGGGCATGTCCAGGGCGTTGTGGTGGGTGATGAAGGGCCGGGCCGTGGCACCACCGGGGATGGGTTGCATCATGGGCGTCTCGACCTCGAGGTAGCCCTGATCCTCCATGTAACGCCGCACGGCACTCACGATGCGCGACCGGGTCCGGAAGGTCTTCAGCACCTCGCCATTGGAAATGAGATCAAGGTACCGCTGGCGGTAGCGCTGCTCCTTGTCCTGGAGGCCATGCCATTTCTCGGGCAGGGGCAGCAGGGCCTTGGAAAGGAACTGCACCTCCTTCACCCGGATGCTCAGCTCGCCGGTCTTGGTGCGCATGAGCGGTCCGGTGACGCTGATGAAGTCGCCCATGTCCAGGAGCTTGAGGACATCCCAACCGGGTTCGGCCACGTCGTTCATGCGGAAGAAGGCCTGGAGCTTCTCGCCATTCTCCGTGAGGTGGGCGAAGACGCTCTTGCCCATCTCGCGGATGGTGAGCACGCGACCCATGGCCGACACCGTGAGGTCCAGACCCTCCAGCTTCTCGTTGGGCCAGGCCTTAGCGTCCGCATAAGCCGCCGCCAGCTGGGCGATGCCGTGGGTTCGCTTAGCCTTCCGCGGCCAGGCATCCAGCCCGAGGGCCTTGAGCTTCTCGAGCTTCTCAAGGCGGATGTCGCGGTACTGGTTGGGCTGCATGGGAACTCCGGCACGAACCATCTAGTTTACCGAAGCGGCCTCAGTCTCTGAAACGATAGGCCACGTAGGCCGTGATATCCGGGGCGGTGAAGGTACCGGCCTCCTCGCTGACACCAAAACGCCAGCGCGGGAAGCGCGTGTGGCGCAGGGTCCAGTGCTGCTGCCACCCCGCCCGGTCCAGGCGCGCGAGACCCGTGCGGTAGGGGCTGCCGGTGTAGCCCAGGCTGATTTCGAGGCCAAGCCCATTGAGCAGTCCGGGGCCTTGCCCCAGCCAGGCCACGGACCCCCAGGCGCGACTGAAGGAGGTTTTATCCATGACCTCCCGCAGCGGGCTGTGCTTCGGGAGGCCCAGCATCACGTGCTCCACCTGGCTGAAGAGCTTGAAACGGCCGAACCGCTTCCAGGCCGCCCCGCCCACCAGCCCGTCGGTGCCCCCGTCGCCTGAGAAATCGGCCTGCTTCCCGGTGGGCAACTGCACGGTGACGCCGATGCGGCCACCCGCGTCCGCGGTGCCGAAGGGCCGCACCCACGCCACGTCCAGATCCATCAGGGCCACGCCCGGCCGGCTCAGGTCGCCGATCACGCGGCCATCGCGCTCCAGATGGTAGGCCAGGCGGTTCCTCGGCGCGTCCTCCCGCCCGCCCTGGGGCAGGTTGAGGAGGTTGTGCCAGTTGGTGATGGCCTGATCGGCGA
Organism: uncultured Holophagaceae bacterium; assembly: GCA_963705865.1. Taxonomy (GTDB): domain Bacteria; phylum Acidobacteriota; class Holophagae; order Holophagales; family Holophagaceae; genus Geothrix. The sequence goes on along the minus strand of CAVPLE010000029.1, from coordinate 2,787 downwards.
TGCCACCGGATCGGGAGGCCACCCGGGTGCGGACGTTGATCCGCGTGGAGCCCGCCTTCAGGGCCCAGTCCCAGGTCAGCTGCCACTCCTCGCCGTCCAGACGGGCCCAGGTCCGGCCGTCGGCGCTGTGCTCCAGATCCGGGCGCAGCATCTGGCTGGTGGCCTCCAGGGCGAGTTCGTCCACCCCTTCCGGCAGGGGCTCCGGGAAGCCCTCGAACCAGGCCAGGCGATTGGGCCGGGGGGTCTCCTGGGCCCCCAGGCCGAAGGCCACCATTGCGATAACCAATACTCTTGGATTGACGCAGGTCACGGCATCCCCTCCGGACTCCATACATACTCGATTCTCAGGGCAGGAATGTTTTTTTGATTAATTCCCTGATGGTCATGAAAGAATGGTGCCGTCCGGATAGATGATGCCCGTATGATGATCGAGCCCGGTTCATTCCAAACGCCTCCTTCCCACCGCCCCTTTTTATGGAGCCCGCCATGTCACGCCTGAAAACCCGCCTTCTGGAGAAAATCCAGGAACACCGTCCCCGCATCCAGAAGCTCACGAAGGAGTACTCGGATGTCGTCATCGACCAGGTGAACATCGGCCAGGTCATCGGCGGCGCGCGTGACATCCATTCCCTGCTGACGGACATCTCCTACCTGGATCCCCAGGAGGGCATCCGGTTCCGCGGCAAGAACATCCCCGAGACCTTCGCGGCGCTCCCCAAGGCCAAGGGCGGCGAGTACCCGACCGTGGAATCCTTCTGGTACTTCCTGCTGACGGGCGAGATCCCCACCCAGGCCGAGGTGGACGAGGTGCTGGCGGACTTCCAGAGCCGCTCGAAGGTGCCCGCCTATGTCTTCGACATGCTGAAGGCCATGCCCAAGGACAGCCACCCGATGGTGATGTTGTCCGCGGCCATTCTCTCCATGCAGAAGGAGAGCCAGTTCGCGTCGAAATATCACGAGACCAAGAAGAACGACTACTGGGATCCGATGTACGAGGACGCGACGACGCTGATCGCCCGCCTGCCCGAGATCGCGGCCTTCATCTACCGTTACAAGTACAAGAACGGCGACATCATCGCCCCGAAAGCGGGCCTCGACATGGGCGCCAACTTCGCGCACATGATGGGCATCGACAAGCCGTATGACGATGTGGCCCGGATGTATTTCATCCTCCACAGCGACCACGAGAGCGGCAACGTCAGCGCCCACACCACCCACCTGGTGGCCTCCGCCCTCTCCGACGCCTACTACAGCCTGAGTGCCGGCATCAACGGCCTGGCGGGCCCGCTCCACGGCCTGGCCAACCAGGAAGTGCTGGACTGGATCATGCAGTTCCAGAAGCAGATGGGCGGCGCGGAACCCACCGAGGAGAACGTGAAAAAGGCCCTGTGGGACACGCTGAACTCCGGCCACGTCATCCCCGGCTACGGCCATGCCGTGCTGCGCAAGACCGATCCGCGCTACGCCGCGCAGATGGAGTTCTGCCTCAAGCACCTGCCCAACGACCCGCTCTTCAAGCTGGTCAACATGATCTACAAGGTGGCCCCCGGCGTGCTCACCGAGCAGGGCAAGACCAAGAACCCCTGGCCCAACGTGGACGCGCAGAGCGGCGTGATCCAGTGGTACTACGGCCTGAAGGAGTACGACTTCTACACCGTGCTCTTCGGCGTGGGCCGCGCCCTGGGCGTGCTGGCCAACATCACCTGGGACCGCGCCCTGGGCTACCCCCTTGAGCGCCCCAAGTCCGTCACCACCGCCATGCTCGAAGAGTGGGCGGCCAAGGGTGGACGGAAGTAGGTCGGGGAGGTCCCACCTATTCAGCAGTCCTCACGCGGAAAAGGGGCGGGCCAAATGGCCCGCCCCTTTTCCGCGCTGGAAAAAGATTACCTGCTTATCGGCGAGCCTCAGCCTGAAAGTCGGAAACCGCAGAGGCCGCGGATGGGCGGAGAAAAGGCATTCATAAGCAGAGGTTCGCGGAGGATCCGGGGAAAGCAGAGAAAAAGCACGTGTACCTGGCGCTCCAGCCAGGACATCCGGGCCTCCGGCCCCAGGTCGCGCTTCGCGCGGCCTGCTTCGCGGGCGGCGGCCATGGCGGCCCCCGGAAGCCGTCCGGCGCCGCCGCTCGCGAAGGGATGTCCGCGGTGGGTCGGGCCCCTTCTGCGCCTTCCGTGTGCGCCCAACGGGCGCTTCTGTGCCCTCTGTGTTCCTGCTTTTCTGGCTGAGGCTCGCCGATAATCAGAAAAGATTAACTTCGAGCCTCAGCGCTCGCCTTCACGAAGGCGGTGAACAGCGGGTGCGGGTTCAGGGGGCGGCTCTTGAACTCGGGGTGGAACTGGCAGGCCAGGAAGTAGGGATGGTCCTTCAGTTCCACGATCTCCACGAAGACGCCATCGGGGCTCATGCCCGTGAACACGAGACCCTTGTCCTCCAGGGCCTTCTTGTACTCGTGGTTGAACTCATAGCGGTGGCGATGGCGTTCGCTGATCTCCAGGTTTCCGTAGGCCTTCGCGGCTTGGCTGTCCGGGGCGAGCCGGCAGGGATAGGCGCCTAGGCGCATGGTCCCGCCCAGCTCCTCCACGTCCACCAGTTCCCGTAGCTTGAAGATGATGCGATGCTTCGGCGCGTCGTCGAATTCCGTGGAATCGGCGCCTTCAAGGCCCACCACGTTGCGGGCGAATTCCACGGAGGCCATCTGCATGCCGAGGCAGATTCCGAAGAAGGGGATCTTGTGCTCTCGGGCGTACTGGATGGACTTGATCATCCCCCGCGTCCCGCGCACGCCGAAAC
>CAVPLE010000028.1:0-34786 GCA_963705865.1 uncultured Holophagaceae bacterium | reverse complement strand
CCGGTCGCCGATCTTGAGGGGCGATGCGAGGCCTGCTTCGATCTCGATAACGGTGCCGCGCGTGCCGAGGCTCACTTGCGCCCGGCGCCCCGCCGCAGTGCGATGGATGTGGGTGATGACGCCCGACAGCGGCGAGGTATTGGCGTCCACTACTTCCACGTTGCCCGGGCGCGAAGGGTTCGAAGATGTGCGGAAGGAGGTCCCCGGCGATCCCCGTGCCCGTGTCCTGGACCTCCACGCAGACCCAACCGTGCTCATCCTGGAAGGTGCGAAGGCTGAGGCTGCCCCCGCCCGGCATGGCATCCCGGGCATTCACCGCCAGGTTCATGAGGACCTGTTCCAGCTGCACCGAATCACCGGAAACCCGGGGCAGGTTCGGCTGGAGGGTCAGCTGGAGGCGGATGAGGCCCCCCAGCAGGCGGTCCAGGATGTCCGCCGTCTCCCGGACGAGCCCGTTCAAGTCGAGGGACTTGAGTTCGGGGCGCGACTGGTGGCTGAAGGAGAGCAGCGCCTTGGTGGTCTGGGCGCAGCGTCGGGTGGCCTCCTCGGCCCGCTGGATTCGGGTCAGGACGGGATGCCCTTCCGGCAGCTGCTCGCGGCTGAGGTGGAGCTGACCCAGAATGGTGGCCAACTGGTTGTTGACGTCATGGGCGATGCCCCCAGCCAGGGTTCCCACGGTTTCCATGCGCTGGCTATGTTCCAGCTGGCTCTGCAGGCGGGCCTGGTCCGAGAGGCTTTCCTCCGCCTGGAGCAGGGCCCGCTCCAGACTGCGGACCTCCTGGATATCCGAGTGGATGCTCGGGGCCCGCCCACCCTGACCCAGGGTCTCGGCGAAGGCCCCAAGGGCCGCGATGGGCGCTGTCACCCGCCGGGCGATGTACCGGATGCGCCAGGCCGCCAGGCCGAGCCCGAGAATGGCCAGGCTCAGCATGCTCGCCACCCGGAAGCCTGCGGGGCCGAGCAGGTCAGCCTCCGGAATGGTCAGGATCAACCGCCAGTGGAGGCCGGGAAGTCCCTCGAAGGTCCGGGACAGCCCCATGGCCGTCCTGCCTTGGGAGGTGATCCGGCGGGGCCGGCCCCCCGTGGCGTCGTCCTGGAGACGGTCCAATTCGAGATGCGGGAACTGGTTTCCAAGGGGTTCGAGGAAGGCCTTCCGGCGATTTTCGGTGGATTCGAAAGCCGGATCCCGCGGGAGGATCAGGGCGCGTTTCTCGGCGTCCACTACGAGGGACCGGCTCCCGGGAGTGGGTTGGGCGGCCCAGACCCGATGGGTAAGGTCATCGAGCAGGAAGTCCAGGGCTGCCACGCCCAGGAGGCCGGAGCCATCGCGGATGGGCAAGGTGAAGGTGATGCCCGGATCGTGGGTGGTATAGAAGGCATAGGGGGCGGTCCATGTGGGGGAAGTAGCCGTCGCCCCTGCCAGATACCAGGGCCGGGTGCGGGGATCATAGGACATGGGCGTCCAGGGCTCACCGGCCGACATCTGCCCGTTCGGATCCAGATGCCACCAGCGGATGCGCGCCTTGGGGCCGGCCTGCTCCAGTTCCCGCATGGACCATGCCCCCTCGGACTGCAGGAAGAGGAGAGAGCGGCCATCGGCCTGGGCCAGGTTGAGGCTGGTGATGCTGTGCTGAGCCGTCAGCAGGGGCATGATCAGCTGGGCCGCCCGCTTGGGCTGCGTGGGATCCAGCACCGTGGCCAGCCACCAGTCGTGGATCACCTGGCCCAAGGACTGCGAGGCTTCGAGATCGATCCGCAGCGCTTCATCAAGGTGGCGCAGCGCGGCCTGGGCACGGGCGCCGGCCTGGCGTTCCAGGGCCTGCTGCTGGCCCCACCAGGACAGGCCCAGGAGGAGCGCGGAGAGCCCGGCCATGAGGATCAGGAGATCGCGCGACAGCAGTCGGCGGATGGGGAGCATGGGGCAGGTGTCTCCGGGGAGGTGCACCTACATCTTGTCGGAAGCAAACGGCGGGAGATGATCTCTGAGCTGGATTACAACATGGACCGCAGGGCCGCGAAGGCATCGGGCAGACCGGCGGGGTTGGTGCCGCCCCCCTGGGCCAGGTCCTTCTTGCCGCCGCCGCGGCCATTCAAGGCCGGCAACATCGTCTTGAAAAGCGCGCCGGCGTCATAGGGCAGATCCGGGGACACGGACACCAAGGCGGCCACTTTGTCTTCAGCGGCTTTGGAGGCCAGGACGATGACGGCGCTGTGGTGGCGGGTGCGGACCTGGTCCATGAACTCACGCAGGGCGTTGCCTTCCAGCCCCTCCACGGCGGCCGTGACCAGGGTGACGCCCTTCACCTGTTCCACCTGCTCGGCGCTGCCGCCGCCGCTGGCGGCCTTGAGCTTGGCCTCCTTCAGATCGCGCTCCAGCTGGGTGATGCGCTGGTCCTTGGCCGAAAGCAGGTCGGGCAGGGCCTCCCGGCCGGAGTTCGCCTGCCGGGAGAGACCGTGGATCATGGTCTCGTCGGCCTGGAGCAGTTCCAGGGCCATCTCGCCAGCCACGGCCTCGATGCGGCGCACCCCGGCGGCGACCGCGCCCTCGGAGAGGATCTTCACCACGCCGATCTCGCCGGTGTTGGCCACGTGGGTACCGCCGCACAGTTCCGTGGAGAAGCCGGGCACCTGCACCACGCGCACCACGTCGCCGTATTTCTCGCCGAAGAGGGCCATGGCCCCGGAGGATAGGGCCTCCTCGATGTCCATCTCGTCCACCTGGGTGGGGATCGATTTCAGGGCCTGCCGGGTGGTCAGGCGCTCGATCTCGGCGATCTGCTCGGGCTCCAGGGGCGCGAAGTGGGTGAAGTCGAAGCGCAACCGGTTCTCGTCGACCACGCTGCCCGCCTGCTTCACGTGGGTGCCCAGCACTTCGCGCAGGGCCGCGTGCAGCAGGTGGGTGGCCGTGTGGTGGGCCCGGACCCGGCGGCGGCGGATGGGATGCACCAGCGCGTTGACCGGCGTGTTTTCCAGGAGGAGGCCGGTCACCGCGACCTTGTGCAGGTGGCGCCTCTGGGCCGGGGCCGTGCAGTCCAGCACCTCCGCATGCCCGCCCTCGAAGCGGAGCTGGCCCGTGTCGCCCACCTGACCGCCGGACTGGGCGTAGAAGGGGGTGCGATCCAGCAGGACATAGCCCTCGCCGGTGAGTTGCGGGACGCGGTGGAAGGCCGCATCGAAGAGGGCCACCACATGGGCCTGACCCTCCAGGTGTTCGTAGCCCGTGAAGGTGGTGGGGGGTAGTTCCGCCAGCACGGCCAAGTCGCCCGCCAGCCGCAGGTCGTGGGACTTCATGGCCGCCCGGGCGCGGGTGCGCTGGGCGTTCAGCTCCTGCTGGGAGCCATCCAGATCCGGAGTGATGCTCCGCTCCCGGCACCAGTCCTCCACGAGATCCACCGGGAAACCGTAGGTGTCGTAAAGGCGGAAGATGTCGGATCCGGCCAGTTTTCCGCCCGTGATGTCGCTGGCCTCGAGGATCTTGAGGCCCGTGGATAGGGTCTGGCTGAACTGCTGCTCCTCCCGGTGGAGGGACTTCTGGATGCGGCCCAGTTCGCCCAGCAGCTCGGGGTACTGATCGCCCATGGCCTGGGCCACCGCCGGCGCGAGGTCGGCGAAGAAGAGGCCTTCGATGCCCAGCTTGCGGCCGAAGCGCAGGGCGCGGCGGACGATCTTGCGCAACACGTAGCCGCGGCCCTCGTTGCTGGGCACCACGCCGTCGAAGCACATGAAGGCGGCGGCGCGGATGTGGTCCGCGATCACCTGGGAAGCCGTGCGGTTCGTGTGCTCCCGGCGATCCTCCGGCCTGACCTTGGCGGCCTTCCAGATGGCCTCGAAGATGGGCTCGAACAGGTCGATCTCGTAGTTGGTGTCCACGCCCTGGAGGATGCTGGCCGTGCGCTCCAGGCCCATGCCCGTGTCGATGCTGGGCCGGGGCAGCGGGGTGAGCACCCCCTTGGCGTCCCGCTCGTACTGCATGAAGACGAGGTTCCAGATCTCCATGACGCGGTCGCCCTCGCCATTGGGCGTGGCATCGCCGGAAATGTGGGCGCCGCGGTCGTAGTGCATCTCCGAGCAGGGCCCGCAGGGGCCGGTGTCACCCATCTGCCAGAAGTTGTCCTTCTTGCCGAAGCGCATGATGCGGTCGGGCCGTACGCCGGCGGCCTTCCACAGCTCCTCGGCCTCCGTGTCCGCGGGCACGCCGTCGGCGCCCTCGAAGACCGTGATCCAGAGCTTGTCCGGATCCAGGCCCAGGTTGCCCTGGGCCACGGGGCCCGTGACGAACTCCCAGGCGTAGCGGATGGCGTCGGCCTTGAAGTAGTCCCCGAAGCTGAAGTTGCCCAGCATCTCGAAGAAGGTGTGGTGGCGGGCCGTGAAGCCCACCTGGTCCAAGTCGTTGTGCTTGCCCCCGGCCCGCAGGCACTTCTGGCTGGTGGTGGCGCGGCTGTAATCGCGCTTCTCCTTGCCCAGGAAGACATCCTTGAACTGGATCATCCCCGAGTTCGTCCACATCACCGTGGGATCGTCCGCCGGCCCGATCACCGCGCTGGACGCCACCCGCCGGTGCCCCTGGCGCTCGAAGTACTGCAGGAATCGCTGGCGGAGTTCAGAAGTTTTCATAAGGTCCCAGTTTCAAACAGAGATCCGTTCCAAGCTCCAAAAAACGGGCAAAGCCCGTTTTTTGGAGCAGGGTACCGACTAATGACGGAAATGTCTCATGCCCGTGAAGAAGAGCCAGACACCTAGTTTCTGGGCGGCGGCGATGACCTCGCTGTCGCGGAGGCTGCCCCCCGGCTCGACGAGGGCGGTGACGCCGTGGCGGGCGGCCAGCTCGACGTTGTCGGGGAAGGGGAAGTAGGCGTCGCTGCCCAGCACCGCGCCGCGGGCCCGGTCCCCGGCCTTCCGGCAGGCGATTTCGACGGAATCCACGCGGCTCATCTGGCCCGCGCCGATGCCCACGGTGGCGCCGTCCTTCACCAGCACGATGGCGTTGGACTTCACGGCCTTGGCCACGCGCTGGGCCAGCATCAGGTCCTCCGCCCGGGGCTTGGGCCCGGGGCCGGTGGCCTTCACTTCCCAGTCCTCGAAGGGCACGAAGCCGTCGTCGGCCCGCTGCACCAGGTAGCCGCCGCCGATGGAGCGGGCGTCGAGGCCTTCGGCGCTCTGAGGCCAGTGGTCCGGCGTCTGGAGGATGCGCAGCTGCTTCTTGGCGGCGAACACTTCGAGCGCCTCGCCGGTGAAGGCCGGGGCGAGGATCACTTCCCAGAAGGTCTGGGCCATGACATGGGCCACCTCGACGCCCACGGGCCGGTTGAAGGCGACGATGCCGCCGAAGGCGCTGAGCGGGTCGCCGGCTTGGGCGCGCATGAAGGCTTCCAGCGCGTGGGGGCCCTGGCCCACGCCGCAGGGGTTGTTGTGCTTGACGATGACGCAGGCCGGCGCGGGGAACTGCCAGACCAGCCGCGCGCAGGCGTCGGCGTCGAGCAGGTTGTTGAAGCTGAGTTCCTTGCCTTGGTGCTGGTGGCAGGCCGCCACGCCCTCGACCTTCCGGCCGGGCTCCAGGTAGAAGGCCGCGGCCTGGTGGGGGTTCTCCCCGTAGCGCAGCCCTTGTTTCTGAACCAAGTTCAGGCAGAGGTGGTGGGGCAGGTCCTTGGACTTGTCCTGGGTCAATTCCCGCTCCATCCAGGCGGAGATGGCGGCATCGTAGGCGGCGGTGCGCCGGAAGGCCTCCAGGGCGCACCGACGGCGGTCCTCCAGGCCCCAGGCACCGGCCTTGAGCTTGTGGAGAAAGGGGTCGTACTGGTCGGGGCTGGTGAGCACGGTGACCGAGGCGTGGTTCTTGGAGGCGCTGCGGATCATGCTGGGGCCGCCGATGTCGATCTGCTCGATGGCTTCGGCGGCGGTGACGCCTTCCCGGGCGATGGTCGCTTCGAAGGGATAGAGATTGATCACCACCAGATCGATGGGCTCGATGCCCTGGGCCTTGGCGTCTTTCACGTGTTCCGGCAGGTCGCGCCGGTAGAGGAGGCCGCCGTGGATGCGAGGGTGCAGGGTCTTCACCCGGCCATCGAAGCACTCGGGGGCACCCGTGTAGGCGGCCACTTCCTGGGCCTCCAGCTTCGCCTCCTGCAGGGCGCGCAAGGTCCCGCCCGTGGCCAGCAGCCGCCAGCCCTGGGCCAGCAGGCCCTTGGCCAGGGGCATGAGCCCTGTTTTGTCGTACACCGAGATCAATGCCGTCGGCATGTCCGCCCCCTGAACCCTTGATTTTCCCATGCTGTAGGGCCTTTCGGAAGGGCAGGATGTCCGGATCTGACTCCGATGTGGGCCCCGTAGCGATGGGCAGCCTCGGGAAAGCCCGTCCCTGTCTCGAATGTGATCCCCGCCACAGGGGGCCGGGACGCGCCGGATCTGGCGGATTCCCTGGACTTCAGGTCTCTCCGTGGAGCTGGCGCCACCGGATGGGGCTGCGGTGTCCACCTTTACCTGCCGGGCCCCAAGCCCCATTCTGGAAAGCCTGGAGTGGGCCCATGCCGACGATCAAGATCAACGATGTCGAACTGAGCGTGAACCCCGGCACGCTGGTGCTGGATGCCTGCCGCACCGTGGGCATCGATATCCCGCACTACTGCTACCACCCGGCGCTCACGCCCGTGGCCACCTGCCGCATGTGCCTCGTGGAGATCAAGGGCCAGCCCAAGCTCGCCACCAGCTGCACGACGACCGTTCCGCCCGCGCCCAAGGACAATCCCGAGGCCGTGGTGATGGAGGTCTTCACCAACACGCCCGCGGTCGCCGATGCCCGGGCCGGGGTGATGGAATTCCTGCTGATGAACCACCCGCTGGACTGCCCCATCTGCGACCAGGCCGGCGAATGCAAGCTCCAGGACTACTCGTACAACTACGGCAGTGGCGATTCCCGCATGGCTGAAGTGAAGCGCCGCTACCGCTACGAGGACCTGGGCGCCAAGATCGTCATCGACAAGAACCGCTGCATCCACTGCACCCGCTGCGTGCGCTTCACCCGTGAGATCAGTGGCGGCGGGGAACTCATCGTGGCCAACCGCGGCGCGAACCTCGAGGTCACCACCTACGAAGGCAAGTCGCTGGACCAGAACCCCTACGCGGGCAACGTGGTGGACCTCTGCCCCGTGGGCGCGCTCACGAGCCGCGACTTCCGCTTCCGCAAGCGGGTCTGGTATCTCAAGAACACGCCCTCCATCAGCCGCCACTCGGCCCTGGGCAACCCCATCTGGATCGACCACGAAGCCAATCAGATCCACCGCTTCCGGCCCCGTCCCCTGGAAGGCAAGGAGACGACGCACTTCATCAGCGACGCGGAGCGCTACGCCTACACGCACTACAACCGCACGGGTCAGGCCCCTGTGCCCACGCTCAAGGGCGCAGCGGCGTCCCTGGATGCCATCCGCGAAGCCCTCCAGGCCGCGGGCCCCGTGGCCGTCATCGGTCAAGGCACCTTCGGCTGCGACACGGCCCAGCGCCTGGGCGAGCTGGCCACCTCGCCGGACCTGCGCTACGGCAGCGGCGACAAGACGATCCCCGTGGTGCTGCCCAAGTATCAGACCAGCGACGACGGCATCCTGAACCGTCGCGGCTTCACCGAGCGGGGCTTCCGCTTCGGCGCCCTGGAGGAGTTGCTGGCCAAGCTGCAGAAGGGCGAGGTCAAGGCCGTGGTGCTGCTGCACGATGCCGCCTTCACCAGCGCGAAGGAGACGGAGCTGCTGGGCCAGATCCTCAAGGCCGCCGCCTTCAGTCTGGCCTTCGAAGCGGAAGCCTCGGACCTGGGCCGCACCGCCACAGCCTGGCTGCCGATCACCAACTACGCCGAGGAAAGCGATTTCATCGTCAACCACGAGGGCGAGCTCCGCCGCTACCAGAAGGCCCTGCAGGCGCCCAAGGGCGTCCGCACCGTCCCCGCCTGGGCGAAGGAACTGGCCGCCGTCCCCGCCGCCGTCTAGCGGAGAACGGGAGGGACCCATGTTCCTCCATGACGCACTGACCCGTGGGCTGGTGGGCTACCTCACGGCCGAGCTGCCCAGCTACCAGCGGCGCGTCCCCAACGACGTGGACCGGCTCCGGGCCGGGCTCCGCCCCGGGGATGTGGTGCTGGTGGAAGGCAAGTCCCGCATCAGCCGCATGATCATGACGCTCAGCCAGAGCTCCTGGAGCCATGCCGGGATGTATATCGGGGATGCCCTGCTGCGCTGGGGAGGGCCTCATGCGGAGGAGGCCTTGGAACAGTTCGGTGTCGAGGCGCCGTACCTCGTGCTGGAAAGCGATATGGCCGAAGGCGTGCAGGTGAAGCCCGTGGCCTGGTACGCGGATCACAACCTGCGGATCTGCCGGCCGCAGGGGCTTTCCACCGGAGATCTGGAGCAGGTGGTGGCGGAGATGCTGCGCCACCTGGGCCTGCGCTATGACCGGCGCAACATCTTCGACCTCGGGCGCTACCTCACCCCCGTCCATCTGCTGCCGGCCCGCTGGCGGCGGCGTCCCTTGTATCTGGGCAGTTCCAGCAGCCGGGAGGTCATCTGCTCGGCCCTGATCGCGAAGGCCTTCTACCGGGTGGGCTTTCCCGTGCAGCCCCTGGTCGATGAAACAGCGGGTTCAGGATCGCACCCCGTGGTCGCCCGGCATCCGAGCTACATCATGCCCCGGGATTTCGACCTCAGCGCCAACTTCGAAGTCTTGAAGGTCAACCTGGCCCCGCCCAAAAAAGCGGGCGCCTGGGGGCGCCCGCTGTCTGGAACTTGAGGCCGGAAGCCTACTTCTTCACCACCTTGGCGTCCTCGATGAGGGCCGCGTAGGAATAACCAGAGCCGAAGTCCTTGTCCAGGCGCAGCACGCCCGTGATGGTGACGGTATCGCCCTTGGCGGCCCCATCGCCGCTGGTGACGGTGATGTCGTTGGTGCCGGCCTTCGCATCGCCGCTGCCGTCCTGGAGGTGCAGCCAGTTCTTGCCCATGATGCCGGCGTTGTATTTCACGACCTTGCCGCGCACGGTGACAGTCTTTCCCTTCAGGCTGCCCTTCTGGGCCCAGACTTCGGCCACGGTGCGGGCGTCCGCTCCGGAAGCCTTTTCGACCTTGCCCACTTCCACGGCCGCCGCTGGCTGGCCTGCGGAGGCATGCGGATCACCCGCGGGAGCCGCGGCCGGGCCAGTGCCGGCCAGGGTGCCGAAATAGATCTGGGCGAAGGTCCGCTTCAAGGTCTTGGATTCGAAATCCCGCATGATCATGGCGCCGGTCACCGTGACCTCGGCACCCTTCTCGACCTTGGTCTCCGGCACGGCGGCCCAGACTTCACCCTGGGCGGTCTGGATCCGCAGATAGGAGTATGGCGAGGCGGCGATGCGCTCCAGGAGCTTCCCGGTGACGGACAGGCCGGCGGAAGGCGCGGCGGCCGGAGCGGCAGTTGGCGCGGCAGCCTGGCCCTGGATGGGGGCGGCCACCACGGGGGCCTGGGATCTGTTGGAATTGCAGCCGATGGCGACCGCGGCGATGAGCAGAACAGGAAGGGCGCTGCGCATGGATGGGACTCCTTGTTGGGACCGGGAACAGGTCACGGGACCCTGAAGCTTAAGGTCAAACGCCTATGACCGTCGACAAAGGCGCCGCTGAGGTGGTTTTCCCCTGGCTTTGGGAGGCGGGCCCCCGCGCGGGGTCGTCCCAGAAGGGGTAGAAGCAGTACCACTGGCTGGGCTGGCGACGGATCAGCGCCTCCAGATCGGCCACGTAGGACCGCATCCCGGCCTCGATGGCCGCCATCCGCTCCCCGCGCCCCCCCTGGACGTGGAGGGGTTTTCCGAAGTGGGCATGGAAGCGCCGGGCTTCGTCCGTAAAGAAGAAACTGGTGACGATGGGGGCGCCGGTCATGGCCGCCAGCTCCCAGGGCCCCCGGGGGAAGGGCACGTCCCGGCCGAAGAAGGGCATGGGCACGCCGTTCAGGCTGAAGTCCCGGTCCCCTTGCATGCCCACCAACCGCCCCTCGCGGAGGAGCTTCACCAGAGGCAGGGTGGAGAATCCCACGCCGTCCACGGGCAGGCCCACCACGCCCCCCTGGGCGCGCAGGCGTTCCCGCAGGCGTTCCACCGCCTCGAAGCGGTCGGGCTTGTAGACCGCGTGGACCTTCAGGTTCCGCGCTTTCAGCAGCAGCCCACCCAATTCGTAGTTGCCGGCGTGGGCCGTGAGGAGGATGACACCTTTGCCCTCGGCCATGGCCGCATCCATGTGCTCCAGCCCATCAATGCTCGCGAACTGGGCCAGGGCGTCTTCTGGGGGCCGCTGGCCATAGAAGAAGAAATCCACCCAGGCCCGGGCATGCTGGCGAACCATCTCCCGTGCGGTGCGCTCCACGTCGGGATGGGTGGGCCGCAGGCCGAGCACCTGCGAGGTGTTGCCGAGGATCGCCTCGAGGTATTTGGGCCGGAGCGTCATGAAGGCGTTGGCGACCTGGTCCGCGATCTCGTGGGCCCGTTCGCACCGGGCGAAGGATCTCGCGGCGAAGAAGAAGAGCGGAAACAGCGAGCCGAAGACGGCCCGGTAGACGAGGCTGAGCAGCCTGGAATCGGACTGCATGCGGTCCTGCATCAGGCGTGCGTCCAGGTCATGGTTGGCAACTCCTATCGGGGATTGGGCTGTGTACCTAGCGCCAGATGTTCTGGTTGGGGTTGCGGTCTTCCATTTCCAGCCACAAGCGCTGGAGGCTCTGGAGGCGCTCGGGGTAGTCGAGCTCCAGTCGGTCCAGGGTCGCCTCGTCCTCGGCGTCGAAGGCGGCGGGATCCTCCAGGACTTCAGTGGGGAATTCGGGGAACACGGTGGCCAGAAGGGTGCGGTCGAAACCCCGGACGCTGAGGGTGCGGATGCCGGGCGTGTCCACCAGGGTGCCGCCGGAGGCCAGCGCCAACCACCGGGCGGCGGTGGTGGTCTGCTTGCCCGTGCCGAACTTGGTGAGGCCGCCGGTCTTCAAGGCCATCTCAGGCTGGAGGGCGTTCAGCAAGGTGCTCTTGCCCACGCCGCTGTGGCCCAGCACCACCACCACCTTGCCCTGGATCAGCCCGCGCAGGGGTTCGAGGCCCTCGCCTTTCAGGGCCGAGGTCTCGTGGATGAAGATGCCCTGCTCGCGCAGCGGGTCCAGTTCCGGCAGGGTGTCCTTCTTCGAGGCCCGGTCCCGCTTGGTGATGAGCACGCGGAAGGTGAGGCCGGCATCGAGGGCGAGCACCTGGGCCCGCTCCAGCAGGCCGGGACGGAGCGGGGGATCCACCACGGCGGCGCAGATCCAGAGTTCGTCAGCGTTGGCGCAGATGAGCTGCCAGGGCTCACGATCGTCGATGCCGCCCCGCTTGAGCAGGGTCTTGCGCGGCATCACGGCCACCACCTGGGCCTCGGGGGAGCCACCGTCGCCGCGCACCGGGAGGTGGGCGGGGAACCTGGGATCGTCCGGTTCGACGGGGACGACCGAGTAGCGCACCCGGTCGCCGCACACGAGGCGCACGCCCTTGAGCTTGCCCCCCAGGGTGGCCCGCATCACCGTGCGATCGGCCAGCTCCAGGTCCACCCACTGGCTATGGCGTTGGATGAGGGTGGCTTCGGGCAGGTGCATCCAGGGCGTGGGATCCGGCAGGCGCAGCAGCGAATCGGCATCATGGGATTCGATGCCGGTCTCCAGCCGCTCGGCATGACGTTGCCGCCGCTTGCTGTCCGCCGCCCGTTCCCGGGAGTAGGCTTCCCGGTGGTCCAGATCCTGGGCCTCCCGGCTCTGGCCGAGGCGGAACTTGCGGGTCATGCGGCAGCTCTTGGCATCAGGCCCGTCCAGCGAACTCGCCGGTCTCGGTGCTGACCTTCACCTTCTCACCCTCCTTGATGAAGAGGGGTACCTTGATCTCGATGCCGGTCTCCAGCTTGGCGGGCTTGGTGACATTGCCGCTGGCCGTGTCCCCCCGGGCACCGGGCTCCGTGTAGGTGACGGCCAACTCCACTTGGCTGGGCATCTGGAGGCCGATGGGATTGCCGTTGAACTTCTGGATCTGCACGATGAGGCCCTCGGTCAGGTAGTCGAGCGCATCCCCCATGAGCGTGGCACCCAGCGTGTGGGTCTCGTAGGTCTCCTGGTCCATGAAGTGGGATCCGTCGCCGTCACTGTAGAGGTAGCTGGCGGGGGCGAGGACGAGGTCGGGCTCCTTGAACTTGTCACCGGCCTTGAAGGTCTTGTCGAAGACGGCCCGGGTCAGGAGATTCCGCATCTTGATCCGGACCAGGGTCTGGCCGCCCCGAGCCGTTGGCGTTGAAATCTCCACATCCAGGCAGTGAAAAGGCGTGTCTTCGAGTTCGAAGAACATCTTGCGCTTGATTTCGATGGCTTCGAGCAGGGCCGCCATGGAGGTCTCCAGAATGTCGAATCCTCCATTCTAGCCCGTCTTCGGAAAGGGATCCCGTGGTTAGAATTTCAGTTCCATGGCGGATCCCAGAACCATCGGCAGGTACCAGGTCGTGCGGCCCATCGGACAGGGCGGCATGGGGACCGTGTATCTGGCCGAGGACCCGTTGCTCAAACGCCGCGTGGCCATCAAGGTGGTGCGGGTCACAGGCGCCGCGCGGCATCAGGCCACCCTGCGCTTCCGCCGCGAGGCCGAGATCAGCGCCCAGCTCAACCATCCAAACCTGGTGACGGTCTTCGATGTGGGCGTGGAGGAGGATCTGGGGCCTTTCCTGGCCATGGAGTACGTGGAAGGCAAGAGTCTCGGTCGGCATATCAAGGACCGGGACCTCGACACGGAAACCAGCGCCAGGGTGCTGATCCAGGCCATGCGGGCTTTGCGCGCCGCCCATCGCCGGGCCATCGTGCACCGGGACGTGAAACCGGAAAACATCCTGCTCAGCGAGGAGGGCCGGGCCAAGCTGATGGACTTCGGCATCGCCCGCACCTTGGGCCACATGAGCCTGAGCTCCGAGCAGGCCCTGGACCTGGCCCCGGTGGACGACGATGGGGTGGCTCTGGCCCAGACGCTGGCCCTCCGCCTGACCTCCTCCGGAGATTTCCTGGGATCCCCAGCCTACGCACCGCCGGAGGTACTCCGGGGCAGCGAGGGGACCCCGGCCTCGGACCGCTACAGCTTCGCCGCCACGGCCTTCGAATTGCTCACGGGCAAGCTGCCCCATCCGGGCGGCGGGCTCACGGAGATCATCCTTCACATCCTGCAAGAGCCCGTCGCCCTCCCGGCGGACCTCTCTCCCCGCATGGCAGCGGTGTTCAAGCGGGCCCTGGCGGCGGACCCGGACGACCGCCACACGACCCTGCCGGAGTTCATGGAGGAACTGATCGACGCGCTGCCAGGCCCCGTCAGCATGCGGGCCCGGCTCTTCACCTTCCTGGGGCAGGACGAGGACGGCACCGGCAGCGTCTCCATGACCCGGTTCCGGCCGACCGAACCCGCACCAGCCGAGGGTTCCGGAGCCCACGATTCCCGGGCCCGACGCACCGCGCCCGTGAAGATCACCCTGGCCGAGGATCCCGTGGAGACCTACCTCTCCACCCGGAAACCCACCCGGCGCGAGCTTCGCACCGGAGGCACGGATTGGGCCCAGGTGTTGAAATGGTTTGTTCTGGCCTTTCTGATCCTCCAGCTGTTCTGGTGGCTGGCGCCCTTCCTCTCGCACCTCCAGTTCTAACCGGGCCAGGTCAGGCGAAGGCCCGCATCAACAGGAAGAGGGTTCCGTTCCAGCAGGCGTGCGCCAGGATGGCTGGCCATAGGCTTCCGGTCCGGCGCACGGCCAGGGCGAGCACCAGCCCCAGGGTGCTGAGGATGGGCAGGCCGGCGGGCTGCAGGTGAATGGCTCCGAAGAGGAGGGCGGAGGCGAACAAGGCCACCGTGACCCGGCCCTGGCGGGCCATCACGGGGAACAGGAAGCCCCGGAACAGCAGTTCCTCGAAGAAGGGGGCCAGGCCGGCCACCACGGCGAACATGGCCAGGCTGGGACCCCACCCGGTAAGGCCTCGCAGCAGTTCCTGCAGATCCCGCTGGGGACTCTGGTCGGGCTTCATCACCAGACTCGTGACCATGGCCACGGTCAGCACCAGGAAGACGGCCAGGGCGAGGAAGGCCGCGCCCCAGGCCAGGTTCCTCCGGAAGGGTCCTGGGGCGACCCGCCGCCACAGTTCAGGGAAGCGGAGCCCTTCGGCCCAGCAGAGCAGGCGAACCCCGATGCTGGCGTGGATGAGGGTGCCCAGGGGCACGACCGCCCAGCGGAGGGCGGGCCAGGGCATGAGAAGCAGCGACGCGAGGTTGCCCGCGGCGAAGAAGGCCATGAACCAGCCGAGGAAGACCAGGATCGCCGCCCGGCCCGACAAACCCCAGTCAGGCAGGGACCGGGCCGGCGGCTGTCGGCGCGTGATCCAGAGGTAGATCCCCATGACGAGGCCCCCCGCCGCAAGGGTCAGCACCAGCAAGCCGAGGCCGCCAAGGGTCGCGAGGCGGGTCAGCAGGGTGGTGCGGGCCTGGGCGCGCAGGGCCGCGCCAGAGGCCGTGCCGCCCTCCCGGTCCAGGAGCCTGGCCTCCAGCAGGGTGGCGGTATAGCCCTTCCCGAGCCGCCGCCGCACATCCTCGCGGCTGGTGGCGTCCGGGATGGGGCCATTTCCGTAGGCCGCGGCGAAGGCCCTTCGGAAGTGTTCGCCACCGATCCCGGCCGGGGTGCCTTCCGTGATGAGCGCGCGAGCCTCGTCCGGATCGCCCAATTCCGCCATGAGCACCGCGAGCATGGCTCGATCCCAGGGATCCCTCAGCTGTGTCCGGGCCTTGTTCCATTCCTTCGGGCCGACCTTGGCGCCATCCAGCAGGCGGGGGCCAGCCAGACCCGCCTCCAGCATCTGCCCCTGGAGGCTGGTCCGCCCGGAGGGCCGATGGTTCCTCTCCTGGCGGGTGCGGAGGGTGAAGCTCACGGCCAGCAGGGTGATGAGGGCCAGGAAGGCGATGAGGGGGTCCGCCCAGCGGCGATCGGGGTGCCAGGGGCTCGGAGCGATGGAATCCATGCACCCAGGCTACGCGAAGGGTGGCCGCCCGGTGCGCCGGAAGCGCCGGACTGCCACCCATAGGTATCCGGCGTTCAGCAGGCGGGGCAGGCCGGGGATGGCCAGCAGGGGGGCCGCCCACCGCCAGCCCGGCAACCGGCGGGCGATGGGCCGAAGGAGATCCACTCCGGCCCAGATCTTCCGCGTGCCCAGGTCGAGGCCGTGGATCTCCCTCTCGATCGGCTTCCCGGCCAGTTCGGGACCCAGGGCCAGCAGGTCGGGATCCCGGAGGGAGACCAGGTGCAGCAGCCCCTGCCGGTCCCGCCGGGCCAGCCACAGGGCCATGCGGCAGCAGAGGGTGCAGGCCGGGTCGTAGGCGAGGAGAAGGGGCGCGGGCATCGGGAGGCATGATGCCATGGCAGGGGCGCACCGTCCCGCGGGATGACGGTAAGGTTGAGGTTCCGGAGGCCCCATGCCCTTCTCCCATCCCATCGAAGTGCGGTTCAGTGACCTGGACGCCATGGGCCACGTGAACAACGCGGTGGTGGTGAGTTTCATGGAGCAGGGGCGGTTCCAGTGGTGGCGCAGCTTCCTGGGCGGCCGGAAATTCCAGGAGGAGGGCTTCCTCATCGCTCGGATCGAGGTGGACTACCGGATGCCGATCCTCCTGGGCGACGATGTGCGCGTGGAGCTGCACTGCACGAAGGTGGGCAACAGTTCCTTCGAGCTGAGCTACCGCCTGACCAAGGGCCTCGGTGGCGAGCTGTTCGCGGAAGGGAGGAGCGTGCAGGTGATGCTCGACTTCGCCTCCAACCGGCCGAAGCCGCTGATTCCCGCCACCCGCGAATGGCTGGAAGCGCAGAGCTGATCCGGTGTTGCTGGGTACCGCCGCCTGGTCCGAAGGCCCCGTGGAGCGCCGCGCCCTCGTGGGCCGGCTGGCTTCCGGCCGCCTGGCAGACCTGAACCGCATCGAGGCCATTCGCCTGCGCAAGCTGGGCGAGGGTGATCCCGAACGGCTGGCGGAAGCGCTGGTGCCGCCCAGCCTCCGCCGCCTGCTGGAGGGCGGCCCCCGGGCCCTGGCCCGGGTGCGCCAAACCCTGGCCTACGCCGAGAAATGGGAGCGCCGCGGCACGCTGCCCGAAACCCTGGCACCGCTTCCGGAATCGGCGGACCTGCTGCCCTGCCTGCCCCGG
Source organism: uncultured Holophagaceae bacterium (assembly GCA_963705865.1). Taxonomy (GTDB): domain Bacteria; phylum Acidobacteriota; class Holophagae; order Holophagales; family Holophagaceae; genus Geothrix. The sequence goes on along the minus strand of CAVPLE010000028.1, from coordinate 18,578 downwards.
CCCTCGGCGCTGCGCCGATCCGACGGCCTGGGTCTCGATCGCTTCGGCGTGAAGGGACCGGGCGCGGAGCTGTCGGGCCCGCCGCAGCCGGGCCTGGCGGCCGTGGGCTTGGCCGGAGGTGGCATCGCTGGTTTCTGCCTGGCCCTGGAGGAGGCGGGAAGCGCGGTCCTAGGCGCCTGGATGTCGGACGAATGGCCCGGCGGGAGCCTGGAGTTGAGGGCCGAGGGGCTTCGCCGCAGTGCCCCGCTGAAGGCCTGGGAGAACCTGGAACTGCCTGCGCTGCATGCCGGCGAGGCCCTGCTGCTGCCCCTGCCGCGACTGAAGCCGCTGCCGAACCTGATGGCAGGGAGCCCCATCCAGATCACCGTTTCTCACGAGGTGCTGGTCCTTCACCGCGGGCCCGACGGGCTCCACCCGACGGTCCAGTAGCTGGCGCACGATGGTCAGGGTACGGTCCGGATCACCGGCGGGTTCTGGGCCAGGGCCGTGCGGATGAGCGGGTCGAGTTGGGCCTTGAGCTGCTCCGTGGGCAGGATGAGTCCCTGGGCCTGTTTGGTCATGATGATCGCGCCGTACCTCCCGTCCGCAGCCACCCAGGGGCCCCAGCCGAAGGTGCCGGTGCTGGAGTAGCGGACGACGGTGCCGGTGCCGGTGCCATCGCTGGTCTCCAGCCAGTTGCCGAGGGCGTAGTGGTAGGTCCAACCCGCCGCCTCCTGGAAGGGACTGTAGGCCAGCGTGGTGGCGGGACCGTACCCATCGGTGCGCTGGGCCGCAATCAGGGGCGCGGGGAGGAAGGGCTGGGTCCCGTCCATTCCATTTCGCAGCTGCATCATCAGGAACCGCATGTATTCCAGGCCCGTACACTTCAGGCCGCCCGCCGGATTCGGGTTCGGGCCGTTATTGCTGTAGATGCTGGTCCCCGCCCAGCCCATGGGGTCGTGGAGCTGCTCGGCGAAGAGCTGCGACCAGGACTTGCCAGTGGCGACTTCGGCCATGCGTGCGGCGATGCGCAGATGGGTGCTGCCGTAGTAGAAATAGCTTCCCGGTCGGGAGGCGGTGGCGGCGAAATCGGCATAGATCTGCCTCACGGCCTCGTCAAGGGTGATGAGCAGATTGTCGGAGGCCGCGTCGTCCCCGCTGATGCCGGAGGTGAAGCTGAGCAGTTGCCGCAGGGTGATGTCGCCCATGTTTCCGGTCCAGGGCTTCCCGTTGGCGTCGACCAGGAGCTCTTTGGCCTGCGTGTCCAGGCCGTGGGTGAAGGCGCCGGCGTTCACGAGGCGCAGGAGGACGGTGCTGCTGACCCACTTGGAACCGGAGGCGACCAGCACCGAGTCCTGGTTGGTGAAGCCGCCGAAGCTGCGGGAATATACGACGCCCGCCGGGGTGGTGACCTCCACGCAGAGGCCGGCGGGAAATTGGAACTGAGCGGCCTGGATGGCCGCGGTAGCGGTCCCCCAGGGATCGCCCGGCGGAGTGGGGGCTTGGGTGGTGGTGGCCGTTCCCCCACCGCCGCATGCCGCAAATGCCAAGAGACAAAGACCGATCAGCGCGTACCGCATGGATGCTCCAGGATGACTGTTGGACCCTGTGAGCGCTTCCGGGGTTGAGGCGGACCGATTCAAGGTCGGTCCCGTCAAGGTCGGTCCCGAGTCAGTCATGCGTCGGCATCGGGTCAGCCCCGCATCATCTCCGCGATGAGGAAGGCCATCTCCAGGCTCTGGGTGCCGTTCAGACGCGGGTCGCAGCCGGTTTCATAGGATTTCGCCAGGTCGGCCTCGGACAGGCCCTCGCTGCCCCCGGTGCATTCGGTGACCGCCTCGCCCGTGAGCTCGATGTGGACGCCTCCCAGATGCGAGCCATGGAGCCGGTGGAGCTCGAAGGCCTGGCGCAGCTCCGAGAGGATCGCCCCGAAGTCGCGGGTCTTGAGGCCCTGGGCGCTCTCCACACCGTTCCCGTGCATGGGGTCGCAGCTCCACAGCACGGGGCGACCCGTGGCCTGGACGGCCTCCAGGAGCGGGGGAAGGGCGCTCCCGATCTTCGTGGCGCCGAAGCGCGAGATGAGCGTGATGCGGCCCGGCTCGCGGCTGGGATCGAGGCGGTCCAGCAGGGCCGTCAGATGCTCGGGCGTGGCGCTGGGCCCCACCTTCACCCCAAGGGGATTGCGGAGGCCGCGGAGGTACTCGAGGTGGGCGCCGTCCAGCTGGCGGGTGCGCTCGCCGACCCAGAGGGTGTGGGCCCCCAGGTTGTAGTAGGCCGAGGCTTCGCCCACCCAGCGGGTGAGGGCCTCTTCATAGGGGAGCAGCAGGGCCTCGTGGCTGGTGAAGAAGTCGATGCGTTCCAGCACGTCCCGCTGCACGCCGCCCAGGGCCTCGAGGAAATCCAGGGACTCGCGCACCTGATCCAGGGTGCGCCGGTACTCGGGCACCTGGCCGGTCCCGCCCGGCAGTTCCCAGCGTTCCGGGTGATGCAGGTCCGCGAAGCCGCCCGCCGTGAGAGCCCGCAGATGGTTCAGCGTGGCGGAGGCGTGGAAGTAGGCTTCCAGCATGCGGCCGGGGTCGGGTCGCCGAGTGGCGGCATCGGCCTTCAGGCCGTTGATGAGGTCGCCCCGGTAGCTGGGCAGCTCGCGGCCGCGCACCAGCTCGGTGGGCTTGCTGCGGGGCTTGGCGAACTGGCCGGCGATGCGCCCCACGCGCACCACGGGCTTGCGCCCGCCGTGGGTGAGGGCCACGGACATCTGGAGCAGGACGCGCAGCTTGCCTTCGATGGATTCCGGGGTGCAGTCCTTGAACTGCTCGGCGCAGTCACCGCCCTGGAGCAGGAAGCGACGCCCCGCGGCAGCCTCGGCCAGCAGGCTACGAAGCCGGTCGACCTCCTGGGGCACCACCAGCGGCGGCAGGCGTCGCAGGCGGGCCAGCACGGCCTCCAGCTCGGAGGGGTCGGCATAATCCGGCTGCTGCATCGCAGGAAAGCGTTGCCAGCTGTGGGGATTCCAGGGTGACATCGGGCCTCGGGGCGAAGGTCCAGTCTACCCCGGCTCGGCCTGCCCACCAGGCTGGGCACTTGGGTCCGGTTCCACGGCCGTGATCCAGCGATAGCCTTCCCCTCCCACGGTGGTGATCCAGGGTGCGCCCACTTCCTCCCCGAGCTTGCGCCGCAGGTTCGCGATATGGACGTCGACGGTGCGGGCGCTGGGACGTGCATCGGGCTCCCAGGCCAGCTGCAGCAGCTCCTTGCGGCTGTGGGTGCGGCCGGCGTGGGTGATGAGGATCTCCAGCAGCCGGAACTCGCGCGGCGTCAGCTCCAGCGGCCGGCCATCCCGCCGGGCCTCCAGGCGCGGCAGGTTGAACTGGAAGGGGCCGGAGCGCAACCGAGGCGGTCGGTCCACCGGGCGGGTACGGCGCAGGATGGCCTTCACCCGGGCCATGAGTTCGAGCACGGAGAAGGGTTTCACCAGGTAGTCGTCGGCCCCGAGGCTCAGGCCCTTCACCCGGTTGGTCTCCTCGCCCCGGGCGGTGAGGAGGAGCACCGGCACTTCGTCTTTGCGGTCCCGCAGGGTGCGGAGGACTTCGAATCCATCGAGCTGGGGCAGCATCAGGTCGAGCACGATGAGGTCGGCCCGGTGGGCCCCATGGGCCGCCAGGGCGGGCACACCATCGTTCACCGCCTCGACGGAATAGCCTTCGAAGCCCAGGTTGTTGACGAGGAGCTGGCAGAGGGAGGGCTCGTCCTCTACCACAAGGATATGGATCACGGCGTCTCACTCAAGGAACAGATGATCCAAAGATGCACGCATCGCCTTGGAAGAGCAAGTGAGGATGGCTGCAATTTCCAAGTTGAAACGCTCATGCCGCTGGAATCTCCAAGCGAGCCGAAAACCCCTCGCCAGGCCCCGAGGCGAAGGTGAGGCCCCAGCCTTCCTGATCCGCCACCTGCACGAGGAGGCTCAGGCCGAGCCCCTGTCCCTCGCGGAGGAAGCCCTCCTTGCCGGATTCCCGGATCCGCTGGAAGGGCTTGCCGAGAACCTTGAGCTGGTGCGGTTCGAGGCTGCCCTCGTCGCTCACCTGGATGAACAGGCGGCGGCGCGCCCGCCAGGTTTCCAGGGTGACATGCCCCTTCCCGTGGGCCAGGGCGTTCTCGACGAGGGTGATGACGGCCGCGCGCAGGGAGGGCAGGGGCGCGTGGCCCGCCTCCGGGGCGAGTTTCAGCTCCAGGGGCCGGCCCTCGGCGTCAAAACCCGTACGCAGATCGTCCACCACCTCCAGGAACCAGGCCCGGTTCACCTGGCCCCGAGGGCCCGAGGCACCGCCGCCGCGGATCACCCGCAGGCCGGTCTCGATGATGGTGGTGAGGTGGTCCACCTCTTCGCTGATCTTCAGCAGCTCCTCGTCGGCCCGGTCCTGATCGAGGCGGCCCAGACGCAGGGAGTCGCAGCGGAATTTCAGGATGGCCAGCGGGGTCTTGAGGCTGTGGGTCATGGAGGCGAGGCGGTCCGCGTCGAGCACGGCCTTCTTCCGGGTGCGATACCGGAGCCAGAGGCCCAGCAGGATGGCCACCGCCACCAGGGCTGAAATGGCTGAAACTCCCCAGTACTGCCGTTTCAGGGTGGCCCTGAAGGCCGCTTGCTGGGCGGCGAAGCCCACGCCCCCCAGGTTCCAGCCGTCGCCAAACGCGTTGGTTTTGGTGGCGGTACCCAGGGGAAGGGTGGCGAGGCGTCGTGGATCGGCCTGGAGGTTGGGTTCCGCGCCCCAGGGCTGGAGCTTCAAGTCATCCCGGTCATAGTCCGATTCCCGGATGAGCCCCATGCGGAGGGCCCGGTTGGGGGCAAGGGCGGCCTCAAGCTCCCGCTCGACTTCGGGGGAGCCCGGCCGCCAGCGCTTGACCACCAGCCAGCGATCCGACAACAGCACCACCGTGGCCACCTTCCCGAAATCGGGATCCTGCGCCCGGGGGGGATTCCACTCGAAACGCTGGGCGGTCTCCGCATGGGTCATCCAGCCGAGGTACTGCTGGGCCAGGGCCGGGTCCTTGGGCGCCACCAGACGATCGCCGTCCCGAAGCCAGAGCCGGCGGCCCTCGAAGCGGTCCAGGAGGGCCACCACCAGCGGCTGGTTCGAGAGGAATCGCCGCACATCGGGTTCGTCGCCCTGGTGCAGAGTCTGGAGGATGGGGAGGCTCTTCCAGTGGCGCTCGACGGCCTCGAAGTCCACCCAGTGGGCTTCCATGTAGGCGGTCCGGCCCTTTTCCAGTTGATCCAACCGGTAGTAGCGCGGCACGGCGATGAGCAGGGCCGACAGAACCAATCCCGCCAGGACGAGCAGGGCGATCCCGCTCCGCTGCTGGAGGTGCTGCCAGCGGGAGAGTCCCAGGCTGGGATGGAGGAGGCGGAACCGGGAGGCGCGGTGGCGGTACATGGGGGCTCGGGGAAGGGAGCTCTTAGATTAGCGCCTGTTCCGGGCTCGCATCAGCCAAGGGCCAGCATCCGCTCCAGAGGTTTGAGCGCCTTCACCCGCAGGGTCTCTTCCAGGTGGATCTCGGGTTCCAAATCCCGCAGGCAAAGGTACAGCTTCTCGAGGCTGTTGAGCTTCATGTAGGGGCAGAGGCTGCAGTTGCAGCCGCTGTCGGCGGGGGCCGGGATCAGCTCGGCCTCGGGCCGCCGCTGGCGCATCTGGTGGAGGATGCCCGCCTCGGTGGCCACGATGAAGGCCTTCGCGCTGTCCTTGGCCACGTAGTTCAGCAGGGCGGCCGTGGAGCCCACGAAGTCCGCCAGCTGGCTCACGGTGGCGTCGCACTCGGGGTGGGCGATGAGCCTGGCCTCGGGGTGCTGGGCCTTGAGGGCCGCCACGCGCTTGGCCGTGAACTGCTCGTGGACGATGCAGAAGCCCGGGAACAGCACCATGTCGCGCCTCGTCTGTTTCATGACCCATTTGCCCAGGTGGCGGTCCGGGGCGAACACGATCTTCCGGTCCTTCGGGAGGCTCTCGACCACGCGGACCGCGTTGCTGCTGGTGCAGATGACCGTGCTGAGGGCCTTCACACCCGCGGAGCAGTTGATGTAGCTCACCACGTCGTGATCCGGATACTGCTTCAGCCATTGCTCGAAGTAATCCGCCGGGCAGCGGTCCGCCAGGCTGCAGCCGGCGTCCATGTCCGGGATCACCACCCGCTTGGCGGGATTGAGGATCTTGGCGGTCTCGGCCATGAAGTGGACGCCGCAGAAGGCGATGACGTCGGCATCGGCCTTGGCGGCCTGCTGGCTGAGCTGGAGGCTGTCGCCCACGAAGTCCGCCAGGTCCTGGATTTCCGGCTCCTGGTAGTAGTGGGCCAGAAGCACGGCCCGGCGCTCGGCCTTGAGGCGTCGGATCTCGGCGGGCAGGTCAAGCCCCGCGGGGATGGTCTCGAGGTCGGGGACGTAGGGGGCAGTTAGGTCCATGGGTCCATTCTAAGTCTTCTCCAGGAAGTGGCGGATGCGCTCGCCCGGCCCATCATGGTCGAATACCTCGGCAAAAGCCGCCCGTTCCCAGGCCAGGGCGGCAGGGCGCGGCACCTTCTCCTGGTGCCGTTGAAGGTTTCCGAGGAGGAAAAGAGCGCGTTCGGAGGCTGAAAATCCTGTTCCCACAAGCGAGGTTCCTGTATCCTGTCCCTGGATCGCAGGATCCAAATGGATGTGGGAATCCGATGGCTGCCCCCGAGGGGCGGACATCGGTTTGTTTTTATTTGCATTCATCGTTCAACGTCCAAGGGGGGGCACATGGCCAAGGCGCAGGCGCCAGACACATCCAGCATCTCACGGCTGGATCAGATCAAGATCAGCCAGTACTTCGGCTGCAACACCTTCAGCGAGCGCACCATGCGCGACCGGCTGCAGAAGGATGTCTACAAGGCTTACCGCCAGGCGCTGAAACGCGGCGAACCCCTGTCGCCCGAGGTGGCCAAGAGCGTCGCCCAGGCCATGAAGGACTGGGCCCTGGAACAGGGTTGCACCCACTTCACCCACTGGTTCCTGCCCATGACCGGCGCCACGGCCGAGAAGCATGACGCCTTCATCGCCTGGGACGAACCGGGCCAGGTCATCGAGCGCTTCAGCGGCAGCCAGCTCATCCAGGGCGAGCCTGATGCCAGTTCCTTCCCCAGCGGCGGCCTGCGCGCCACCTTCGAGGCCCGCGGCTACACCGCCTGGGATCCGGCCAGCCCGGCCTTCCTCATCGAAGGGCCCATCGGCAAGACCCTCTGCATCCCCACGGCCTTCGTGGGCTACCACGGCGAGGCCCTGGACCACAAAGTGCCCCTGCTGCGCTCCATGGAGGTGGTGTCCCGCCGCGCGGTCGAGGGTCTGGCCCACTTCGGCGTGAGCGCCGGGTCGGTGGTGGCCCAGTGCGGCCCCGAGCAGGAATACTTCGCCGTGGATCTGGAACTGGCCCAGCAGCGGCCGGATCTCATGTTCGCCAACCGCACGCTCCAGGGGGCCAAGCCGCCCAAGGGCCAGGAACTCGAGGACCACTACTTCGGCAGCATCAAGGAACGCGTCCTCGGTTTCATGCAGGAGGTCGAACTGGAGTGCTTCAAGCTGGGCATCCCCGCCAAGACCCGCCACAACGAAGTCGCCCCCAATCAGTTCGAGATCGCGCCCATCTACGAGGCCGCGAACATCGCCAGCGACCACAACCAGCTGCTCATGGAACTGCTCAAGTCCGTGGGTGAGCGGCACGGCTTGGCCATCCTGCTCCACGAGAAGCCGTTCGCCGGCGTCAACGGCAGCGGCAAGCACGTGAACTGGAGCCTGGCCACGGACGAGGGCCAGAACCTGCTGGAGCCCGGCCAGACGCCTGAGGAGAACCTGCAGTTCCTCTACTTCCTCAGCGCCACCCTGAAGGCCATCCACACCCACGGCGGCCTGCTCCGCGCCGCCATCGCCAGCGCCGGCAACGACCACCGCCTGGGTGCCAACGAGGCCCCGCCAGCCATCATGTCGGCCTTCCTCGGTGCCCAGTTGAACCACATCCTCGACGCCATCGAGAAGGGCGACGTGGCGGACACCTCCACCCAGCGCATCCTCGATCTGGGCATCGGCAACCTGCCCCGCATCGAGAAGGACGCCACGGATCGCAACCGCACCAGTCCCTTCGCCTTCACCGGCAACAAGTTCGAGTTCCGCGCCGTGGGTTCCAGCCAACCCATCGCCCTGCCGCTGACGGTGATCAACGCCGCCGTGGCCGAGGCTCTGGAAGGGCTGAACACCAAGCTCGACGCGGAAATCAAGGCGGGCAAAGAGCACCGGGCCGCCGTCTTGACCGTGGTGCGTCAAGCCATCATCGAGACCAAGGCCATCCGCTTCGAAGGCAACGGCTATTCGGAAGAATGGAAGACGGAGGCCGAACGGCGCGGCCTGCCCCATGCCAAGGACACCGTGGCCGCCCTCCACATCTGGGAAGCCCCTGCCTCCAAGGCCGTGTTCACGAAGTCCGGCATCCTTTCCGAGGGTGAGCTGGAATCCCGCGTCCACATCCGCCATGAGCAGTACCAGAAGGCCATCGCCATCGAGACCCAGGTCCTGCGCGAGATGGCGGAAACCCAGATCCTGCCCTCCATCACGGCCGATCTCGGCGCCCGCGCCAAGAGCCTCGGCAGGCTCGCCGCGGTGGGCATCACGGTGCCGGACAGCCTGAAGGCCGCCCTTCAGGCCCAGGCCACCTTGACCGGCGAAGCCCAGAACCGGCTGGCCGCCATGAAGGTGGCTTTGGCCACGGCGGAGACGGTCGAAGACAACCACGCCCGTACCGAGGCCTTTGGCAAGCAGGTGAACGAAGCCAAGCACGCTCTGCGCGAAGTGCTGGACCACCTCGAAGAGGCCTGCGACGCCGACCTCTGGCCCCTGCCCAAGTACTGGCAGCTGCTGTCCCCGCTGCTCTAGCCTTTTCAGTCATAACGAAAAACGGGCCGCGATCGCGGCCCGTTTTTCGTGAGTAGAAGAGAGCCTATCGCCCGAACCGGAACACGGCGCTCACTTGGGCCCAGGTGGCGGTGTCGAAGCCGACTCCGTCGCTGCCGTTCTTGTCCACGAATACCTGATTCAGCGTGCCTTCCAGGGAGAACATGCGGTTGAAGGTGTAACCACCGCCGCCGCGAAGGCCCAGCTTCCCGCTCTGGCTGGCGCTGCCGCTCACGCCGTTTCCATCCCAGTCGTTCTTGACGCTGTTGATGGAGGCGCCGGCGATGGTGTACCAGCCCTGGTTGGGGTTCTGGAAGTTGTAGACCCAGTCGGCGCCGACCTGCAGGATCTTGAAGTCGTTCTTGTAATCGTAGAAGCCACCCCAACCGGAACCGGGGAGGTTGTGGTAGGTCAGCTGGGCGCGGACCTGGTGGTGGGAGGTGATGTTGAAATCGAGGTGACCGCCGATGTGGGCGCCGAAGAACTGGTTGGTGCCGTAGCCATCCTTGTCCTTCAGGTCCCCAACCGGCAGGGACAGGCCCGTCTGCAGACCGCCGGTGATGTCCTGGGCCGCGAGGGGCAAGCCCAGAAGGGCGAGGGAAAGGGCAATGCGGTGACGCATGGAACCTCCGACAATAACGGGCCCCAAAGCGAGGCCGCCCCCAGTTTAGCGGGTAACTGTCACAACTGGATCATCCGAAGGGTCTACCCGCGCGGTTCGAGCGTGACGCCGCGCCCGCTACGGATGCGCTGCTCGATCCGCGAGGTGCTGTGCCCCGGGAGGAAGGGCAGAAGCACGAGCTTCCCGCCCCGGCCTTCCACGATCTCGCGGCCCACCACGGTGTCGGGCGTGTAGTCGCCACCCTTCACCAGCACATCGGGCTGGAGGGCCCGGATGAGTTCCAGCGGTGTGTCCTCGTCGAAGCGGATGACCGCGTCCACGCTGCGGAGACCCAGCAGGATGGCGGCGCGGGCCGCCTCGTCCTGGAGGGGGCGGCTGGGGCCCTTGAGTCGCGCCACCGAGGCGTCGCTGTTGAGGCCCACCACGAGGAAATCGCCCAAGGCACGGGCCTCGGCGAGGTACTGCACATGACCGGGATGGATCAGGTCGAAGCAGCCGTTCGTGAAGCAGAGAACCCCCGGCCGGGGGACGGCCGCGAGAAAGGCTTCAGCGCTCTGGAAGAAACGGGTTGGTGTTGGCATCTCAAGAATCGGGATAAAATGATCGGTTCAGGGAGAAGTCCCAGGAGAAGTCTGCCATGCCCCTCTACGAATACCGTTGTGAAGCTTGCGGCCAGCCTGAAGAGAAGCTGGAAAGCCTGTCCGCGCCCGACACGCATGCCTGCCCGGCCTGCGGGGTGGCCGAGGGCATGAAGCGCCAGGTATCCGTGTCGGCGTTCACCCTGGCCGGAGGCGGATGGTACAAGAGCTCGGCCTCAGAGCCGGTAACCTCGGCCCCGGAGGCCCCCAAGAGTGGCCATGGCTGCGCCGCTGGCGGTTGCGGGTGCCCCCTGGCCGGGTGATGCCGGTCTCATGCTTCCGCTTGGCGCGTTGACTTTCCTGGCCATTCCGTTAGCCTAGATGGTTCCGGCCCCGTGGGCCGGCGCAGGATTTCATCCGTCCGACGTTCTCCGATGTCTCTGGTGTTGGCGAACCTCTCGGGCCCAGGCCCGGAAAACCCGGTGCCTTCCTTGGAGGATGGTGTGCCTACCATCAATCAGTTGATCCGCCTCGGGCGGAAGACGTTCCAGAACAAGACCAAGAGCCCCGCGCTCGACGCGTGCCCGCAGAAGCGTGGCGTGTGCACCCGCGTGTTCACCACCACCCCGAAGAAGCCGAACTCCGCGCTTCGCAAGGTGGCCCGTGTGCGCCTCACCAACGGCATCGAGTGCACGACCTACATTCCAGGCGTGGGCCACAACCTGCAGGAGCACAGCATCGTGCTCATCCGCGGCGGCCGCGTGAAGGATCTGCCTGGCGTGCGCTACCACGTGGTGCGCGGCACCTTGGACGCCACCGGCGTCGCAGGCCGCAACCAGTCCCGCTCCAAGTACGGCGCCAAGCGCCCCAAGGCTGGCGCTGCGCCGGCCAAGAAGAAGTAGGGGGAGGTAAACCATGGCCCGTCGTTCCGCACCCGCCAAGCGTGAGATCCTCCCGGATCCCGTCTACAACAGCCTCACCGTCTCCAAGTTCGTGAACATCCTCATGGAGCGCGGCAAGAAGGCCACCGCCGAGCGCATCCTTTACGGCGCACTGGAGATCGTCGCCAAGAAGTCTGGCGAGGAGGCCCTCGAGGCCTTCCAGAAGGCCCTGAACAACATCAAGCCTTCGGTGGAAGTCAAGTCCCGCCGCGTGGGCGGCGCCACCTACCAGGTGCCCGTGGAGGTTCCCCAGAACCGCCGCCAGTCCCTGGCCATGCGCTGGCTGAAGACCTACTCCGCCTCCCGCGGCGAGCGCACCATGCGCGACAAGCTGGCTGGCGAGATCCTGGACGCCATGAACTTCCGCGGCGCCGCCATCAAGAAGAAGGACGACGTCCACAAGATGGCCGAGGCCAACAAGGCGTTTGCCCACTTCCGCTGGTAGTTACTCCTCCGGAAATGAGGCGCCTATGGCGCCTCATTTCCGGAGATGCTCAACCGCTTCTTTGAATCCTCAATGCACCTAGGAGGCCGCTGTGGCCCGCCAGACTCCCCTCGAGCGCTACCGGAATATCGGCATCATGGCGCACATCGATGCCGGCAAGACCACCACGACGGAGCGCATCCTCTACTACACCGGCAAGATCCACAAGATCGGCGAGGTGCATGAGGGTGCCGCCACCACTGACTGGATGGTGCAGGAGCAGGAGCGGGGCATCACCATCACCTCCGCCGCCATCACGGCTGCCTGGACCCCCCAGACCGGCCAGCTGAAGGGCGTGGAACATCGCATCAACATCATCGACACCCCCGGTCACGTGGACTTCACGGCCGAGGTGGAGCGTTCCCTGCGTGTATTGGACGGCGCCTGCGCCGTCTTCTGCGCCGTGGGTGGCGTCGAGCCCCAGTCCGAGACCGTGTGGCGCCAGGCCGACAAGTACGGTGTGCCCCGCATGGCCTTCGTGAACAAGATGGACCGCCCGGGCGCGGACTTCTTCCGCGTGGTCGAGATGATGAAGACCCGCCTGAAGGCGCGTCCCATGCCGATCCAGGTCCCCATCGGCGCCGAGGAGGATTTCAAAGGCGTGATCGATCTCGTGCTGATGAAGGCCCTGACCTTCGACGAAGGCGACAAGGGCTTCAAGGTGCTCTACAGCGAAATCCCCGCGGATCTGCTGGACACCGCCAAGGAGTGGCGCGAGAAGATGATCGAGATGGTCGCCGAGACCGACGACACGCTCATGGACAAGTATCTCGGCGGTGTCGAGCTGACCGAGGACGAGCTCCGCAGCGGCATCCGCAAGGGCTGCATCGCGCTGACGTTCACGCCGATGATGTGTGGCTCCGCCTTCAAGAACAAGGGTGTCCAGCCCATGCTCGACGCGGTGGTGAGCTACATGCCTTCGCCCCTGGACATCGCCGCCATCAAAGGCGTCGATTCCGATGGCAACGAGGTGGAGCGCAAGGCGGAAGACAAGGAGCCCTTCTCGGCCCTCATCTTCAAGATCATGGCCGATCCCTTCGTGGGTTCGCTCGCCTTCATCCGCGTCTACTCCGGCGTTCTCGCCGCGGGCTCCGGCGTCTACAACGCCGCCAAGGGCCGCCGCGAGCGCATCGGCCGCCTGCTGCAGATGCACGCGAACAAGCGCGAGGACATCGAAGAAGTCCGCACGGGCGACATCGCTGCCGCCGTGGGCCTGAAGGATGTGCTGACTGGCCAGACCATCTGCGACGAGAACCACCCCGTGATTCTCGAATCCATGGACTTCCCGGATCCCGTGATCCAGGTGGCCATCGAACCCAAGACCAAGGCTGATCAGGAGAAGATGGGCGTGGCCCTGAGCCGTCTGGCGCAGGAAGATCCCACCTTCAAGGTGAAGTCCGATCCCGAGACGAACCAGACGATCATCGCGGGCATGGGTGAGTTGCACCTCGAGATCATCGTCGACCGCATGATGCGCGAGTTCAAGGTGGAAGCCAACGTGGGCAAGCCCATGGTGGCCTACCGCGAGACCATCCGGAAGCGCGTGGACGCCGAAGGCAAGTTCGTCCGCCAGTCCGGTGGCCGCGGCCAGTACGGCCACGTGAAGATGTATGTCGAGCCCAACGAAGCCGGCAAGGGCTACGAGTTCATCAACGACATCAAGGGCGGCGTGATCCCGAAGGAATACATCAAGCCCATCGACCAGGGCATCCAGGAGGCCATGCAGTCAGGTGTCCTCGCGGGCTATCCCTGCGTCGACATCAAGATCACCATCTACGACGGCAGCTACCACGACGTGGACTCCAACGAAATGGCGTTCAAGATCGCCGGTTCCATGGGCTTCAAGGCGGGCTGCGAGAAGGCCTCACCCGTGATCCTCGAACCCATCATGGCCGTCGAGGTCGTGGTGCCCGAGGACTACATGGGCGATGTCATCGGCAACCTGAACAGCCGCCGGGGCCGCATCGAGAACATGGAGGACCGGTCCGGTTCCAAGGTGGTCACCGCCAAGGTGCCCCTGGCCGAGATGTTCGCCTACTCCACCACCCTGCGCGGCATGACCCAGGGCCGCGGCAACTACACCATGCAGTTCTCGCATTACGAAGAAGCACCCCGGAACGTGGCTGAAGAAATCGTGGCCAAAGTGAAGGGTGCCAAGTAGTTGTTCCCAGCTCCAAAAACGGGCTCTGCCCGTTTTTGGAGCTAAGCAAGACCTTTAGTTGATTGTTTTAGCCCCTCCGGGGGTGAGGTCATCCTTCGAACCTTCGGGTTGCCGGGCCTCTTGATCCACCGCTTCCTCCTCCGGGAGGTCGTGCGTTCTCTCAAAAAGCCGTTGATTTTACAGCGGCTTTTGTTATGCTGATCAGCCCTGTCCCTGTCGTTGGGACGGATTTACATGGGCGGTCAGCGCCCCACGTCTATGGACGGTTTCCGTCCCAATGGAGTGAGCATGAAAGACAACATCCGCATCCGTTTGCGTGCCTTCGACCACCGTCTGCTCGATCAGAGCACCCGCGAGATCGTGGACACCGCCAAGCGCACGGGCGCCTCGGTGGCCGGGCCCATCCCCCTGCCCACCCGGACGAACAAGTACACCGTGAACCGTTCCCCCCACGTGGACAAGAAGAGCCGGGACCAGTTCGAGATCCGCACGCACAAGCGGCTGCTCGACATCCTGAATCCGACTCAGAACACCGTGGACACTCTCATGCGCCTGGATCTGCCCGCTGGCGTCGACGTGGAGATCAAGGTCTTCAGCCGTCAGGGCAACCGGTAGAGGGGGGAGAAAACATGTCCAAGGGAATCATCGGAAAGAAGCTGGGGATGACCCAGATCTTCAATGAGCAGGGCCAGGTCGTCCCCGTGACGGTCATCCAGGCCGGCCCCTGCGTGATCGTGCAGCGCAAGACCTCCGCCAAGGATGGCTACGAGGCCGTCCAGATCGGCTTCGTGGACCCCAACGGCGGCAAGCGCGCCTCCAAGGCCGAAAAGGGCCACTGCGAGAAGCTGGGTGTCGCCCCGGTCCGCGTGCTCCGCGAGATCAAGGTGGACGCGGCTGACGCCTCCAAGCCCGGCGACAGCGTCCTGGCCAGCGCCTTCGAGGCGAAGTCCAAGGTGAACGTCACCGGCATCAGCAAGGGCAAGGGTTTCGCCGGCGTCATCAAGCGGCACCACTTCGCCGGCGGCCGCGCGACCCACGGCTCCATGTTCCACCGCGCGCCCGGCTCCATCGGCCAGTCCAGCTACCCCAGCCGCGTGTTCCCCGGCATGCGCATGGCCGGCCACATGGGCGACGCCCAGGTGACCGTGCGCAACCTGGAGATCGCCAAGGTGGATGTCGAGAACAACCTGCTGCTCATCAAGGGCGCCGTCCCCGGCCCCAAGGGTGGGTACATCGTCATCAAGCAGGAGGCCTAGGATGGCAGCGTTCCAGCACCCCGTCGTCAACCTCGACAACAAGCAGGTCGGCACCGTTGAACTGCTGCCCGAGGTGTTCAAGCTTGAGGACCTGAACGAGCACTTGATCTGGGAAGCGGTCCGCCACTTCCTGGCCAAGCGCCGCGCCGGCACCGCCAAGACCAAGGACAAATGGGAAGTCAGCGGCTCCGGCAAGAAGCTCTGGAAGCAGAAGGGCACCGGCCGCGCCCGCGTGGGCTCCATCCGCAGCCCGCTGTGGAAGGGCGGTGGCACCACCCACGGTCCGCACCCCCGTTCCTACGATTACGCGTTCCCCAAGAAGGCCCGGCGCGCCGCCCTGCGCAACGCGCTGTCCGCCAAGTTGGCCAGTGGCCAGATCACCGTGGTCGAGAGCTGGGATGTCGAGTCCCACAAGACCAAGGCCCTCATCCAGACCCTGGGCAAGCTCGGCGTCACCGGCTCGGCGCTCCTGGTGGGCACCGAGGCCAGCGAGAAGCTCACCATGGCCGCCGGCAACAACCCGAAGCTGCAGACCATCGAGAGCCTGGGCGTCAACGTCTATGAGCTCCTCAAGTACGACCAGGTGATCTTCTCCAAGGAAGCCGTCCTGGCCCTCCAGGAGGTGGTGAAGCCATGACCAAGATCTTTGACGTGATCCGCAAGCCCCTCCTCACCGAGAAGGGTCAGATCCTGCGCGAGAAGAACATCCAGGTGTTCGAAGTGGCCACCTGGGCCACCAAGCACCAGATCAAGGAAGCCGTGGAGCTCCTGCTCCAGTCCAAGGTGAAGGGCATCCGCACCGTGCGGATCCCCAGCCGGACCAAGCGTCTGGGCCGTTTCGTGGGGACGTCAAGCCCCCGCAAGAAGGCCTATGTCGAACTCGTCGAGGGCGCTTCCGCGTCCGAATAAGGCGACTTCATGGCGGACGGAAAAGCTTTGCCCACTATCGCCCGCCCCTTTCAACCCTGAGGCAAGAGGACAACCATGAGCATCAAGCAGCTCAAGCCCACGACCCCCGGTCAGCGCGGCATGTCCAAGTTCGGCTTCGAGGAAATCACGACGGATACGCCTGAGCGTTCCCTGATTGCCAAGAAGAACCGCACTGGAGGCCGTTCCAACACTGGTCGGATCACCACCCGCCACATCGGCGGTGGCCACAAGCGCCAGTACCGCGTCATCGATTTCAAGCGCAACAAGCTCGAGGTGCCCGCCAAGGTGGCCACCATCGAATACGATCCCAACCGCACCGCCCGCATCGCCCTGCTGGTCTACGCGGACGGCGAGAAGCGCTACATCCTGGCCCCCGATGGCCTGGAAGTGGGCCGCACCGTGGTGGCCGGCAAGAACGCCGACATCCTGGTGGGCAACGCGCTCCCCCTGCGCAACATCCCCGTGGGCAACACGGTGCACAACATCGAGATGAAGCCCGGCAAGGGCGGCCAGATCGCCCGCGCCGCCGGCACGTTCGCCCAACTCGTGGCCAAGGAAGACGACTACGCCCAGCTCCGCATGCCTTCCGGTGAGATCCGCAAGATCCATCTCGAGTGCTACGCGACCATCGGCACCGTCGGCAACCTGCAGCACGAGAACATCCAGATCGGCAAGGCCGGCCGCACCCGCTGGAAGGGCATCCGCCCGACCGTCCGCGGCGTGGTCATGAACCCCGTCGACCACCCGCACGGTGGTGGCGAGGGCCGAACCTCCGGTGGTCGTCACCCCGTGACGCCCTGGGGCCAGCCGACCCGTGGCTACAAGACCCGTGGCAACCGTCGCACGGACAAGTTCATCGTCAAGCGGATCAACTAGGAGACACGACAATGGCACGATCCCTGAAAAAAGGCCCGTTCATTGACGCCCACCTCCAGAAGAAGGTGGAAGTCGCCCAGGCGGCCAACGACAAGCGCGTGATCAAGACCTGGTCCCGCCGGTCGACGGTCGTCCCGCAGATGATCGGACTGACCCTCGCCGTGCATAACGGCAACAAGTTCATTCCTGTGTATGTCACCGAGAACATGATCGGCCACAAGCTCGGCGAATTTTCGCTGACCCGCACGTTCAAGGGTCACGCCGGCAAGTCCGATTCCAAGGCGAAGGGGAAGTAGCGATGGCTGAGATCGTTTCCACCGCCACCGTTCGCCACCTGCGCGGTTCGGCCCAGAAGGCCCGCCTCGTGGTGGACTTGATCCGCGGCAAGCACGTCGGCGAGGCCCAGTGGGTGCTCGCGCAGGCCAAGAAGTACGCCGCCGCCCCCATCCGCAAGCTCCTCGATTCCGCAGTGGCCAACGCCATCGACAAGAATCCTTCCGTCAACCCGGACGAGCTTCTGGTGAAGACCGCCTTCGTGGACGAGGGCTTCCGCATGAAGCGCGTCCGCCCTGCGCCCATGGGCCGCGCCTACCGGGTCCAGAAGCGCACCTGCCATATCACCATCCAGCTCGCGTCCGCGGCCGGGGAGGAGTAGTCATGGGTCAGAAGGTCCACCCGTACGGGTTCCGCCTCATCTACCAGAAGAACTGGCACAGCAAGTGGTTCTCCAAGCGCGACTACGCCACGCTGCTCCATGAGGACATCAAGCTCCGCCGCGAACTGAAGAAGCAGCTGCACAGCCTCAACGCGATGGTTTCGAAGATCGACATCGAGCGCGCCGCCGACAAGGTCACCGTGCGCATCTTCACCGCCCGCCCCGGCATCGTCATCGGCCGCAAGGGTGCTGAGATCGACAAGCTGCGCGAGGATCTCCAGAAGCGCCTGAACCGCCCCGTGTCCGTCGACATCCAGGAGATCAAGAAGCCTGAAGTCGATGCCCAGCTCGTGGCCGAGGGCGTCGCCCAGCAGCTCGAGCGCCGCATCGCCTTCCGCCGCGCCATGCGCAAGGCGGAAGAGGCTGCGATCCGCTTCGGCGCCAAGGGTTTCAAGATCAAGGTCGCCGGCCGCCTGAACGGCGCGGAGATCGCCCGGACCGAGGACTACCTCTCCGGCCAGATGCCCCTGCAGACCATCCGCGCGGGCGTTGACTACGGTTTTGCCGAGGCCCATACGACCTACGGGATCATCGGCATCAAGGTCTGGGTGAATCTGGGCGACCAGGTTGCCGAGACCGTGAAGCGCTGAGGTGAATCCATGCTGATGCCCAAGAAGGTCAAGAACCGTAAAACCCAGAAGGGCCGCACCCGCGGCGTCGCCACCCGTGGCAACGATCTCGCGTTTGGTGACTATGGCCTCAAGGCGATCGAGCACTGCTGGCTCACGAACCGTGAGATCGAGGCCGCCCGTATCGCCATGACCCGCCACATCAAGCGCGGCGGCAAGATCTGGATCCGCATCTTCCCCGACCGTCCCACCACCTCGAAGCCCGCGGAAACCCGCATGGGCTCCGGCAAGGGGGCTCCGGATGGCTGGGTGGCGGTGATCCGTCCGGGCCGCATCCTCTTCGAGATGGAGGGCGTGACCGAGGAAACCGCGCGTGAAGCCCTGCGCCTGGCCCAGATGAAGCTGTCCGTCGCGTCCGAGTTCGTCAGCCGCACGCCGCCGGAGGAGTGAGAGCCATGACCAAGAAGAATCCCTTTTCCGAATTGACCGGCAAGAGCGTCGAGGAGCTGGCGCAGCTGGA
>CAVPLE010000027.1:0-8240 GCA_963705865.1 uncultured Holophagaceae bacterium | reverse complement strand
TCGGCCATGGTCCGGGGCACCGATTGGGCGCGGGGGATGAAAAGGTGCCCCAGGTAGGCCAGCAGGAAGAAGCCCGCGCTGAGGCCGTGGGCCCAGCTGAAGGCCGTGCGCCAGACGGGGCTGGTGGCCACCTGCACGGCATAGCCGGACAGCACCATGGGCGCGATGAGGAAGGCGGCGCCCAGGCCCGTGCGGCGCCCTTCGCCCCCCTTCTTCAGCTTGGCCTGGAGGTGGCCGCGCACGGTCATGCCCAGGGCGAAGAGCAGGAGAGGTGCCACCAGCACGTGGAGGTGCTGGGCCGCGGGCAGCCAGGGATGGGGCTCGGGACCGAATTCCCCCATCCGCACACCGAACCAGCGCAGCAGGCCGTCCATGAGGCCCGTGCCCGCCGTGGCCAGGGCGGCGAGATGCAAACCCCAGCGCTCGAGCGGACTCATTTCCCCTCCCGGTAGAGCACCTGGTGCAGGGCCAGGCAGCGACGGGCCGCGTCCGTCATGGCGTTGGCCGTGAGCGTGGCGCCCGAGAGGGGCCGGATGGCGCCCTTGAGGGTAAGTTGCGGGTCGAGCGCCTTCCCCTCGAACTGCTTCACCCAGGCCTCCCTGGCCATGTACTCGGCGGGCTCGTGGAAGGCCACGGCCTCCACGCGCAGGACACGACCTTCGGGCGAAAGGGCCACCAGCAAGGTCTCATTCAGGGTGCGGACCCGGTGGGTGTCGAAGAATCCGACGCCCACCAGGGTTCCGTTCTTGTGAGCCTCATAGGCGACAAGCCACCGTCCTGGCAACTCCACCTGGGCCAGTGCCTTCGCACGCCCGGCCTGGGCCTCGCTGAGCACGAATTCCCGGCGGGCGAACTGGGCCCCGGGAAAGGTCAGGGCCAGGGCCTCCTGCGTGGTGGGCAGGGCCGCGAACAGCGGCAGGGAGAAGGCGAAGGGAGCGAGGACGCCGATCATGGGAGCCTCCGGGCGGTGGGATGGCGGGGGAACTGACCCTAGAAGTAGAACCCGAGGCCGACGTTGAACTGGTCGCGACCGGTCTCCGCGCGGTTCTCGATCTGGTTCCAGTCCGCCTTCACGGCGACGTTGGGGATGGGCTTGTAGCTGACGCCGACGGTCTTTACGGTCACGTCATTGGCAAGGTCGGGCGTCACGCCCGGCACCACCCGCTGCTGGGAGTTCAATCGCTCGAAGCGGACGAAGGGGATGAGAGCCTGCCGGCCGGAGCCACGCAGCACGTCGTAGCCCGCCTCCAGATAGCCGCCGAACTGGCGCGTGCCGGTCTGGAACCCTTCGCCGGCCGCGGGCAGGGCCGCGACGCCGGCCTCGGAGTTGGTGACGCGGGAGAAGATGCCCCGCACCTGCAGGCCCCCGGCGCGGTACTCGGCATGCAGGTCCCACAGGCTCGTGATGAGCGGTTCGGCCCCATCCTCGGGGTTCGAATTGCCACGGTAGAAGCTGAAGCCGAGGGTGGTGCCGGGGATGGGCGCCCAGTCCAGGCGACCGGTCCAGGCCAGGCTGTTGGCTTTGGCTTCCTTGCCAAACTGGCGTCCGCCCTTGATGCTCTGGCCCGTGAAGCCCTCGTGGCCGTTGCCGGGATCGGGGTTGGCGTCCATGCCGTTCACGAGGTACAGGCGGTAGCTGAGGTTGCCGGCCAGCTCGCCGTGGAGGCCGACGCCGTTCTCGTGCCAGGTGCTGGGGATGATGCGGCGCTCCACGAGGGGACGCTGGGAGCCCAGGAAGGCCGGCGGCTCGTGCAGCTCATTGATGAAGCCCACGGGCAGCAGCATCATGCCGGCCCGCACGTTCAGCGCCTTGCTGATCAGGAAATCCAGGTAGGCGAACTCGACCTTGGCCTCGCCGCCCGTGGACTCATCCGAGTAGCCGCCGTGCTCGAACTCCACCTCGGAATTGAACACGATGTGCTCGTTGAACTTGTAGCCCGTGTAAAGCACGAGGCGGAGGGCGTCGAGGCTGTTCTCCCGGGGCGCCTTCGTCCCGTCCTGCAGCTTGGAATCGAACGACTGGTAGAGGAACTCGCCGTAGCCGCCGATGCTGAGGCCCGAGGCCACGGCGTAGACCTTGCTGGCGCTGGGGGCCAGGCCGAAGCGGCCTTCCTCGGTGGCGACCGGCATGGTGGCGCCGGCCTTCTGGGTTTCCAGCTCCCGCGACATGGCGTCCAGGCGGCGCTCCAGGTCGGCGATGCGCTGGTCGGTGCTGGACTGCGGGCTGGGGCGCTGGTCCGTATCGGGCTTCTCCTGGGCGAAGGCGGGCGCGGCCAGCAGGACGCACATGAGGGGGGTGAGGAGGGACTTCATCGGGACTCCCGGGGGATCAGGGTGGGGTGGAGGGCGCGGAAGGCCGGGGTCATCCGGACCGTTCCGTCGTTGAGGAGGAAGGCGGCGGCCACGTCCTGGCG
Organism: uncultured Holophagaceae bacterium; assembly: GCA_963705865.1. Lineage (GTDB taxonomy): Bacteria > Acidobacteriota > Holophagae > Holophagales > Holophagaceae > Geothrix. Next base: position 5,826 of record CAVPLE010000027.1, on the reverse strand, counting down.
CTGGGCCCAGTGAGCCCCCGCGTCGGGGCCGAGCACGTAAAGGGCCGTGGAAAGCACATCCGCCGTGAGGCCGTCCGCGGCCACCACCGCGGTGCTGCCCCAGGCGGGGCAGGGCTCGCCCGAACGGGGATCGAGGATGTGGCGGCCCCGTTCGGAGGCGCCGCTGCCGGCCAGCGAGGCGTCACGCAGCGAGAGGGCGAGGCGGGCGCGGCGGCGGTCCCGGGGATCGGCCACGGAGGCCTCCACGGGCCGGCCCCAGGCCAGCAGCTGGCCGCCGAAATCCAGCAGGCCCGCCGACGTGCCCGCCGCCTGGTGCATGCGGTCCAGCGCGTAGCCCTTGAGGAAGCCGCCCTCCTCCACGCCCGCAGAAGGGTGGGCCAGGCGGGCGGTGCCCGCGATCGGATCAAGGTCCAGTAGGGCAGCCCCCGAAGCGCGGCGTGCCGCCACCAGGGCCACCGGCGTGGGTGTCCGGCCTCCGTCCCGGACGCCCCAGACCCGCATCAGGGCCATCAACACCGGATCGAAGGCTCCCTCCGTGCGCGCCTGCCAGGCCTTCATCCCCGCCAGCAGGTCGAGCCACTCGCGATCCAGCGCCACGGGCCGCCCTTCGGCGGCGTTCAGGTGGCTCCAGGAGGACGCGGGGTCCCAGGTGGAGCAGGCGCCCTCGATGCGGAACACCTCCGCCAGCGCCACCTCTGAAGCCCGGTCGAGGTCCCCAGCGCCTTCCAGGTGCAGGTGCAATTCCGTTCCCATGGCCAGGACCACCCGATCTCGGGTGGGTGCGGCGGCCTGGGCCGCCACCAGAGCGGGGACCAGAAGGAAGGGAAGGAGGTTGCCAAACATGAGAATGAGTCTCACAAACTTTGATCCCAAAATCAAACTCCATATTTGAGATGGATTCTCAAAAAGTGACGCCCGTCACGGTGCGGGTCCACACTGGGGCATGCGCCTCCGGATCTTGCTGCCCGCCCTGGCCCTCCTGTCCGCCTCGATCCAGGCGGCACCAGCGCGGACCCAGGCTCCAGATGCCCCCTGGCTCACCTTCACCACGGCCCACTACCGCATCCACTGCCCCGTGGCCTTCGAGGCCTTCGGGCGCGAGGTGGCGGGGCGCGTCGAAGGCCTCCACGCCCAGTATCTCGGCCTCGTCGGGTATGCCTACGAGAATCCCCACCACCCCATCGACCTGCTGATCTTGGATCCGATGATGGAGGCCAACGGCTTGGCCTTCCCGATCCTGCAACGGCCCCAGATCGTGCTCTGGAAGACAGAGCCGGAGCCTGATTCCCCCATCGGCCACCACCGTGGCTGGGCGGAACTGGCCGTGGCCCATGAACTGGCCCACATGCACCACCTGCTGCGGCCCGCCCGGGAACCCAACCTCTGGCGGCGCTGGACCGCGGTGCTGGGGCCCCTCACGGAGAAGTCGCCCCGCTGGGTCACGGAGGGCTATGCCACGCTCATCGAAGGCAAGCTCACGGGGAGCGGCCGTCCCCACAGCGCGTTCCGCGCGGCGGTGCTGCGCCAGTGGGCCATCCAAGGCAAGCTGCCCACCTACGAGGCCCTGAGCGGCAAGGACGGGTTCCTCGGGGGAGCCCTGGCCTACCTGGATGGCAGCGCCTACCTGGAATGGCTCGAAACCCAAGCCGGCGATCCGAAGATCCTCCAGACCCTCTGGCTTCGCTTGGCCGGCAAGCGCGACTTCGAGGCAGCCTTCCGCGCCACGTTCGGCTTCGGTCCGAAGGATGGCTATCAGCGCTTCTGCGCCGAGCTGACCCACACCGCCCTGGAGTTGGAGCGCCGCGCCCGCGCGGAGGGCCTGCGTGAAGGCGAGCTCATCGCCCAGCTCCAGGGCTGGGCCACGGACCTGGCCCTGAGCCCCGATGGCTCGAAACTCTTGGCGCGGGTGTTGGATCCCAAGAAGCCCGGTCTCTACGTGTGGGATCTGAACGCTACGCCAAAACGCGCCAAGCGGGAACCCGGCGAGCCCGCAGACCATGTCCCGCTGGCGCCCACCCTTCCCCCCACGCACCGCCTGGGCCGCATTCACGGAGCCCTCCCCTGGAAGCCGGTGTGGACGGCTCCGGACCGCATCGCCTTCCAACTGCGGCTGCCGGACGAGGAAGGCGTGCTCAAGCCGCAGCCGCGGCAGTGGCGCCTTGGCCAGGGCCTGACCACGGCTCCGATGGCCATGAAAACCAGTGCGCCCGGCGGTCCCACCTGGAAGGAGGTGGACGGCATCTGGAATCTGGTGGACGCTGCGGGCCGGCCCCTCACCCGCACGCTGGCCGCGGCCTGGAACCCCGTGGCCACGCCGGACGGCCACTGGATCTACTACACGCAGCTCAGCGCTTCGGGCCTCCAGATCCGCCGCCTCGACGCCACGCTGCCGCCCCTGGACGTGAAACCCCTCCCACAGGATCCGGAGCCCCTCGTGAAGGACCAGATCCTGCCCAAGGCCGACGAGCCCAGTCCCCTGCCACCGCCGGTCCCGGTGAATCCGCATCCCTACCGCGTGGGGGAAAGCCACGACACCTTCACCGTGGCTGGCTACAGCGCCACGCCCTCGGGCCTCAGCGCCCAGCTTGGCGCCGGCGGCAATGACATCCTCGATCGCTTGAACTGGCAGGTGCTGGTGGGGTTCGGCGATGGCGCGGGCCCTCGCGGGGCCATGGCCGGTGCGGCATGGCGGGGCTGGCGCTGGGCGCCTTCCCTGCAGGCCTTCTCCCTCCTGGAGCGCCCCTCGAGCCAGCGCTTCGCACCCCTGGCGGGCTTCGACCGCGAGCGTCAGGGAGCAGAGCTGGCCTTCGACCGGAAGGACCTGGGCCGGCCGCAATCCCACTTCCGGCCCGTGGTCGCCTTCGAACGTGCCACGCCCACGGGCGGGGCTTCCCTCAACCGCGTGATCTGGGGCGTGGAGGCCGGCCTCGGCAACTTCTGGAGCCGCGACGACCTGGGCTTCCGCCTCGCCCTGGCCGCCCGAGAGCAGCAGGGCCGCACAGAGGGCCGCCGTTGGAACCTGACCCGGGCCACCCTCACCGTGGGCTGGATCAATCCCTGGTCCCCGCTCACGGTGCACCTCGAAGAAGGCCGCATCGGCGGCGATCCCACCGCCCTGGACCGCTTCCATCTGGGCGGCGTGGGCACCTCCCTGCTGCCCACCGCCCTCGACGCCAACCGAGTGGTCCAGGCGGCCCTGCCTGCCTACACAGCCACGGGCAACCGCCTGCAGCGCCTGCGGGGCGAACTCGGACTCGGTCCCCTCCGGGCCTACGTGGAGCATTCAGTGGTCTGGCAGGACCTCGCACCCCGGCCCTCCGCGCAGCGGGTGGCGGGACTCGAGCTGGACAGTCGCGATCTGGCCCTGCCCACGGACGTACTGCGGCGCCTGGCGGGCAACCTTTCCTTCATCCTGGGCCTGCACCGCCCCTTGGATGGCACCATGAAGGGCCGTACTGTGGGAACCCTCAGCGTGATCGTGCGGCCGTGATGTCCTTCTCGGAATCCTGATGCTCTTCCTCATCGGCCTTGTCCTCATCTTCCTCATCCAGTGGTTCCACCTGCGCCTGCTGCGCCTGGAACTGCCAAGCCGGTTCTACCGGATGCTGCCCTGGGTCCTGGGCCTCATCCACATCCCCGTGATCCTGTTCGCGGGACTCCGACTCATGGGCCAAGGCGGCCACGAAGCCTTGCCGTTCCTGCGGGGCCTGGCTCGCGGGGGGTTTTATTTCCAGGCCTTCACGGTGCTCCACCTGCTGGCTGGCATGGTGGCCGAGGGCCTCTGGCACCTCTGGAGCCGGAACCGGCCCGAGCCGCCGGGAGAGGCGGTGGATCCCGGCCGCCGGGCCTTTCTGCGGACCGCCGCCTTCGCGAGCACCGGGGCCTCCCTCGCCTTCGGCGCCGTCGGGGTCCGGGAAGCCTACGGAGATCCGGTCATCACCCGCCGCGCCCTGACCTTCCCCGATCTCCCCCAAGGGTTGGACGGCCTGCGCATCGCCCAACTCAGCGACCTCCATTCCGGGCCCCTGATCGGGCCGCATCTGGTGCATCGTTGGCGGGATCTCACGGCCCGGGAGCGTCCGGACCTGCTGCTCCTCACGGGCGATCTCGTGGACAGCCGCCCCGATGAAGTGGACCCGATCATCGCCGCCTTCGGTGGCTTTCCCGCCCCCTACGGGACCTTCGCCATTCTGGGGAACCACGACTATTTCGACGACCCCCGCCCCATCTGGCGTGACCTTGAGGCCGCGGGAATCCGTTGCCTGGAGAACGCCTCGACCCTCATCCAGCGCGATGGCGGCACCCTGGCCCTCATGGGGCTGCAGGATCCCATGGCGCGGAACGGCCGCTTCCGGCACATGGTCTTCGGTCCCGGCCCCCGGCCCACCGAGGCCGCCCGCGACCTGCCCGCCGACGCCTTCCGCCTGTGCATGAATCATCGGCCCAGCGAATGGGAACAGGCCCTCGCCGCCGGCGCGCGCCTCACCCTGTCGGGCCATACCCACGGTGGCCAGATCAACCCCATCCCCTGGATCAGTAGCGCCTTCCTCATCGGCCCCCGCACGCAGGGCCTCTACCGGGAGGGCGAGGATCTGCTCTACGTGAGCCGTGGCCTGGGCGTGGTGGGCCTCCCCCTCCGCATTTGTGCCCCGCCGGAGATCGTCATCATCACGCTCAAGCGAGGCTAGGGGTCAAAACGATCGCGCAAGGCCGCAGGCAAGACGGGACAGATACCTGCCGGCGGCCGGAACATGTGGCGACGGACCCTCGCCACCAGGTCGTACAACCCATCCCGGAGGATGCGGGGCACCACCCTCAGGAATGCCGCCCACAGACCCCACCTCCCCCCGAGGTTGAGCAGCAGGTGGATCACGGCTTCGGAGCGCACCAGCAGGCGGTGCTCGGGCGTCAGCACCACCAGGCTGTCGGGAAGGGGCGCCCCGCTGGCGGGAACCAACCGGCGGAAGGTCTCACCGCCCAGGGGCGCGAAGCGGATGCGGCCTCCGGCGTCGTGCCGCGTCACGAAGCGTACGGCCGCGTGGCAGAGCCCGCAGCCGCCATCGTAGAAGAGGCGCGTCACCCCTTGATCAGCACCCACAGCCCCACCGCGATGAAAGCGCACCCCGCGGCCCACTTGATGGCGGCCTCGGCTCGAGGACGCCACGAGTCCGCTCCATGGTGGCACCAACCGGCAGTTGCACCTGACTGAACATGAGGCCGGGATCGTCCTCGGGCAGAAAAGCCGTCGGCAGGCGCGCAAACAGGATGGCGACACCCGCGATGATGACGCAGTAAATAGCCAGATAACGAGATCGTTCGGCGCAGCATTCCCGCCACCAGACCCTGGTATCCGGACGTGCTGCGTTGAAAGGTTCGGTTGAACCAGCCAAAAAAGCCGCGCTTATCTTCGTGGTGGCCGGCCGCTATGGGCTTGAGCATGCTGGCACAGAGCGCGGGCGTCAGAATCAGGGCCACGAACACCGATAACACCATGGCCGAAACAATGGTGATGGAAAACTGGCGATAAATCGCCCCGGTGGTCCCGGGGAAAAACGCCATCGGGATGAACACCGCGGACAATACGGTCCCGATACCGATCAGCGCGCCCTGGATCTGGCCCATCGATTTGCGCGTCGCCTCCCGCGGCGACAGACCTTCCTCCGCCATGATCCGCTCGACGTTTTCCACCACCACGATGGCGTCGTCCACCAGCAGTCCGATGGCGAGCACCATGGCGAACATGGTCAGCGTGTTGATCGAATAGCCAAACGCCTGCAGGATCCCGAAAGTACCCAGAATCACCACTGGAATGGCAATGGTGGGGAC
>CAVPLE010000026.1:0-4917 GCA_963705865.1 uncultured Holophagaceae bacterium | reverse complement strand
GTTGCAAGCAGGCATGAACGGCAGGCTGCTGGTCTCGCGCCCAGGGCTGTCCCCGAGCCGGGCCTGCAAGCGGATGTCAGCATCCAGGTGCTTCCGGATGCGGTCCGCCATGCGCCGGATGTCCCCGTAGGAGGCGGCGCAGGTCTCCATGCGCCAGCTCGAGGAACCGGTCTTCGCGGGGCGCACGGACAGGCCCAGCCCTTCCAGCACCCGGCGATCCTCTGTACTGCGACCGATCATGGAAATGCGGTGCATGGGCCGCTTCCCGCGCCGATCTCCGCAGAGCGTGATGGTCACCGCCCGGCGAAGGCCATCACTGGCCTGGGCCCGATGATGGGGAACTTCCACGGCCATGCCCAGGTCGGCCAGCAGTCGCTCGGCGCCGGATTGCGAATCCACGGATGCGAACACGCGGCGGATGGCTTCCGCATCGTGAACCAACCCCTTGATGGATCCGCCCTTGCGCGAAACGAACGGCAGCGTGGGGAGCTGATACTGGAGCGACCATACCTCTTCCTGGAGACGGGCCTCCTGCTCGCTGGCGTGGGTGGACATCACCCACAGCTCGTCGGCATGCTCCTGCCGGGCCCGCTGGAGGAAGCCCACCACCGGTTTCACCTGGCCGCGGGTGTGGGTCTGGCTGGTGCCCAGCCGCCAGCCGATTCCCTGCTTCCGCATCAGGTAGACGAAGTGCAACTGGGGTGTGGTGCCGAGGCGGTAACCCGCGATGTGGATGTGTTCCGGCGTGCTGGTGAGGACCCGGCCCGATGCGGTGGTGATGCGGATGCCCTGGCCCTGGCGCGATCGGGTGGCAGCCTTCAGGACCTTCGCGGGCCTGAATACCCCGCTGCCATGACCGGCCATGATCAGGTCCCCCGGCGCCACCTTCTCGATGGGCCGTTCTCGTCCATCCGCCATGAGCACCTGGGTTCCCTTGGCCAGGCACTGGTCCTCGTCGCCCACCACGCACAGGTTGTGGTGCCGCCGGGCCAGGTGCTGCACGAGCAGGTACTGGGCGCGGTTGGTGTCCTGGTACTCGTCCACGAGGATGAACTTGAAGCGTTCCCCGTACTGGGCCTGGATGACGGGCTCGCGGAAGAGGCGCTCGGTGTAGAGCAGCAGGTCGTCGAAGTCGCAGGCCCGGTGGTTCTTCAGGCCCTTCTGGTAGAGGTCATAGGCATCCAGGACCTTGCGCGTCCAGGGATCCAGGGCCTCCTCCCTGGCCTCCTCCGGGAGCAGGCAGCGGTTCTTGAAATCGCTGATGAGCTCCAGGACCTTCTTCGGGTGGAACTGCTTCTCGGGCAGCTTCAATTCCACCAGCACCTGCTTCATCAGGCTCTTCTGGTCCGCCGGATCGAAGATGACGAAATCCCGGCCCACGGGCGTCCGCTCCCCCTCGCGGCGCAGGATGCGGGTGCAGAAGCTGTGGAAGGTGCTCACCCACATCTGCGCGGCGGGCACGGAGACGAGCCGCTGGACGCGCTCCCGCATCTCCTCGGCCGCCTTGTTGGTGAAGGTCATGGCCAGGATGGAACCCGGATGGACGCCCTCCTCCTCAATGAGCCAGGCGATGCGCCGCGTGATCACCGTGGTCTTGCCGGACCCGGCACCCGCCAGGATGAGCAAAGGCCCATGGGCATGGCAGACGGCCTCCCGCTGGGGGGCATTCAGATTGCGGAGCAGGGGGTGGGTGGAAGGATCGTTGGGGGTGCCGGGCATCCCTTCATCCTATCGGCCCGCCTCCTGCTGCGGCGCGATGGCTTTACCCTTCTCGGCCTTCCGGACCACTTCCCTCACCATGAGGCTGATGTCGGCCTCGGTCAGGCGATCCTTGAAGGAGGGCATGACAAGGCCGAAGAAGATGCCCTTGCGGATGGTCTTCTCCATGTCGGCGTCCGTTTCCTTCGCGGCCTTCTTCGCGTCCGTGAAATCGAACCCGCCGAGCTTCTTCCCTTCGGCGCTGTGGGCGGACCCATCCGGACCATGGCATTTCACGCAGTTCTGGGCGAAAAAGGCCCGCAGCTCGTCCACGGATTTCAAGGGGGTCTGGGCCCCCAGGCCGGTGGCAAGCAGGAGGGAAGAGAGCAGCACGACGATCCGCATGGCCACCTCAATGGATGTTGAAACACCAGGCCAGGATGGGTCCTGCGCCGACTCCCGCAAGACCCATCAGCGTTTTTTGTGCGTGGCCATGGGTCGCAGCACCTCACTCACCAGGCGCCGGGCCTCCGGTTCCGTGAGCTGTCGGCCGAAGCCCGGCATGGCCCCGCGGCCTCTGAGGATGGTGGCCACCAAGGCCGCCTCCTCCTCCCGGGTCATGCGCCGGAGGTCCAGGATGGCTCCGCCACCCAGCCGGGCGCCGTTGGAACCCCGGCCTGAGCCCTCCACCCCGTGGCAGGCCGCGCAGCGCTCCCGGTAGAACTCCCGCAGGTCCCGGACCTGGGCGGACAGGGAGGCGGGCAGGATCACCAGCAGCAGCGCAACGGAACGGGTCCCCATGGCTCGACGCTACCATGGGCGGCGAAGCGCCGTTAGGCTGGAACCCTGCGCCCGTGGCGGAATGGCAGACGCCGCGGACTTAAAATCCGCTTCCGGAAACGGAGTACCAGTTCGAGTCTGGTCGGGCGCACCAGTGCGTAAGTCATTTTATGACTTCACTTTGTGCCACCTTATCTTCTTCCAAAGAAAACGTCTGAACCCGCAGGTTGTGACGCAATGATACCGCTCTTTTTGATGGGGAGTGGACCAGAAATGGACCAGTCCTCCGTCTCTGGAGGCAACCGCAGAACGAGGCTGGCAAAGGTTTCCGGTCACATCGTAACCTGCGCTTGAAACTTGTGCATCAACACTGAATGGCACCTGGGAAGATGAGGGATTCCTTTCACCTCTTTAGCCACAAGGACCCACGATGCCTCCAGTAGCCTCGCAGTTCCTCACCGCTGGACTACTGTGTGTCGTCCCGCTCTTTGCCCAGAAGGCTGAAGTCATCAAAGGAAAGATCCAACCTACCGAGCTGATCGAACAGCCCTGGGTCTTCGGGACTGATGTCATCAAACACTGGCGGGACTTGCCAAACCAGGTAAACGCTCCGATTAATCGAACCCGTGTGGGCTCAGGTCAACACCTCACCCTCGCGATTGGAGCGAGAGGCGACCAGAGGGACCAACTGCTGAAAGCTGGAACTTATTCATTCACGGTAGCCATCGGCACAGACACGAAGACCTTCAAGGACCTTCATCCAACCCAGGTACGGCGAATCAAAGTGGAAGGGGCAGATTTCGTCCTGTCAGTGCTAAAGGCTGCCCAGGTGAGCCCAAAAGAGGCAGAAGGCATGATGTCCATGGTGAGTTTCGCCCTATTTGATCTTGATTGGACAGCGCCTATCAGTGCCAAAGAGGATGTCGTTTCCATCAAGGGAAAGCGCATCGCTGAAGATGGCACGCAACGGAACTTGAAGGAGGCAAAGGTCGAATACTGGTCCTATGAACGATCAGCCAAGGAGGGCGGCTTCAAGGACAAGAAGGAGCAAGAAAACTGGATGATGGGCTACTACCAGTGTCCGGAGCCCACTCGGTTGCTTCACCTGTTCAGGGCTTCCAAGGATGACGAGAACGCCTTCAAGCCCAACATGCGTGCTTTCTATAGTCATGTATTGAAGTCCGATCCGGAAGCCGCCAAGGACCTATTGTCCCGCCTGAAATCCGAAGAGCCCGTTGTCCGAATGATAGGGGTAGTCGCATTCCTTGACGCGGGATACAGCCTCCCGACAGTTCTCGAATCCATGCGCGCAGAGGATCAGGAGCCGTTCAAACTCATCCCGTCCAAAGTTCCACCCCTACCTGATCCCTATGACCTAACGCCGGACGTGAACAACTTCATCAAGATCCCAAGTGCTTTCGACATGCTGTGGAGTCAGTTCCTCGCAACCGGAGATGCCAAGCCAGTCCGCACAATCGCGGGGGCACTAGAATGGCGCAAAGAAGGACAAGCCTTCCTGGCGCTCAGGAAGTCAGGGCAAAAAGCTGGGGGCGTCACCATAGAGCTTGCGAAAGGTGTGTCCTACATGGCGGCAGGGTGGTCCTTAGGTTCCTTCTACAGGAATCATCCCCTGGTGACCGACTACATCGAAACCTGGAAGAAGGATGTCGGCGTGCCTCCGGTGATCTGTGAAGAGTTGGGGACCCTGATGACCAACGAGGCATTCAAGCGGAATTAGTCTCCCTGGCGGAGACGTCTTCACACGCACTAGGAAAGCGCTACCCAGACTTAGGTTAATCCATCTATGACGGGTAATTCGGTGCATTTTTTTCAATCATGTAAAGAACCTCTGGCTGAAGTCGCGGGTCGGTACGTCGTTGTGTCCGCCCGGCTGGCGATCTTGAGCGTGCCGAGCAGCGAGGCCAGCCGTCCGGTGGTCTCCCAGTCCCAGCCCTGCTGGATGCCGTGCAACAGGCCGGCGCGATAGGCGTCGCCGCAGCCGGTCGGGTCGAGCAGCGCAGCGGGTTTGGCGCAGGGGATCGCAATTTCCCTGCCGTCGGCGTAAATGATCGAGCCTTGCGCGCCGAGGGTCACGATGAAGGCGCGCGTCGATTTGGCGAGCTCCTCGATCTTCTTGCCGGTCTTGTCCTGCAACAGCTGCGCCTCGTAGTCGTTCACCGTCACATAGTCGGCCTGCTCGACAAAGCGCAGCAGCTCGTCGCCGCCGAACATCGGCATGCCCTGGCCCGGATCGAACACCCACGGGATGCCCGCTTCGTGGAATTCGCGCGCGTGCTGCAACATCCCTTCGCGTCCGTCCGGCGAGACGATGCCGAGGCTGATGTCCGTTGCGTCGCCGACATGATTCTGCTCGGAAAAACTCATCGCGCCGGGATGGAACGCGGTGATCTGGTTATCGTCCAGATCGGTGGTGATGAA
>CAVPLE010000025.1:0-24916 GCA_963705865.1 uncultured Holophagaceae bacterium | reverse complement strand
GCCAATTGCTGCTCCTGTTGCTTTCCTTGACGCTCCTCGCCCAGGATCCCTATCGGAAGCTTCCCGACTGGGCTGCCGCCGTGGCCCGGTCCGCCCAGGCGGAGCCGGCACCTGAACAGGCCGATGCCTGGGTGCTTCAGGACCGTACGGAGATCGCCTATGCCGGCAGCGGAGAAATCCGCCAACGCCGGTTCCGCCTGGTGAAAGTCCTCACGGAACGGGGGCGGGAACAGAGGACTTTCGCGCTCCGGGGCCTGGGAGGGAAGGCCAGTCGCGTGAAGAAGCTCAAAGGGTGGAACCTCCGCCCTGACGGGGAGATGGTCAAGCTCGACCAGGACGAGGTGGTCACCATCAATGACGCGGGGAGTCCCGAATTCAGCACCGAGACCCTCACGGGCGCCTCTCTCGACCGGGTGGTCACAGGCAGCCTCATCGCCTTCGAGTCTTTGGAGACCATCGAAAGTCCCCTCGGACCGGTGGCCGGAGAGGGGATTCTGGAATCGAGTCCCATCCGTCACTGGGAACTGGAAGTCGCCAAAAAGGAGGGCTGGTTCACGGATCTCAAGGCCGTCACGATCTCCATGGAGAAACGCCATTTCACGCCCTGGATCAGCTCCGTAGAGGAAACGCCGGGCGCACGCCTGGCCCTCTCCAACTTGCCGGCCCTGCCGAAAGATGAAGAGGGTCACCCGGATCTCGGAGGAATCCTCCCCTCCGTGCGGGTGCGGTTCCAGGATCCGGACCTTCCTCTATCCCGCATGTGGGGGAGCTGGAACGAACTGGCCGTCTGGACCGCCGGGAACTACCAGGCGAAGCGCAGGCCCGCGGTGACCGCCGCCAAGGGCTGGTCCGGACCCGCGGGGTTGGGTGCCCTCTGGTCCTGGATGGGAAAGTCCCTCACCTACAAGCAGATCTATCTCACCCCAGAGCGCGGGTGGCTCCCCGAAGCCTCCGACGAAGTGGGGCGAAAGAAGTATGGCGACTGCAAGGACCTGAGTTGCTTCCTGCTGTCGGAAGCTGCCCCTATGGGTTTCCGTGGCTTTCCGGCGCTGGCTTCCATCTCCAATCCCGAGGTCGAGCCCTCCGATGCGCCCTTCCCGGAGTTCAACCATGTGATCACCGCCCTCAAGCTCGAACGGAGCCTGGGTTTCCCGGCCGAGGTGGAGACATCCGCAGGCCGGTTCCTCCTTGTGGATCCGACGGACCCGCTCGTTCCGCTCGGCTGGCTCGGCGCGGCGCATCGCGGGCGCAACGTGATGATCTGCCTGGACACCGGGGCCCAGTGGGTGAAGGTTCCGGATGCGGCGATCCAGCCCAACCGGCTGGAGCTGGATTTGGAAGGAGAGGCGAAGCCGGACGGGCGGCTGGCGGCTACTCTGCGGATCGATGAGACCGGGTCCGCCTGGGGGCTCCGCGCCGTGGCGAGGGCCCGAGGGGCCAAGGGGGTTCACGACCGCCTCGTGCAGGATCTGTTGGAACTCCCACCCACGGGGAACCTGGTGGTCACGGAGTTGGGCGACCCCCTCGACCTGGCCAAGGCTTTCCGAGTGACGGTTCGGGTGGAGCATCCCCAGGGGTACCGGGCCAACGGGCCGGAGCGGGAACTGGTGGGTTGGGGCTTCCCCTGGCCTCGGACCGTGATCCAGAAATCCGGTGTTCCAAGGCGATTCCCAGTCCAGGCGCGGACCTTCGGGGAGCGGATCCTGCGCGCCCGGCTGAAGGTGCCAGAGCGGGTCCAGCCCGTGGCGCCGAAGCGCACCGTGGAGACCGCCTTCAGCACCTTCTCATGGGAGGCTGTGTCGGAGCCCGCGGGAACCGGCTCGGCGCTGACCCTCCTGTTCCAGCACCGATGGAAGGAGGCGGACTTCGGGTTCGACCAAAGGGAAGCGGGCGTCCAGGCCTGGAAGAAGGACCGGAACCTCTACAAGGCCTTCCGGGAAGATGCGCTCGCCTTCAAGGTCGCCCTCTAGCCTCCTCGGGGCGGAGGCCAGTCCTGCCGCGATCCGCTACACTGGATCCTTCCTTTGATTGACCCGAGGTCACATGAAAGACGCGACTCCCGAACAGGCCATGGATCTATCCCAGCTGGAAAAGCCGGTGCTTGAGCTGGAGGCCCAGATCCGGGCCATGGAAATGGACCCGTCCCAGACCAGGGAACGGGAAAAGCTGGAAAAGAAGCTGGACAAGCTGAAGGCCGATTTATTCACGAACCTCACCGATTGGCAGCGGGCCCAGCTGGCCCGCCATCCCAAACGCCCCTATACCCTCGACTACCTCGAGCGCATCTGCGAGCGGTTCGAGGAGCTCCACGGGGACCGGCGCTTCGGGGACGATGCGGCCATCGTGGCTGGCATGGGCTGGATCGAGGGCAATCCCGTCATGATCATCGGCCAGCAGAAGGGCCGGGACACCAAGCAGAAGATCCTGCGCAATTTCGGCATGCCCAAGCCCGAGGGCTACCGCAAGGCATTGCGCCTCATGAAGCTGGCCGAGAAGTTCCAGCGGCCCGTCCTCTGCCTCATCGATACGCCTGGCGCCTACCCGGGCGTGGATGCCGAGGAGCGCGGCCAGGCCGAGGCCATCGCCCGGAACCTGCTGGAGATGGCCAAGCTCGAAGTGCCCGTGGTGGCTGTGGTCATCGGCGAAGGGGGTAGCGGCGGAGCCCTGGCTCTGGGCGTGGCCGACCGCGTCCTGATGATGGAGAACGCCATCTATTCCGTGATCTCGCCCGAGGGCTGCGCCTCCATCCTGTGGAAGGACGCCACCCAGGCCCCGAAAGCCGCGGCCGCGCTGAAGCTCACGGCCCCGCATCTCCTGGATCTGGGTGTCATCGATGGCATCGTGAAGGAGCCCTTGGGCGGCGCCCACTCCAACTTTGACGCGGCGGCCGCCGCGCTGAAGGAGGCCGTGGTGGAGGCCTTCTCCGAGCTGTCCGAGCTGTCCGCGGAGCAGCTGGTGGAGGAGCGGTACCAGAAGTTTGCCCGCATGGGCAGCGTGGGCTGACATGGAAGCCAAGGCCTGGCGCCTCCGCCGGGAGATCCCGGCTGGACTGGCGCCCTGGAAGGCCTTGGCCGCAGCCTGGAATCTGGAGCCCCGCCTCGCCCGGTTGGCCTGGCTGCGCGGGGTGGATCAGCCGGAGGGCCTGGCTTGGCGCCTCGATCCCTCCTGGGCCCGCAGCACGGATCCCCATCTGCTTCCCGGTGTGGACGCGGCTGTGGCACGGATTCGCGGGGCCATCGAAACCCACGAGCGCATCGTGGTCTACGGCGACTACGACGTGGATGGCGTCACCGCCACGGCCCTGCTGGTGCGGGCCCTGGAGCGGATCGGGGCGGATGTCTCCTTCTTCATCCCCAACCGTTTTTCGGATGGTTATGGCCTGCACCTGGACTGCATCCAGGAGCTGAAGGCCACCCGCGATCCGGGCCTGCTCATCTCCGTGGACTGCGGCGTGCGCAGCGTGGACGAAGTGAGGGCTAGCGCCGAGCTGGGTCTCGATTGGGTGATCACGGACCATCACGCGCTGGGCGCGGAGCTGCCGCCGGCCTGCGCCGTGGTGCATCCCCATCTGGATGGCTACGCCAATCCCTTCCTGGCGGGCGTGGGGGTGGCCTTCAAGCTGGCCCAAGCCCTGCTCGGCGCCGTGCCGCATCCCACCGGTGCCGACGCGGCCTTCCTGGACGGCATGCTCAAGCTGGTGGCCATCGGCACCGTGGCGGACATGATGCCCTTGGTGGATGAGAACGCCCTGCTGGCGCGCCGCGGCCTCGATTCCCTGGGCGGGAAGAATGGCCCCGGACTGGCGGCCCTGCTGCGCACAGCCAAGAAGGAGGGTGCCCTGGGTGGCCAGGACATCGCCTTCGGTCTGGCGCCCCGACTCAACGCCGTGGGCCGCATGGGTGGCGCGGAAGACGCGGTGCGCCTGCTGCTGACCCGTGATCCCGGCGAGGCCGAAATCCTGATGACCCGGGTTGAAGCACTCAACCAGGAACGCCGGGCCATCCAGGAGGACTTGGCCGCCCGCCTCCCCCATCCCGATGGCGCCGCCTTCGACCTGGTGCTGGAGCCCACCGCCCACAAGGGGGTCATCGGCATCGTGGCCGGTCATCGCATGCGCGCCACGGGGCGCCCAGCCGGAGTCTGCACGGTAATCGATGGTGTGGCCCACTGCAGCCTGCGGGCTCCGGAAGGCTACGATCTGGGTGGCCTGCTGGTCCTGGCCCAGCCCTTCATCCTGGGCGGGGGCGGCCACCGTGCGGCGGCGGGTCTCAGCTTCGAGGCCTCCCGCCTCGCCTTCGTTCGCCAGGCCCTCCAGCGGGGTGCGGCCGAGCAGGCCGCTGGCCGAAAGACTCCGCCCCTGTTTGTGGACGGAGGTCCCAACGATCTTCCGGAGGATGCGGACCTCGCCGCCCTGGAACCCTTTGGCCAAGCCTTTCCGCCGCCCCTGGCCCGGCTGGAAGGCGCGGTGGCTTCCTCGGCGATGTTCGGGGCGGATCATTGGAAGCTGCGCATGGCGGGACTCCCGGATCCCATCACCTGGTTCGCGGGCCGTGACCGGCCACCACAACCGAGCGTCGATGACCGTCTCTGTGTGGCTGCCACGCCCCAGGGCAGCAGCCGCTGGGGCCGGTCCTGGCTGGTGGAGAACCTGCTCGGGGAGGGGGCTCCATGACCGTGCCGGCCCTCCTCCAGGATCTACCACCCGCGCGGCACCCACTCTGGCGGGCCCTGGGCTGGGGCTTGGTGGTTGGGACCCTGGGGTTCACCCTGCGATTCCTGATGGTGGGTGGAGAGGGCATGCCCGGGCGCACGGTGGGCGGTGACCCCCTTTTCGGCGATGGCACCAAGGGCAGCGTGGGAACCCTCACTGAGCAGCTTGGGTCCAACCGCATGGTGTTGGCCTACCGCACCATCGAAGGGGCCGAGGAGGATCTGCGCCTGGAGACCGTGACGGGCCATCTGGAGGAACCCACCGGGGTATGGCGGATGCTGTCGCCCAAGGCGCGGCGCCAGGCGGGGGTCTGGACCCTCCAGGGCCCCCTGGATCTCGAGGTGGCCGATCCGGTCACCAAAGCCCTCTTGGGCAGGGGCCGTGTGGAGAACGCGGGACCTGCCATCCGCTGGACCGGCGGGGAATGGGAGGGGCTGGCCCCCTTGCGGTGGGAAGCCCTAGAAGGATCCACTCGAGGCACCTGGAACCTGCCGGCGGGGTGGCGACGCGAGGTCGATGGCCGGTTCCGCGTGGAGCAGGGACCCGTGCGCTGGCAAGCTCCGACCGATGGTGTCGCTCCAGTCACGCTCCAGGCCATGGATGCGGATCGGCTCTGGGCCATGCCCGGCTTCCAGACGGGTCACCTGGAGGGAGTGAAGGCCCGACTGACGGAAGGCTCTCTCCAGGCTTCGGTGGCCGATCTGTCGCCGGACACGATCACCTGGCCCGGTCCCCTCGCCTTCGAACGCGCCGACGGCTGGCGCGGCGAGGCGAAGGGTGGGGTGGCGCCGCGGCCTGCGCCCGGCGCGACCTTCCAGCAGGTGGAATTCCGGAAGTTCCAGGCTCACCGGGCCCTGCCTGTGGGCGAGGAACGCCTGTCCACGGACGGTGCCCGGTGGACGCCCGCAGGGCTGCGGCTGGAGGGCAGCGTGGTGTGGGATCAGCCCTTGGATGGCCAGCGCCTCGTGCTTCGGGCGCCAAGGGTGCTTCTGCGGGAAGGGCCGGGTGCGGAACTGCCCGAAAACCTGCCTGTGGGCTATGCCGTGGCGGAAGGCCAGGCTCTCCTCACCTGGGGCCGGCGCAATTTATCCTCACCCCGCATGCTGATGGAGCGGGCCACCCGGCGGTGGAAGCTCCAGGCCCCGGTGCTGGGCCGTGGCGAGGACGGCACTTTCAGCGGCGGAGCAGGGCAGGGGGATCCGCGATCCTGGGCCATCGAAGGACCCGTGCAGGTGAACCTGTTCTCCGGTGGCAGCCTGCGAGGCGCGAGGCTGGTCTGGGAGGATACCCTGTGGACGCTCACGGGCAGACCCGCGGCCTGGAGCCGCCTGCGCGAGCGGTTGTCTGGCCCCCGCATCATCCGAAAAGGCGAAACGGTGAACTTCCCGGAAGGGCTGAGCGGTACCCTGGCAGCCGCGGACGGGGATCTGTTTCTGCGCGCTGAGCACGGTCTGAGCGAAGGACAGAAGATCACCCTCAGCGGTGGTGTGGAATGCCAGGGACAGGGCTGGCGGCTGGCGGCGGACGCGGTGACCGTTCTGGTGGGGCCGGATCGCACGGCGAAGCTCATCCAAGCCACGGGCGCCGTCACCCTTCGGGGCCGCCTCGGTGAGGGCCAGGGTGAGGCCCTGGAGCTCGAACCCGGAACCCAGACCGCCAAGTGGCAAGGTCGTGTGCGGGGCAAGGGCGCGAATCCCGGGTGGTGAAGCCGCGGCTTTTCTAGGGCATGATGGGGTAAACATCGTATTAGGAGGCACCGTGCCCCGGTTCCGTTCCCTCGCGCCCCTGGCGCTGATGATCGCCGCCGCCCCGATTCTGGCGGCTCCGCCCGCGAAGGCCAAGGCTGCCGAGCGGGTGGATTCGCCTCTGGCGGGGATCCCGTTCCGGAACCTGGGACCGGCGGTGACCTCGGGCCGGGTTGGGGATATCGCTGTGGATCCCCGCAAACCGGACACCTGGTACGTAGCGGCGGCTTCTGGTGGGGTGTGGAAGACCGTGAATGCCGGAACCACATGGACGCCGCTCTTCGACAAGGAGGGCTCGTTCTCCATCGGCTGCGTGACCGTGGATCCCCACGACTCGAACACGGTCTGGGTGGGGACGGGCGAGAACAACTCTCAGCGATCAGTAGCCTACGGAGACGGTGTGTATCGCAGCCTGGACGGCGGCAGGCACTGGGAGAACATGGGCCTGAAGACCAGCGAGCACATCGCCAAGATCCTGGTGGATCCGCGCAACAGCCAGGTGGTCTTCGTGGCCGCCCAGGGCCCGCTCTGGAAAGAGGGCGGAGAGCGGGGCCTCTACAAGACCACCGATGGCGGCAAGACCTGGAAGGCCGCGCTCACGGTGGATGCCCACACGGGCGTGACGGACGTGCTCATGGACCCCCGCAATCCTGACGTGCTGTACGCCGCCACCTACCAGCGGCGCCGTCACGTGTGGGGCATGCTGGATGGCGGTCCCGGGGGTGGCATCCACAAGAGCCTGGACGGCGGTCAGACTTGGACGAAGCTCACGGAAGGGCTGCCCAAGGAGGACTTGGGGCGCATTGGCTTGGCCATTCCCACGGGTGAGCCGGACACGGTCTACGCCACCATCGAGGCCGCCAACAAGGCTGGCGGCTTCTTCCGCAGCCTGGACGGAGGCCGCACCTGGGAGCGTCGCAACGAGCAGGTGTCCGGGAGCGCGCAGTACTACCAGGAGCTCTTCTGCGATCCCAGGGATCCCAAACGCGTCTATTCCATGGATACCTGGATGCAGGTGACCGAGGACGGCGGCAAGACCTGGCGACACGTGGGCGAGACCTCCAAGCATGTGGACAACCACGCGCTGTGGATCGATCCGGCGAACCCGGATCATCTGATCGCCGGGTGTGACGGCGGCCTGTACGAAAGTCGCGACCGTGGCGCCACCTGGGCCTTCACGGCCAATCTGCCGATCATCCAGTACTACCGGGTGGCCACGGACAACGCACGCCCCTTCTACAACGTGTACGGCGGCACTCAAGACAACTTTTCCATGGGCGGTCCCAGCCGCACCCGGAATCTGCACGGTTCCACCAATTTGGACTGGTTCGTGACCCAGGGTGGGGACGGCTTTTACAGCCAGGTGGATCCCGACGACCCGAACACCGTGTACTCGGAAAGCCAGTATGGCGGCCTGGCCCGCTTCGACCGCCGCACGGGCGAGCGGGTGGAGATCCAGCCGCAGCCCGCGCCCGGAGAAGAGCCCTTCCGTTGGAACTGGGACGCGCCGCTGATGCTCAGCCCCCACAACGGCAAGCGGTTGTATTTCGCCGCCCAGAAACTGTTTCGCAGCGATGATCGCGGCGACAGCTGGACCGCCGTCAGTCCGGACTTGACCCGGAAGATCGACCGCAGCCGCCTGAAGATCATGGACAAGGTGTGGGGCGTGGATGCCGTGGCCCGCAATACCTCCACCAGCTTCTTCGGGAATATCGTGGCCCTTGCGGAGAGCCCCAAGGCCGAAGGCCTGCTCTACGCGGGCACCGACGATGGCCTCCTCCAGATCAGCGAGGATGGCGGCAAGGCCTGGCGGAAGTCCGAGCATGTCCCAGGCGTACCCGACCTGACCTACGTCTCTTGCCTCGCGGCCAGTGCACACCGGTCGGAAACCGTGTACGCCGCTTTCGACAATCACAAGACAGGTGACTTCCGCCCCTACCTCCTGCGCTCCAGAGACCGTGGTCGCACCTGGGAGTCCATCTCCGCGGGGCTGCCCGAGCGGGGCAGTGTGTACACCGTGCGCGAGGATCCGGCCCGGGAAGGGCTGCTCTACTGCGGCACGGAGTTCGGTCTCTTCTTCAGCCTCGACGCGGGGAAGACCTGGTCCCGGTTCACCCAACTGCCCACCATCGCCGTGAAGGACCTGGCCATCCAGGCCCGCGAAGGCGATCTGGTGGTGGCCACCTTCGGCCGGGGCTTCTACATCCTTGATGACCTGACGCCCTTGCGCGAGGCGAAGGCGGAGGACTTCGAGCCCGAGGCTCATCTCTTTGGTCTGCGGCCTGCCCAGGCCTACATCCCGGCCGTCCCCTTCGGTGGGCCAGGGAAGTCCTTCCAGGGTGATTCCCTCTTCCTGTCGCCCAATCCGCCCTTTGGCGCCGTGTTCACCTACCACGTGAAGGTGGAACCGAAGACGCTGAAGCAGCAGCGCCAGGCGAAGGAGAAGGAGGCCACCAAAGCTGGCCAGGATCCCGCCATCCCCACCTGGGATTCACTCCGGGCGGAGGATCGCGAGGTGCCGCCCGCAGTGGTGTTGACCATCGCCGCCAGCGATGGCCAGGTGGTGCGCCGCATCACCGCGAAACCGGAGAAGGGCCTCCACCGCCTGGCCTGGGATCTCCGCTTGCAGGATCCCGCTCCCATCCGTCTGAAGGTTCCCACCGGGCGGGATCCCTGGGATTACGGCGCCCACGGGGCCCTGGCCGCGCCGGGTCGGTACCAAGCCACGCTGTTTTTCCAGGTGGATGGCGTGCTGAAGCCCGTGGCTGGCCCCGTCGCCTTTGACGTGAGGCCTCTGGATGCGGATCGCCTCACCCCCGCCCAGTGGACCGAATTCAGCGCCTTCTCCGCCCGGATGGGCGACGCCCAGCGGAGCGCCATGGGCGCTTCCGAACGCCTGACCGAGGCCCAGAACCGGTTGGATCACGTCCGCAAGGCCCTGCTGGAAACCCCGGCTGTGGACTCCGCGTTGCTGGCCAAGGCCCGGAGCCTGCACGGCGACCTCAAGGACCTGCGCGACCTGCTCAGCGGGGACACCACGGTCGCTGTCCGCCAGGAACCCACGGCCCCCGGCATTCTCGGGCGGATCCGCGAGGTCACTGGCAGCGTCTGGGCCACCACCCAGATGCCCACCGCCACCCAGCGCCAGAATCTGGCCTGGGCCGAGGCGGGGCTGCAGGCTGTGAAGGGCCGGCTCGAAGCTGCGCTGACCGCCCTGAAAACGCTGGAGGCCTCGCTTGAGGCCGCCAAGGCACCCTACACGCCCGGGCGTGCCGAGCGGTGAGCGCCGCCGCTCCAGGGCAATCAGGCGGCCAGTGTGTTCTGATATACCCATGACCGAAAAGCCCCCCTGTCTTGAGGCTGTGAACCTCCAGAAGCGATATGGCGACCGCACCGTGGTGCGGGATGTGAGCCTCTGCATCGGCATGGGCGAGGTGGTGGGATTGCTGGGGCCCAACGGCGCGGGCAAAACCACGACCTTCTACATGGTGGTGGGGGTGGAGGCGCCGGACCGAGGGTTCATCCGCTGGCTGGGCCAGGACGTCACGACCCTGCCCATGCACCGGCGGGCCCGGCTGGGCATCGGCTACCTGGCTCAGGAATCCAGCGTGTTCCGCGGCTTGACAGTGTGGGAGAATCTAATGGCCCTGGCGGAGTTGCAGCCAGTTCCGAAGGCGGAACAGAAGGACCGCTGTGAGCAGCTTCTGGCCGATTTTCACCTTGGCAAGGTGCGCGATACCTTGGGTATGAGCCTGTCCGGTGGCGAGCGGCGGCGCTGCGAACTGGCGCGGGCCCTCGTGACCGAGCCCAAGATCATGCTCCTGGACGAGCCCTTCGCCGGAGTGGATCCCAAGTCCGTATTGGAGATCCAGGGTCTCATTGGCGACCTCAAGGCGCGAGGCATCGGCGTGCTGATCACAGATCACAACGTCCGCGAGACCTTGCAGATCGCCGATAGGGCTTATATCTTGGCGGACGGGATGATCATGAAACACGGCCTGCCCAGCGAAATCGCAGAGGATCCGGATATCCGCCGGGTCTATCTGGGCAACCGGTTCAGGTTGGACTGATCGTGGCTGGTCCCTTCCTCTCCCAGCGCCTGGCCCAGAGCCAGACTCTCGCGCTCACCCCTGCCATGCAGCTGAAGCTCAAGCTGTGGCAGATGAACCTGCAGGAACTGTCGCAGACCGTCGAGCGGGAGCTTGAGGAGAATCCCCTGCTGGAGCTGGCGGATGATGGGGACGAAGTGCCCTCCCTCGAAGCCATCGAGGAAGGACGCGAGTCCGAGGTGTCCGAGGCTTCGTCAGATCAGTCTGGTGAGGGCATGGAACTGCCCGAGGGGGTGGACACTATGGATCTCGGCCCGATGCTGGATGCGGCGGGCGAAATGAACCCCGAAAGCGACCTGGAAAAGTTCACGGAAGAGGGCGTGGCCCAGGTCCAGGAAACCGAGTTGGGCGCCGAGAACAGCTGGGATTCAGATATGCCCCGCACCAGCAACCTGCCGGAGGAGGATCGATTCTCCTGGGAGGACCGCCTCAGCGCCTATGAATCCCTCCAGGATCACCTGGTGAGCCAGCTCTACGAGACCCTGGAGAACGAAGATCCCCGGGCCGCCCTGGTGGAGCGGCTCATTGATCGCCTCGACCCCAAGGGCTTCCTGCGCCTGGACCCCGACCAACCCTCCGTGGAGGCCACCCCGGCTGCTCTGGCCGCGGATCTGGGTGTCACGGAAGAGGCTCTGCGCGCCGCCCTGGACGTCCTCCAGGAGTTCGATCCTTCGGGCGTGGGCTGCTTCACGGTACAAGAGAGCCTGTTGCTCCAACTTCGCCATGCGGGCGCCGAGCCCGATGATCTGGCCGTGCGCATCATCCAGGACCACACCGCTCAGGTGGCGCAGCGGGACAGCGCCAAACTGCGCCGCGCCCTGGGCTGCACCGATGCGGAACTGTACGTGGCCATGGATCAGCTCAAGCACCTTAACCCATCGCCCGGCCGCGCCTTCGATCCGGAAGGGGAGCGGGTGGTGAAGCCCGATGTGGTCGTGCTCAAGGGCGAGGATGGCAACTGGAAGGTCTACCTGAACGACGAGGGCCTGCCGCGGCTGCGCGTGAACGGCGAGTATCAGCGCTTCCTTGCCTCCAGCGAGGCGAAGTGCGACAAGGATTTCATTCGTGAACGTTTCCGCAGTGCCCGCGATTTCATCCGAGGGGTCGAGGATCGGAACCGTACCGTCCTGCGCGTCTCAGCCCAGATCGTGGAACTCCAGAAGGAGTTCCTCGAGCACGGCATCGAGCGTCTCCGACCCATGGTGCTGCGCGATGTGGCGGAGGCCACCGGTTTCCATGAAAGCACCATCAGCCGGGTGGTGAAGGCCAAGACCATCCATACCCCTCAGGGGCTGTTCGACCTGAACTACTTCTTCTCCGCGCGCCCAAAGGATTCAGATGTTTCCGCCACTGTGGTCAAGCACCGCATCAAGGCATTCGTGCAGGCAGAGGACCCTGCCAAGCCGCTGTCCGATGAGGCCATCGCCGGCCTGCTCGAGCGGGACGGCATCAAGGTGGCCCGTCGAACAGTGAACAAGTACCGCGAGGAACTCAAGATTCCTCCAGCCTCCCAGCGTCGGCGCCGCTGACAGGGTTGAGGCCCCTTCCAGACGCTGGATCCATGATTTCCGGGCCGCCCGGCCCCTTTCAGGAGTGTCCCATGAAGGTCCACTACACCGGCCGCCACGTGGAGCTCACCGAGCCCCTCAAGCAGTTCACCAAAGAGCGACTGGACAAGATGGCCACCTATCTGGACGACATCATCGACGTCCACGTGATCCTGGCCGTGGAGAAACACCGCCACGAGGCCGAGATCACCCTGAAGACCCGCGCCAGCGCCTTCGTGGCCTCGGCCACGACTGATGACATGTACGCCAGCATCACCCAGGCCATCGAGAAGCTGGACGCGCAGGCGCACAAGCACCAGGGCAAGCGCAATGACCGGCCCCACGAGAGTGCCAAGGCCGGCGCCGTCGAAGAGTAATCATTCTGTCTTTTCCGATCAAAGGCGGCCCATCCGGGCCGCCTTTGATATCCTTGAAGGTCCGGAGTCCGCCATGCCTGATCCCACCCATCTCTACGCCCCCAAGACGAGCACCGAACCCACCCAGATCTGCGAAAAGTGCCGAAATCCCTACACGCTGGACCACTTCCAGCATGGCGTGGAAGGGCAGGAATGCGTCTGCCGCCGCTGCCTCCAGGTCATGGGGTACCAGGTCTAGACATGCTGAAGGCCCTTGATACCCCTGAGGCGATCCTGGACGGCATTCTCCAAGGCCGTCGGATCCCCCCTGCCGAAGCGCTGGTGCTCATGGAGCGGGCGGAGCTGCCGGACCTCGCCGTGGCCGCCACCGCCATCCGGGACCGCCACAACGATCCCCGGCGCGCCAGCTACGTCATCGACCGGAACGTGAACTACACGGATATCTGCAACGTCTACTGTACCTTCTGCGCCTTCTACCACAAGCCGGGCGATA
This sequence comes from uncultured Holophagaceae bacterium, assembly GCA_963705865.1. GTDB lineage: Bacteria > Acidobacteriota > Holophagae > Holophagales > Holophagaceae > Geothrix. The sequence continues at coordinate 11,934 of CAVPLE010000025.1, read as the reverse complement.
CCCGCGGTTACGTGCTCACGAAGGATCAGCTGAAGCAGAAGGCCGAGGAGACCAAGGCCATCGGCGGCACGGGCTTCCTGCTGCAGGGCGGCGTGAATCCCGATCTGCCCTGGGACTACTACCTGGACCTGGTGCGCTACCTCCACCACGACCTGGGCATCTGGGTCCACGGCTTCTCGCCGGTGGAGATCCAGATGATGGCGAAGCTCAGCGGGCAGACCCTGCGCAAGACCGTCGCGGACCTGCGCGAAGCGGGCCTGGGCTCCATCCCCGGTGGGGGCGCGGAGATCCTGGTGGACCGCATCCGCAAGAAGATAGCGCCCCTCAAGGGCGGCCGCGAGAAGTGGCTGGAAGTGATGGAAGCCGCCCACGAGGAGGGCGTGAAAACTACCGGCACCATGATGTTCGGCATCACCGAGACGATGGCCGAGCGCATCGAGCACCTGGAGGCCCTGCGCGACCAGCAGGACCGGGCCCTGGCGCGGAACAATGGCGGCGGCTACACGGCCTTCGCCGCCTGGCCCTTCCAGAGCGGCCACACGCCCTGGGAAGGCAAGGTGCCCAAGCCCACGGATGTGGAGTACCTCCGCACCATCGCCATCGCCCGCATCTTCCTCGACAACTTCGCGCACATCCAGAGCAGCTGGGTCACCATGGGCCGCAAGACCGGCCAGCTGGCCCTGCACTACGGCTGCGACGACATGGGCAGCCTCATGCTCGAAGAGAACGTCGTCAGCGCCGCCGGCACCTGTTACAGCGTGAACAAGGACGAGATGACCCGCATGATCCGCGCCGCCGGCTACGAGCCCTGGCAGCGGGACAACATCTACGGCGAAGTTTCCGCCTGACTCTCGACGAACGCGAGGCGGACTCAGTGAATCGAGCCTTCATCAAGGATCCGGATGACGCGGGACGCCCCGAAGTCCTGCCTGACCGACCCCAGAGCCCCCACACGAACTACGTGACGCCCGCCGGGCTGCGGCAGTTGCAGGAACAGACGGCGGACCTGGCCCACCGCCAAAGCCGGATGCTGGCGGAGGGCCAGCTCACCAATCCCCAGGAGCTGGCCATCGTCCAGCGCGACCTTCGCTACCACCAGGAACGGCTGAACCGGGCCGTTCTGGTCGAGTCCGGTGGCAAGCCGGTGGACCGGGTCCATTTCGGGGCTGCCGTGGAGGTGTGCGACGAGGCGGGCGTGGTCGAGACGTACACCATCGTCGGCGAAGACGAAGCCGATCCCTCCCAAGGCAAGGTCAGCTGGGTCTCACCGCTGGGAGAGGCCCTGCTGAACGCCGAACCCGGCGATGAAGTCCTGTGGCGGCGGCCGGCCGGAACGATGCGTCTGGAGATCCTCAGCATCCGTCCGGGCAGCTCCGGGTAATCCTGTCTAGGTCTTTGCTTTCAGGGCCCCGAGCAGCATGTCCGCCAGGGGCCTGATGCGCCCGGGTTCGCTGAGGTAGGCGCCGCGGGCGGCGACGAGGCGGGCGGAAGAGCGGCCGAGGACGGCGGTCTCCACCAGGCCGTGGGCCTTGAGGGTGCCGCCGGTCTGCACCAGGTCCACGATGGCGTCCGCCAGGCCCAGCAGGGGCGCCAGTTCCGCACTGCTGCTCAAGGGCACCAGTTCGGCGGTGAGGTCCTCGCGGGTGAGCCAAGCCTCGGTGGCTTTGGGGAACTTGGTGGCCAGGCGCAGGTGGGGCTTGGCCCGCAGGTCGTCCAGGGTGATGCCCGCCTTGGCGCAGAGGGACAGGCGGCAGGCGCCGAAGCCCAGGTCCGCCAGCTCCAGCAGGTCCATGTCCATCTCGTCCAGCGTGTCCGAGCCCACGATGCCGAGGGATGCCACGCCGGCGGCCACGTAGCGGGGCAGGTCCGCGCCCTTGAGCAGCAGCGCCGCTACGCCGGGGGTGGCGGTGGGGATGCGGAGCACCCGGGACTTCAAGGCCGCGGCCTCGAGGGCCAGAGGCGTGCCTGCCAGTAAGGGCACCAGCTCGTCGCCGAGTCGGCCCTTGGGGAAGGCGATGAGAAGCGTCGAATAGCTCATCGGGGCTCCTCGAAGAGGTCAGGCCGAGTGGCGGCCAGGTCGAGCAGGCGGGACAGGCGCACGCAGAACCCCGCGGCCTGCCAGGGGCGACCCAGACCCGGGAAGAGGCGGTCGTAGCGCCCACCCGCGGCCAGTTCCTGTTGGGCGCCCGGGGCCCAGAGACGGAGCGTGGGGCCGGTGTAGAAGCCCAGGCCTGCCACGTCGGCCAGGTCCACGCGCAGTTCGAGGTTGGGCGGCAGGATGGGCAGCAGGGCCTGGAGGGCGCGGTCCATGTGGCTCATCTCCTCCTCCAGCAGGCCTGCATAGGGGCTGGATTCCAGGGCACCCAGCGTCCCAGGACCGTCGAGTTCGGAGAGCAGCGCCTCGGCATGCGCCGCGAGCCGCCGGGCGGAAGGATGCCCGTCGAGGACCTCTCGTACGCGGTGGGGCGCCCGGCGCGAGAGGGCCGCCACCACGGCGTCTGCCAGTTCGCCGAACAGACCCTCGGCCTCCAGGGGGCGCCGCACCAGGGCCGCGTTGCCAAGGTGGAGGATGGCGCTCTTGAGGCCCAGGAGGCCGGGCACGGCCATCAGCATGCGGGCCAGCTCCACATCCGCTTCGGCCGAAGGCTCGCCCTCGGGCTGGATGCGCTCGCAGCCAACCTCGAAGCGCTCAACCGCCTCCCAGGGCTGCCCGGGCCGCCGGAACACCGCTCCAGCGTAGGCGACCCGATCCGGTGGCGTCGGGAAGCGTCGGGCCAAAAGGCCCGCGAGCGCCACCGTGAAGTCCCAGCGCAAAGCCACCAGGTCATCGCCGTCGAAGAAGCGCAGGGCGCCTTCGGGCGGGGTTTCCCGCAAGACGAGCGAGGGATGCAGCTCGCGGTAGCCATGATCCGCCAGCAGGCCCATGAGGGCGCTCTCCCAGCGACGAAGCCGGGCGGCGGAGCCGAAGAGCAGGTCTGGGAAATGAGGCGTGCGGACGGGCATCAGGCGGGCCCTCCCGTGCGATCCGCATGGCGGTGGTGAAGCACCTCCACCACGTCCAGCAGGCTGGCGCCGCGCTCCAGCAGCAGCAGATCCAGGTGGAAGAGCAGATCCGCGGCCTCGCCGAGGAACTCCTCGCGGTTGTCGTTCTTGGCGGCGATGACGACCTCCCCGGCCTCCTCCACCACCTTCTTGGCGATGCGGTCCACGCCCTGGGCGAAGAGCTTCTGGGTGTAGCTGCCGTTCGGGTCCGCCAGGGCCTTGCGCGATTTCAGCAGGGCCTCCAGACGGCCCAGCCAGGGCAGGGTGGCGGGCCAGGGGGCAGAGTTGGGACCGCCCTCTGGGCTGGGATCGAAGCAACTCTGCGTGCCACGGTGGCAACTGGGACCCTCGGGATCGGCCACGATGAGCAGCGCGTCCGCATCGCAGTCAGGGCGGATCTGCACGAGGCGGAGTCGGTTTCCGCTGGTCTCACCCTTCACCCAGAGCGACTGGCGTGAACGGCTCCAGAAGGTGACGAAGCCGGTTTCCAGGGTGCGCTGGAGGGCCTCGCGGTTGAGCCAGGCCACCATGCGCACCTCTCCGGCGCGGTCCTGCACGATGCCGGGGATGAGACCGGCGGAATCGAATGTCAACGTGGCGAGGTCCATGTCAGATCCGTATGGAAAGGTCGTTCTGGGCCAGGTAGGCCTTGAGGCGGGGGATGGGCAGGATGCCTTCGTGGAAGAGTGTGGCGGCAAGCACGGCGTCCGCGCCGTGCTCCAGGGCCTCCAGGAAGTGAACCTCCAGGCCCGCGCCGCCGGACGCGATGAGCGGGATGGGCAGTTCCGAGGCCAGGTCCAGCAGGGGCAGGTCGAAGCCGTCGCCGGTGCCGTCGCGGTCCATGGAGGTCAGCAGGATTTCGCCCGCGCCGAGATCGTTGAGATCCCAGAGCCAATCCACGGCTGCCCGTTCCGTGGGTTCGGTGCCGCCCTTCAGGTACACGCGCCAGCCCAGGTCGGCATCGCGCTTCACGTCCACGGCCGCCACCACGCACTGGCGCCCGAAAGCGTCCGCCAGCTCGCAAACCAGGTCCGGCCGCAGGGCGGCGGCCGTGTTGACGGCCACCTTGTCGGCACCGGCGCGCAGCAGGCTGCGGGCATCCTCCACGCTGGAGACGCCGCCACCCACGGTGAACGGGATGCTCAGCTCCCGGGCGACATCACGGACCCAGGCTTCCCGCGTGCCGCGATTCTCCAGCGAGGCTGCGATGTCGAGGAAGACCAGCTCGTCCGCGCCTTCCAGGTCGTAGCGCCGGGCCAGGTCCACGGGGTACCCCAGGTCGCGGAGTTCCTTGAACTGGACGCCCTTCACGACGCGACCGTTCTTCACGTCGAGGCAAGGGATGATGCGCTTGGCGGGCATCAGGCCTCTCCTTCCAGGGCGGTCCGGGTGCGGGGATCGTCCAGGGGGATGAAGCCCTCCATGAGGGCCTTGCCGCTGATGGCGCCCACCACGCCAGGCAGCGCCGCCAGCGGGACGAGATCGGCGAGATCCTTGACGCCGCCGGAGGCCTGCACCTGGAAGCCCTCGCGGGCCACCCAGGCTGTGGCTTCGAGACCAGGGCCTTCCAGCGTCCCGTCCCGGCTCACATCCGTGACGAGGGCGCGGTTGAAGCCGAGGGTGAGCAGGGCTTCGAAGACATCCGTGGAGGCACAGGCGCTGGGGGCCTGCCAGCCGCGGGTGACGATGCGCTCGCCCTTAAGGTCCAGGGCGGCCACGATGCGATCGCCGGGGAGGCCCCGGAGGGCCGAGGGCTGCTCCACGGCCAGGGTGCCCACCACCGCGTCGAACCCCAGGGCCAGCACGTCCTTGATGGCCGCGCGGTCCCGCAGACCGCCGCCCAGCTGGAAGCGTACCTGGGGGAAGCGGGCGGGAAAGGTGGTGAAGGTCCCCTGGCGAGGGCCACCGAAAGCGCCGTCCAGATCCACCAGGTGGATGCGCCGGGCCCCGGCCGCGATCAGGCGTTCGACCCAGCCTTCCGGTGTGAAGTCGTAGAAGGTGGCCTGATTCCGGTCCCCGTGCCGCAGCCGCACCAGGCGGCCCTGCAGCAGGTCCATGCTGGGAATCAGTTGCATGGCGCCTCCGGTACGGGTGTTGTGGCGCCCATCCAGGCCAAGGCTGACTGCAGCAGCAGCAGGCCTGTGGGGCCGGACTTTTCCGGATGGGACTGGAAGCCCAGGACTTTCCCCCGGGCCTCGACGGCCGCGAAAGGGCGGCCGTGGTCAGCCAGGTAGACGGTCGCGGCCGCAGGTTCCAGGGCGTAGCTATGCACGAAGTAGAGCCAGGCCCCATCGGGATCCGGCAGGGCAGGGTGGGCCGACGCCTGACGCACCTGGCTCCAGCCCATGTGGGGGACCTTCACGCCGGGGCCCAGGCGCCGTACGATGCCTGGGATCAAGCTGAGACCCGAGGCGCGAGGAGCTTCCTCGCTGCCTTCGGCCAGCAGCTGGAGGCCCAGGCAGATACCCAGCAGGGGCCGACCATCGGCTACCAGTTCGGGCAGGAGCTGCCACCAGCCGCGCTCCTGCAAGGATCTCCGGGCGGCCTCGAAGTGGCCAACCCCCGGCAGCACGATGGGGCCAGAACCGGCCGTCTGCTCCGGCGACGCCGCGCGGACATAGGCCAGGCCCAGGCGCTCCAGGGCGCCTTCCAGTGAGGCCAGATTGCCGGCGTCATAATCGATGAGGGTGATGGTGCTCATGTGGACAGGGTTCCCTTGGTAGAGGGTACGCCGCTGCCTTCGGTTCGTACGGCTTGACGCAGAGCGCGGGCCAGGGCCTTGAAGAGGGCTTCGACCTTGTGATGGGTGTTCACGCCCCGCACCAGATCCGCGTGGATGGCCAACCCGCCACGCATGGCCAGGGCGATGAAGAACTCTCGCACCATCTCCACCTGGAAGCCGTCGCCGAGGATCACGGGTGGCAGGTCCGCGTGGAACTCGCACCAGGGGCGGCCCGACAAGTCCACCACCACGCGGGCCAGGGCCTCGTCCAGGGGCACATAGGCATGGGCGAAGCGCGCGAGGCCAGCCCGGTCGCCCAGGGCTGTCCTCAGGGCCTCTCCCAGGCAGAGGCCCACGTCCTCCACCAGGTGGTGGCTGTCCACGGGCAGGTCGCCAGTGGCCTCGACCTCTAGGCCGAAGCCGCCGTGCTTCGCCAGTTGCATCAGCATGTGGTCGAAGTAGCCCAGACCCGTGCGGATGTGGGCCTCGCCCCCATCGAGGGAGAGGCTCAGCTTCACCTGGGTCTCGGCGGTGGCGCGGGTCAGGGTGGCGGTTCTCATGGCTTCTCCTGGGTCAGCGTGGGCAGCAGGCCGCGCAGGGTCTCGGACTCGGCATCCCCGGCCGTGGCGAACCGGGCGCGGTCGGGGCCCAGGGCCGCGAAGCGCCAGGCCACCTCGGGTTTCAGCGCGGCGGCGGCGCGCAGACAGCGGGCATCGTCGATGGTGTCTCCGGCGAAGACGACCTCCTCAGCCCGGAAAGCGTCTGCCAGCTGGAGCAGGCCCGCAGGCTCGGGCTTGCGGAGGTGGGGCGCCGCGTCGCAGACCGCGGGCAGGGAGAAGCCCAGCACCTTCCAGGCCAGGTCGAGCTCTTCGGGCGGCCGGCCCGTGAGCACCGCCAGCTCCCAGCCCGTGGCCTGGAGCTCGGCCAGGGCCACCAGGGGGCGTTCCAGGCGGATGGTGTCCGCGTAGTGCTTCTGCACGACAATCTGCGCCGCAGGCTCCAGGGCCTCCATCCGCGCGTCGAGCTCCGGGAAGCCGCAGCCGTCCGCCGCTTCAATCACGGGCTGGAGATCCACGTCGCCGTGCGCTTCGGCCAGGGCCAAGGCCCCGGCCGCGAGGCGGAAATCATTGTTGTAGCCGCCCAGGCGCTTGAAGGCGCGATAGGCCTCGTCAGACCAGGGGAGGGAGGGCCGCAGCTCGGCCAGGGTTCGGGCCACGGCTTCCATGAAGCTGCGGTCTGCGTCGATGAGCACCCCGTCGATGTCCAGGACCAGTAGGCGCCGGCGCGGCCGCGGCGCGGGTTTCGGCAGGGCCGCGCCCAGGGTCGCGGCCACGCGGGCGGTGTCCGCCTCCGTGCCGATGGTGAGCCGCGCGGCGCCGGTACCGGGCAGGCGGCGCACCTTGATGCCCTCGGCCTCCAGGGCATCCGAAGGATCTGGCGACACGTGGATGAAGTTGCCGGCGCTCGGGGCGGCGCGGTGCGCGGGCAGGGACGTCGCCAGGGACGCCGCCAGGCGGTCGCGCCGCTCTGGCAGGGCCCGCACGGCGGGCTCGAAGGCCGGGGCGAAATCCAGGGCCACGTCCAGGGCCTCCAGACTTGCCGCCGGGATGGAGTAGGGCAGCTGCAGGGTGGCGAGCTTCGACACCAGCGCGGGGTCGCCCAGGAGGTAGCCCAGGCGCCAGGAGGCGGAGGCCAGCGCCTTGCTGAAGGTCCGCAGCAGCACGACGTTCGGGTAGCGGTCCACGGCCAGGCGGTGGGTGGCCGTGGCGAATTCCGCGTAGGCCTCGTCCATCACCACCAGGGGCGGCACGGGGCGGGCCGCGGCGGCGGCCAGCAGAGGCTCCAACTCCACCGGCGACACCCAGGCGCCGGTGGGATTGTTGGGCAGGGTCAGCCAGACCTGGCGGCAATCCAGGGCCTCGAACCAGGGCTCCAGCGGGAAGCCCGTGCCCTGGGGCACCTTCCGCACCTGGCCGCCGTTGCGGCGCACGAGCATGGGGTAGAGGCTGAAGCCTGGATCCGGGATGGCCACGGTGTCGCCGAAGCTCAGGCCCGCCATGGCCACCAGGTCGAGGAGGGCGCCGCTGGAGGGACCCAGCAGGAGGCCGCCCTCGGGCGCGCCCACGCGCTTCCGCAGGCGCTCGGTGAGTTCCCCCTGACGCTCGGGGTAGAGGTGGAAGGGCATGTCCCGCAGCCGCGCCAGCAAGGCCCCCCGGGCTTCCGCGGGCCAGTCGGACCCGGCCTCGTTCATGTGCAGCCGGACGCCCGTGGGCGGCTCGGGTGGCCGCCGGTAGGCGGGCAGATCGGCGAGGTCGGGTCGGAGGAAGGACATGGGCAACTCGGGATGAGGGTAGGAGGAAACCAGGCTTCCGGGGAGAAGAAGCGGAACGGAGCGCTCGGCGAGGAGGCGCTCCCTAGGGGTGGTGATGGCCGCGCAGGCCGGCGCTGCGGCCGTGGTGGGTGAGGCCCTCGGCCTTGGCGAGCTGCTCGACCCAGGGGGCCATGGCGGCGGCATCGGCGGCGGAGAGCCGCAGCAGGCTCTGGCGCTTGAGGAAGGTGGCCACGCCCAGGGGGCTGGTGTAGCGGGCGCTGCGGTCCGTGGGCAGCACGTGGTTGGGCCCGGCACCGTAGTCGCCGAAGGCCTCGGCGCTGGCGCTGCCGATGAACACGGCTCCGGCGGTGGTCAGCGAAGGCAGCCAGGCCTCGGGGTCGCGGACGCAGAGTTCGAGGTGCTCCGGGGCCCAAGCCTGGGCCAGGGCGATGGCCAGGTCGCGCTCCGCGCAGACCAGCCGCCCGTGGGCGCCGAGGCTCTGCTCGAGGATGGCGCGGCGGGGCGAGGCGGCCACGCGGGTCTGGAGTTCGGCCTCCACCGCTTTGAGCAGAGCGCGGTCGGCGCTCACCAGCACGGCGGCTGCATCGGGATCGTGCTCAGCCTGGGCCATGAGGTCCTCGGCCAGCCAGACGGGATCGGCGCTGCCGTCGGCGATGATCAGCAGTTCGGTAGGGCCCGCCAGGGCGTCGATGCCGCAGGTGCCGATGAGCTGGCGCTTGGCCTCGGCCACGAAGCGGTTGCCGGGGCCGGCCACCAGGTCCACCGCTGGTTCCCCAAAGGCCAGCCAGCCCAGGGCCTGGGCGCCGCCGAAGGGGTAGAGCTCCGTGAGGCCCAGCTCCGCCGCACAGGCCAGCACCAGGGGATCCACGCCCCAGGCGCCGGGCAGGGTGGGCTGGGGCTTGGGAGGCGTGACGCCCACGATGCGGCCCACGCCGGCCACCTGGGCGGGGATCACCGTCATGGCCAGGGTGGAGGGGTAGAAGGCGCGCCCGCCGGGGATATAGACGCCCGCAGTCTTCAGGGGGCACCAGCGCTCGCCCACGGTGCCGCCGCCGGGCAGGGGCAGCTCCAGGTCGTTCAGGCAGCCGCGCTGGCCCTCCGCGAACCGGCGCACGTTGGCGATCAGCTCCCGCAGGGCGGCCATGAGCTCCGGCTGGTGGCGGTCCAGGTCGGCGCGGGCGGCCTGGAGGGCGGCTACGGGGATGCGCAGGGCGTCTGGATCGAGGGCCACACCGTCCAGGCGCGACGTCCAGTCCAACACGGCCTTCAGGCCTTCCCGGCGCACGTCCGCCAGGATGGCCTTGACGGCCTTCCGTGTGTCCTCCTCCGTCTCTCCATTCCGCGCCAGCGCGGCCACCCGCCCGGGCACGTCCGCCCGGTTCGTCAGGTCAGTGATGGAGATGAAGTAACACCTGTGCACCTCAAGGGTGAAGGGATCAGACTGCCAGCTTCCAGCGGCAAACCGCAACTGGAAATCCGAGTGGTTATCGGGTCAGGCCGGCTGCGCCGCGATGCTGAACTCGGCGGGCTGGAAGAAGAAGCGCACGTTGACGGGCTCGGCTTCCTCGGTCCACTCCCAGCAGCTGGGATCCGCCAGAATGGCCTGGGCCAGGGCGACATGCAGGGCGTGACCGGCCGCGTGAGCCTCAACGAGGCCGAGCAAGGGCGCACCGAGGAGGGCCAAATCACCCACCAGGTCGAGCATCTTGTGGCGCACCGCTTCATCCTCGTAGCGCAGGGACTCGTTCAGGGGACCGTCGGCGCCGAAGACCACGGCGTTGTCCAGGCTGCCGCCCAGGGCCAGGCCACGGGCGCGCATCATCTCGATCTCCTGGGCCAGGCAGAAGGTGCGGGCGGCCCCGAGCTCCCGGCGGTACTTCTCGGGAGTAAGGGTCAACTCGCGGCTCTGGCGACCAAGGGCGGGAATGGGAAAATCGATGACATAGCGAAGGCGCAGGCCATCGTAAGGGAGGGCGCGGATCCAGCGGTCACCGTTCCGGACTTCAATGGGTCGGGTGATCTTCAGGAAACGGCGGCGGCCGGCGAGGGCCCGGGTACCCGCCTGGAGAATGGCGTCCACCCAGGGGGCGGCGCTGCCGTCCAGGATGGGCAGTTCCTCGGCATCCACTTCGATGCGGAGATGCTCGATCTCCAGACCGGTGAGGGCGGACAGCAGGTGTTCGATGGTCTGAAGACGGACCCCATCCTTCACCAGGGTGGTGGCCAGGACCAAGTCGCCAGCCAGGCCGGCCTTGGCGGGGATCTCGGTCCCCGTGGGCGTATGGACGAACATGATTCCCGTGGCCTCAGCCACCGGCACCAGCCGCACCGAGCAGGGGTGGTTGCCATGCAGGCCATGGCCCGAGATGGTGATCTCGCGGTCCAGGGTCTGGGGTGTGGTGCTGCGGGGCATGGTTCGTCCTCGCAGATTCATAAGCCAGATTTGTGCCACGACACAAAGTAAATCATTTCATGATTTACTTTGTGTCCCACAAAGGGCATATGTGGTCTCTTCACCACAGCCCGTGGTCAGCGGGGTTGGGTACGCTCCCAGTCCTCGGGGGTGGTGAGCTTCAGGTTGGAACTGGGGCTGGAGATCAGTTTTACGGCCAGCCCCAGGCGTTCCAGCATGGCCACATCGTCGGTGGCGGTGAAGCCGGCCTCGTCGGCCGCGCGGAAGGCATGGAGCCAAGTGCCCAAGCGAGCGATCTGGGGGGTTTGGGCCCTGAAGAACTCCTCTCGGGGTTCGGTTCGGAGTACCCGTCTTTGGCTGTCCACCCGCTTGAGGGTGTCCGTGGAGGGCTCTCCCAGAAGCACGCCGTCATACCGGTTGAGGGCCTCCAGTGCCTCCCAGAGCTGGGCAACTGGGGGGAAAGGACGAACGGCATCGTGGATCATGACCGGAGCGAGCGGCTGGTCGGGCAAGGCACACAGGGCGGCCCACACCGATGCCTGGCGGGTTTCCCCGCCTGGGACCACGGCGCAGGGTACCCCGAAGGTCCAACTGCGGACCTGGTCCAGATGGGACTCCGGCACGGCCAGGGCGATGCCGGCGAGGGGAGGCATGCCGGGATCGAGGAAAGCCTCCACCGCGGCCTGAAGGAGGGGGCGTCCCCCCCAGTCCCGGAATTGCTTAGGCAGCCCGCCGCCCATGCGCAGGCCCCGCCCCCCGGCCGGGATGACCAGGAAGGGGCGCGAAGGTTCAGCGCTCGCGGGTGATGAAGGGGTCGACACCGCGATCCTTCAAAAGTTTGGCGAGCTGTTCGGCGGCCTGCTCGGCATCCTGGCGGCTGGTGTAGCTACCGACCCGGACCCGCTTCACGGCGATGCCGCCCCGGGTGGTGGCGCTCTGGAGGGTTACGACTCCGAAGGTGTTTTCAAGTTCGCGCGTAAGTGATTCGATATTCTTGGGATCGGAAAGCGCGGCCACCTGGACTACGAAGGGGTCGGCATGATCCATGGCAGGGTCCAAGGCGGTGGGCAGGCCCATGGCGTCGACCGAACGGAGACGGATGCGGGTGGTGCCCCGTCCCATGAAGCCCAATTCCTCAGCACCGCGCTTGGAAAGATCCAGCACGCGCCCCTTGATGAAGGGGCCTCGATCGTTCACCCGGAGGACCGTGCGCTTGCGGTTCTCCAGGTTCTCCACTTCCACGAAGCTGCCGAGGGGCAGGGTCCGGTGGGCGCAGGTGAATTGCTCGGGGTCGAAAATTTCACCACTGGCGGTAGGTCGGCCAGCGAATCCATCATCGTTGCCGCCGTACCAGCTGGCCATGCCCTCTTCCACATAGGCCTGCCCTTCGGATGGGCTGGCGTGGTCACGGGACCCGGTGGCCGG
>CAVPLE010000024.1:0-3757 GCA_963705865.1 uncultured Holophagaceae bacterium | reverse complement strand
TCCGATTCCGGTCACGTCGCTGACCTTCATTTCGCCGATCGCCGATACGCTGCAATACACCATGCTGTCGACCGGCCTCTCGCTGAACTTCGGCATTGCGCTGGTCGTTGGCGTCCTCACCGGCAGCCTGCTGACGGCTGTTGTCACCGGGCGTTTCCACCTCGAGGGCTATACCTCGGCGAACCACATGGTGCGTTCGATCTCGGGCGCGTCGCTGATGGGCATCGGCGGTGCGATGGCCTACGGCTGCTCGATCGGGCAGGGATTGACCGGCCTGTCCACGCTCGGAATGCCGTCGTTCATCGCGGTTGCCGGCATTCTGTCCGGTGCGGCGCTCGCCCTTCGCGGTGCGGTCGTTATTCCGGCGCTCGCTACGCGCTAAGACAACGCCCGGTTCCGGCGCGCTCTGGCCGGACTTCGCAGCAAATTGCTTGTTGTTATGCATCTGCTACGGCATCCTTCCGCGCCTACGGACCGGAAGAAACGAATTGCCATGAATCGCCGCGACCTCATTTGCTCGATTGCCCTCATTACATTCGCCTTGGCCGTCTCTCCTGCAAGGGCACAGACAACGGGCGCTGAGCGCGCGCCGTCCGCAGCCAAGCCTCCCAGCGACAAGCCGTTCGCTGAACATTTCATTGCGTTGCAACTATCCGATTCCGATCCGAAGAAGGAACGGCTGGTTCTCAGCGTCGCCAGCAATCTTCAGAAAGGGTGCATACGACCGTTGCGGTCTCTCACATCTCGCCTCCCTTGGCTGGCGCCCGGCCGGGCACCGGAGAGAGGGGGGAGACTCGTGAACCGAAACCGAGAGGGTCCCTTTCCATCGCCTTCCTGAGCCGCATCAGCCGGAAAAAGAATCTGGACTATGCGATCCGCGCGTTGGCGGAGGTGGAGGGCCACCTTCGATTCGACATCTATGGCCCCGTGGAGGATCGCGACTACTGGGAGGAGTGCCTGCGGCTGATCTCGGGTCTTTCTGAGTGGATCCAGGTCACCTATCTCGGGGCAGTCCCGCATGAGGACGTCGCCAGGGTTCTGGGGGCACATGACCTCTTCTTGTTCCCGACCAAAGGTGAAAATTACGGCCATGTGATCCGGGAGGCCTTGATGGCCGGATGTCCCGTGGTTCTCAGCGACCAGACGCCTTGGCGCGGGCTTCAGGAACTGGGTGTCGGATGGGACTTGCCTCTCGATGACCTGCCGGGCTTTCGATCGGCCATTCAGGCCTGCGTGGACATGGATCCAGACGCGTTCTCCAGGCTATCTTCCAACGCGGACGCATTTGGCAAGGCCTTTGGGCAAGAGGACGCCATGGTCAAGCCCAGCCGTGATCTGTTCAACCGTGCGCTGGCCATGAGTGTTCCAGAATCCTGATCGACGATGATTCCCGCTGTTTCTTGTTTCCTGACGATAAGGGGCGTCCGATGCCGGCAAAATGGATGATGAACGCAATCACGGGTGCCTCGGGTTTCCTGGGCTGGCATCTCAGATGCCAGCTCAAACATCAAGCAGGGTTGGATATGTCCTGTCTATCGGAGGAGGACTTCCAATCCGCCGAAACCCTCGCGGCGGCGGTCGGGTACTGCCCAGGTCGTGTTCCACCTTGCCGGCATGAACCGGGGACCGGAAACCGAGGTCTACGACACCAACATCGGCTTGGCCATGAACCTGATCGAGGCCCTGGACCTTCAGGGAGTCGCACCTACGATCCTCTTCGCCAATTCCACCCATAGCCTGGGGGATAGCGCCTTCGGACGCTCTAAGCGGGAAGCCTCCCGGCTCCTCGCGGACTGGGCCAAGGCTCGGGGCGCCCGTTATGTGGATGTGATCCTCCCCCATCTCTTCGGAGAAAGGGGACGCCCCTTCTACAACAGCGGCTTCGCCACCTTCTGTCATCAACTGGCCCGGGGCGAGGAGCCGCACATCCTCCAGGACGGGCAAGTGGAACTCGTTCATGCCCAGCGAGTGGCAGCGCGTTTCCTGGAACTGGCCCAGGATGGCGTGACGGAGGGGGTGGTCCGGGTCGAGGGGGCGTCCATGCGTGTGTCGGAAGCCCTCCGTCGGTTGAGGGGCATCCATGAAACCTACCAGGCCGGCATCATTCCCGACCTTTCCGATCCCCTGGACCTGGACTTCTTCAACACCTATCGTTCCTACTTGTACCCGGCGCACTACCCGGTGCGGATGACGCTTCATTCGGATGCTCGTGGCGGTCTCTTCGAGGCGGTGAAATCCCACCACGGCGGGCAGGCCTTTCTGTCCACCACCCACCCAGGCATCACGCGCGGAAGGCACTATCACCACCACAAGGTGGAACGGTTCCTGGTGGTATCCGGCGAGGCGGAGATCCGCATTCGCCGGCTTTTCGACGATGAGGTGAACGTGTTCCGAGTCAGTGGCGCTGAGCCCTGCTATGTGGACATGCCGACCTTCCATACCCACGAGATCACCAATGTGGGTGCGGTGGACCTGCTAACCCTTTTCTGGAGCCACGAGATCTTCGATCCGGCCCACCCCGACACCTATCCCGAGCCGGTTATTCTGAACGCATGAGTAAATTACGCGTTCTCACTGTGGTTGGCACCCGCCCGGAAATCATCCGACTGTCCCGGGTGATCTCGCGGTTGGAGCAGGATTTTGATCATCGGCTGGCCCACACGGGGCAGAACTATGACTATGAGTTGAACCAGGTCTTCTTCGAGGATCTGGCCCTGCGGAAGCCAGACTATTTCCTGGAGGCGGTGGGTGGTTCCCTGGCCGAGACCATCGGCAACATCATCTCCCGCATCGACCCCGTGCTGGAGGCCTTCAAGCCTGACGCCCTCCTGGTGCTGGGAGACACCAACAGCTGCCTGTCCGTGATTCCGGCCAAGCGGCGCAAGATTCCCATCTTCCATATGGAGGCGGGGAACCGCTGCTTCGATGCGCGGGTGCCGGAGGAGACCAACCGGAAGATCGTGGACCACACGGCGGACATCAACTTGCCTTACAGCACCCTGGCCCGGGAAAACCTGTTGCGGGAGGGCCTCCCGCCAGATCGCATCATCAAGACCGGGAGTCCCATGCAGGAGGTGCTGCATCACGCCATGCCGCGCATCGAGGCCTCAGACGTGCTGAACCGGCTCTCCCTCACACCCGGTGGCTATTACGTGGTGAGCTGTCACCGGGAGGAAAACGTGGACGCGGAGGGGAACCTCCGCCACTTCGTCGAGACCCTGAACCAGCTGGCGGCCGCACGAAAGCGACGGGTCATCATCTCCACACACCCCCGCACCCGGGCACGCCTGCAGGCGCTGGGCATCGTGCTGGATCCACTGGTGGAGCTCCTGAAACCACTGGGCTTTCTCGATTACATCCGGCTTCAGATGTCGGCGGCGGCGGTCCTTTCAGACAGCGGCACCATCACCGAGGAATCCTCCATCCTGGATCTGCCGGCCCTCAACCTTCGGGAGGCCCACGAGCGGCCGGAGGGCATGGAAGAGGGCGCCGTGATGATGACCGGGCTTTCCTGGGACCGGGTGAAGCAGGGCCTCACCATGCTGGAATCGAATAGGCCGGAAGGCCGACAGACCCGCATCGTCGCGGACTACGATGCCCCGAACGTCAGCCAGACGGTAGCCCGCGTGATCCTGAGCTATACGGATTACGTGAATCGCGTGGTGTGGCGAAGGTACTGAGGGGCGCCTGAATCCATGCGCATTCTGCTTCTGTCCCAGTACTTCGATCCAGAACCTCTCCCGAGAGGGCTGATGTT
>CAVPLE010000023.1:0-36562 GCA_963705865.1 uncultured Holophagaceae bacterium | reverse complement strand
CGAAGGCAGGCGCGCCTGCTGGCAACCTGAACGGGGGCCGGGTCAAACTGGGACGTTGGGATGTTTCATCCCGTCGCCCAGAAAGGAACTGCCCCGTGAACCTGTTCGACAAACCCAGCGAGGCCGCCACCGCCGCGGTCGATGACGCCATCACCAGCCGCCGCTCCATGCGCGCCTTCCTGCCGACTCCGGTGCCGCGGGAAACGGTGGAAGCCATCCTGCGCGTGGCGTCGCGCGCGCCCTCGGGCACCAACACCCAGCCCTGGCAGGTGCATGTGCTGACCGGCGCCGCCCTGCGCCGGCTCTCCGATCGCATCGGTGCCATCTACGAGGATCCCGCCGAACTGGCCACGCATGAGCAGGAATACGACTACTACCCGAAGGAGTGGGCCTCGCCCTACCTCGACCGACGGCGCAAGGTCGGCTGGGATCTTTACGGGCTCCTGGGTATCGCCAAGGCCGACAAGGCGCGGATGCACGATCAGCACGGCCGCAACTACCGCTTTTTCGACGCGCCGGTGGGTCTGATCTTCAGCATCGACCGCCGGATGCAGATGGGCAGTTGGCTGGATTACGGCATGTTCCTGGAAAACATCATGGTGGCGGCCCGCGCCCGGGGCCTGCACACCTGCCCGCAGGCCGCCTTCACCCAGTTCCACCGCGTCATCGCCGAGGAGCTGGCCTTTCAGCCCGGCCAGATGCTGGTTTGCGGCATGGCCCTGGGCTACGCCGACCCGGCGGCGGTGGAGAACAGCCTGGAGACCGAGCGCGCCCCGGTGTCCGAGTTCGCGCGGTTTCTTGAAGACTAGAGCTTCATGGCGGTGGCCCTAAGCGTGTTGAGCCGGGCCCTTGGGAGCAGATGCTCGACTCGCTCAGTGGCCGCTGTTATCGCCCGCGAGCTTCCGCGCCAGTTCGCCCACCACGCTCTTGGCGTCGCCGAAGAGCATGAAGGTCTTGTCGAGGAAGTAGAGTTCGTTGTCGATGCCGGCGAAGCCCGGGTTCTTCGAGCGCTTGATGGCGTAGACGGTCTTGGCCTTGTCGGCGTCGATGATGGGCATGCCGTAGATGGGGCTGGTCTTGTCCGCGCGGGCCGCGGGGTTCACCACGTCGTTGGCGCCGATGATCAGGGCCACGTCCGCCTGGGGCAGGTCGCCGTTGATCTCATCCATCTCCACCAGGTCGGTGTAGGGGATCTCGGCCTCGGCCAGCAGCACGTTCATGTGGCCCGGCATGCGGCCCGCCACGGGGTGGATGGCGAACTTCACGGTGACGCCACGCTTCTTCAGCAGGTCGTAGAGCTCGCGGACCTTGTGCTGGGCCTGGGCCACGGCCATGCCGTAGCCGGGCACGATGACCACCAGGCTCGCCTGTTCCATGACCTGGGCGGCGCTCTCCACCGTGTCCGACTTGTAGGCCTTCTGCTCGCCACCTGCCGTCGATGCCTGGGCCTGCCCGAAAGCGCCGAACAGCACGTTGAAGAAGGAGCGGTTCATGGCCTTGCACATGATGATCGACAGGATCAGGCCCGAGCTGCCGTCCAGGGCGCCCGCCGTGATGAGCAGCTTGTTGTTGAGCACGAAGCCCATGGCCACCGCGGATAGGCCCGCGTAGGAGTTGAGGATGGAGATGACCGTCGGCATGTCCGCGCCGCCGATGGGGATGATGAGCAGCACGCCGAAGGCGAGGGACAGCAGGATGACGCCGCCGAAGGCCCAGGGCGCCCAGGGGGCCAGCGGGTGCAGCACCAGCGCCACGCCCAGGGCCAGCGCCACGGCGAAGAGGGCGAGGTTGGTCAGGTTCTGCCCGGGGTAGGTCACGGGCCGCTGGGGGATCCACTTGACCTCCTGCAGCTTGCCCGCCGCCAGGAGAGAGCCCGTGAAGGTGAGGAAGCCCAGCAGGATCTCCGCCACCAGGGCCACGACGATGAAAGTGGTCAGGGCCGCCTCGTTGCGCTGCCCGTAGTAGAGGAAGAACTTCGCCGTGCCCACCAAGCCCGCGGCGAGGCCGCCGAACGCATGGGAGAGCGCGGTCCGCTGGGGCACCGCCGTGAGGGGCACCTGGGCCAGCGGGTAGCCCACCGCCGCGCCCACCGCGAAGGCGCCGAGGATCCACCAGTAGTGGGTGCCGCCGGTGGCCATCACGCCGGCCAGGGTGCCCGCCACCGCCAGGAGCATGGCGGCCACGCCGGAGAACACGCCCTTGCGGGCCGTCTCGGGATCGCTCATCCAGCGTAGCGACAGGATGAAGAGGGCGGTGGAGACGAGGTACAGGAGCTGGACGAGGGTTTCGGCGCTCACTTGGCGCCCCCTTCCCGCTTCTTGAACATCTTCAGCATGCGGTCGGTGATGAGGAAGCCACTGACGATGTTCGTGGTGGAGCAGAAGATGGCCACCAGGCCCAGGGCCGTGATGTAGCCGGGATAGTCCTTCCCGGCCGACACGATGAGGGCGCCCACCACCGCTATGGCGGAGATGGCGTTGGTGAGGCTCATGAGGGGCGTGTGCAGCAGCCGCGACACGCGCTGGATGACCATCACGCCGATGAAGGTGGCCAACATGAAGACGAACAGGGCGCCCATGTAGTCGAGCTGCCCGTGCCCGCCGCCGGCCGCCGGGGCCGGGTGGGCCCCGTGGCTTGGGGGCGTCTCAGTGTGTTCCATCAGCATCATCACGCCGTGCCTCCGTGTCCGTGGATCAACCCTGCAGCGCCTTCAGGGTGGGCCCGTGGACCACCTTCCCCTCGTGGGTCACGGCGCAGCCCTTGAGGATGTCGTCGGCCCAGTCGAGGTTGAAACGCTTGGCCTCCTTGTCCCAGAAGGCCGTCATGAAGTTCAGCAGGTTGCGCGAGAAGAGCATGCTGGCGTGGGTGGGCACCGTCGCCGGCAGGTTGAGGGGCGCGACGATCTTCACGCCGTCCACCACCACCGTCCCGCCCAGCTTCGACAGCGTGCAGTTGCCGCCCCCGTCGGCCCCGAGGTCGACGATCACCGCACCGGGCTTCATGCTCTTCACAATCGCCTCGTCAAGCAGCTTGGGCGCGAAGACTCCGCCGATGAGGGCCGTGGTGATGACCACGTCCACCTGGGCACAGTGGTCCGCCAGCATCTTGGCCTGCAGGGCCTTGTCCTCCGCCGACAGCTCCGCGGCGTAGCCGCCGCCCGCGGAGGCAGCCTGCTTCAGCTCCACGCCGATGTATTTCCCGCCCACGGATTCGATCTGCTCCTTCACCTCGGGCCGCACGTCCGTGGCCGTGACGCTGGCGCCGAGCCGCTTGGCGGTGGCGATGGCCTGCAAGCCCGCCACGCCCGCGCCGATGACGAACGCCTTGGCGGGCAGCGTCGTGCCCGCGGCGGTGATGAACATCGGGAAGTACTTTGGCAGTTCCAGGGCGCCCAGCAGCACGCCCTTGTAGCCCACGATGTTGGCCTGGCTGGAGAGGGTGTCCATGCTCTGGGCGCGGGTGGTGCGCGGGATGCAGTCCGTGGAGAAGGTCGTGAGGTTCCGGGCCGCCATCCGTTTCACCGCGTCGAGGTTCCGCGTGGGGAAGAGGGAGGCCAGCAGCATGGCCCCGGGTCGGATGAGCTCGACTTCGTGGGTGCCGTCGGGCCGGGCCTGGGGGGCATTCACCTTCAGCACGAACTCCGCCCCACCCAGCAGCGCGGCCACGTCCGGTGCGACGGTGGCGCCCGCGTCCCGGTACGCCTGATCCAGGAACTGCGCGGCGGCGCCCGCCCCGGCTTCGACCCCAACCTCCATGCCGAGGGCGATCAGCTTCTTGCAGGATTCCGGATCCAGCGCGACACGGGTCTCGCCCGCCCTGATCTCCCTGGGAACGGCAATCTTCATGGGGGGCCTCTGGATTGAAAAACGCAGGATGGCCTAGAACGTTACCATTGATTGTCGCAAGTAGCTTTATGATGTTTTTTTACGACCAGCTGATCCGCGAAGCTGTCCGCCATTCGGTGGTTTCCGGCGGAAGGCCCGCAGGATGGTCCAATTGGGCCGGAGGCAGCGACAGCGATGGGCCATGGCTGGGGAGCAGGATCGTGGGCGCATGGACCGGCGCTGGCCTACCTGGCGGGCATGGCCGCGGCCCTCTGGCTGCTGAACCAGGCCAAGCGGTCCTTCTGGCTCTTCTCCCTGCTGGTGCTGCCCGGGACCATCTGCCACGAACTCTGCCACTGGTGCTTTGGCCACCTGCTCAATGGCCGCCCGGTCCATTTCACGGTCCTGCCGAGGCGCGAAGGCCGTGGCCTGGTGCTCGGGGCCGTCACCCTCTCGAACCTGCGCTGGTACAACGCCTTCTTCATCGGCCTTGCGCCGCTGCTGCTGCTGCCCACTGCCTACGGCCTCCTCCTGTGGCGCCTTGGCGGGAAGCCCACCCTGGGCTGGCCTGAGGCGGCCGTGGTGTTCCTTCTGGCGAACCTGGTCTTCGGTTCCATACCCTCTTGGCAGGATCTCCGGATCGCCGCCCGCTCTCCCATCGGCTGGCTGCTGCTGGTGGGCGCGCTGGCGTGGGGGTGGATGCGAGTCGGGAAGACGCCCGCCCCGGTGCATTCACGGATGTCGCCCAGCCGCCAGAAAGCCTGAGGCCCATTCGCGTTCAATCGTAAAAGAATCCACCACGGAGGCACAGAGCATGGGCACACGGTAGGCGGCGGGCCAGGATGTCCCAAAAGGATCCGGGCCCGCCGCCTACCGTGGCTTCCGGCTTGGCCGGAAGCGGCCTTCGGCCTGCCCATGACGGAGGATCACCGAGGCCTCCGTGCCTCCTCTGTGGCCTCGGTGTCTCCGTGGTGGATCTCTATCTTTGAACGCTACCTGGTATGAAGCCGACTCCGCCCAGGCCGCGATGCCTTCGGTCAGATCCGGAATGCCCGGGCCGAACCGCGCGGCACCCAGCCAGTGCAGGCCTGGGGGCAGGTCCGCCGCCAAGCGCGCCGCTCGGGCGCCATGACCCGGCTCAAGCAGCGGGAAGGCGCCCGGGCAAGCCTCCGCCCGCACCTGCACCGCCTCCCCCAGCTCCGGCAGCCAGCGGCGGAGCTCGCCAAAGACGCCCGGCCAGGCGTCCAACGAAGGCGCCACCGGGTAGGCCCCGCCCACGTAGGCCCGCAGCTGGAGCAGACCCGGCACGCCGCGGGGATCGTCCGCCGCGAAGGACACGGCCCCCAGGAGCCCCCGGCCCTCCGGGGGATGGATGAGCAGGCCGAGGCCCCGCTCCCAACCAGGGACCATGGCGTGGCGGCTGTGCCACACGCGGAGATCCAGACGCGGGATGGCCTCCAGGATCCGGCTCGCCTCGGGCGCCAGCGGTCGCAGCAGTTCCGCCGTCACCTTGGCCGGGAGGGCCAGCACGATGGCCCCCGCCTCGCGGGTGAGTCCCTTCCCGTGGACCCGCCAGCGTCCCTCCGGCAGGGGCTCCAGGGCCAGGACGGGGCGGTCCGTGAACACGCAGCCGAGCCTGCTCGCGAGCGTCCGCGCCAGGGCGCCGGTGCCGCCCGCAGGCAGGCGGGTGCGTTCCGGGCCCGCCCGCAGACCGCCGAGGAGCAGCCCCCCATGGGCCTCCAGCCGCCTCAAGCGCGGCAGCGCCTCTAGGCCGATGCGCTCCGGCGGCGCCGCCAGCACCCCTGCCACCAGGGCCGGCAGCAGCTCCCGGGCGAAGCCTTCCCCCAGGCGCCGGGCGAAGAACGCCTGCAGGTTCTCTTCAGTCCGGGTTCCGGCTGGGATGAAGGGCTCCTCCAGCAGCCGCAGCTTCCCGCCGATCCCCAGTCCCGGCGCGCGCAGGAGCCCCGCCAGAGTGGCCGGGCTGGGCTGCCGCCTGCCACCCTTGCCCAGCCAGCGGGGGCCCTTCGGCTGCGCGGGGCGCAGCTCGAGGTTCAGGTCGCGCAGCAGGTGGTCCAGGGCGCCGCCCCGGCCCACCAGAAGCCCCTGGGGGCCCCGTTCCAGGTAGCCCACCTCGCCGGCCGGGCCCGGCCAGGGCAGCGTCTGCGCCCAGCCGCCCGGAGCCCCGGAAGCCTCCCAGACTTCGACCTCGCAGCCGCGCTGGTGCAGTTGCCACGCCGCCAGAAGGCCGGAGATGCCGCCCCCCAGGACGATGACGCGCGCACTCTTCGGGTTCCCGTCCACACCACCCCGTGACCCACCCGCCATCGCCCCACCCGGGAACCTGGGCATCGCCAGCCCGACTATATCGGGGGCGGGCGCCGATCCCTTCCTCCCGTTTGCAGGTGGATCGGCGCGGGCCCTGGAAAGCGTGGTTCTGCTACCTCATCCCCGTTCCTTGTCTTTGTCCTTGTCCGGCTTCGGATCGGGCTTCGGCTTGGGGGCAGGAGCCGGCTTGGGTTTGGGCTTGGCCTTCTCGGTGGGATGGGGCGCGGGCACTGGACGACGTTCGGGGTCGGGACGTTCGGGATTCGGCGGTTGGGGCCTGGGAGCAGGCTGTGGATCAGGCCGCGGCGCGGGTTTTCGATCGGGTTCCGGATTGGGATGTGGTGCGGGGGCCGGGTGGCGATCAGGCAAAGGCTGTACGGGCGGTTCTTCCTTGGGCCTGGGCACCGGGTGGGGCGCGGGTTCCCGGATGGGTTCAGGTGGCCGCGGGGTGGGTGCCGGCGCTGGAACGGGGCGCTCGCGGGGTGTTTCCTTGGGCCGCGCTTTCGGTTCCGGTGCCGGTTCCGCCGGCTTCGCCCCAGGGGCAGGGCTCTTCACCGGCGGCGGCAAGGTTTTCGGCGTGGCCTTCAGGACGGCTTCGGGCACTCGCCCGCCGGGGGCTTTGGCCGGTACCACGTTTTTGGGCGAGAAATCGGCAGGTCTCACGGTCGCGGCCACCGGGGGTTTGCCGCGGTTGACCGAGGCCAGAAGTTCCCGGTTCCGGCTGGCCGCCTCATGCTGCCGAGTCTGTTCCGCGGTGGGCTGCACGTGCTGTTCGCGCGCCCAGGTCCGATCCCGCTCGGTGGGGGCGGCCGTCACGCCGCCGGTGCCGCCGTTGTAGGCGATATAAGTGTTGTTGTTGACGATCACGGTCTTGTTGTAGACGTTGGTGATGGTGGTGGTGTTCACGTTGGTGACGGCCCGGTTGTAGTAGTAGCGCTGGCCTTCCCAGTAGCCGCCTTCGAAGCCTTCGCCACCGTAGCCATAGCCGTAGTTGATGCCACCGTAGAAGCCCACGTGGTGCCCCCAATAGCCCCGGTGGAACATGAAGTATTCGCCTTCCCAGCCCCAGTAGCCGGGAGTCCAGAGCAGCCCCACCTCGGGAATGCGGACCCAGGTGCCGGGGACCCAGTAGTAGCCGTCATCGCCCCAGGCCCAGTAGCCGGGCGTCCAGGCGTAACCCGAGTCGGGGATCATGGGCTGTTCGTAGACGGGAATCGGAGGGGGCCCGATGGTGATCTGGATGCTGATCTGCGCCACCAGGGCGGAAGGCGCGGCCAGGGCCAGCAGGAGCCAGGTGAGCCGGGAACCGATGCGATGGTCAGACATGGTGTGATCCTCCAGAAAGCGTTCAACCCCGAGAAGCACGTCGCGATCGGGGAGACCTCCTTTCCCCCGCTCCGACCCTGTGGTGAAGATCACGAAAGGCACGACCTCCGAGTGGCAAGGGCCCTCCGTGAAGGTTGCTATGCATGTTCCAAGCCGACGGCATAACGATAATGATTTAAATCAGTTCTCGTTCTCACCCTCAGCCTATGTCGTGGGCCGATCCATCAAGATGGAGGTGGGATCCACCTCAATTTGAAGGAAGGGACAGGGAGGTCCTTCCTGCCCTGGAACACCCAGTCGAAAGATGCCGGACCCTATCCACCCTTTGTCCCGGCCTGTGGATGGGCGTGAACAGGGCCCGGTCGCCCGGGCTCTGTTCAATTTCCGTATGGTTGGATGCAGCCGACAGGCCGCTTCCTTCAGTTCTTCTGGACCTGCACGGGGCCGAACTGTTCGAGCTCAGCCTTGGCCTTCGCTTCATCGCCGACCACGACGATGGTCTGGTCCTTGGAGGCGAAATAGGTCCGGCCGATGCGCCGGACCTCCTCTGCCTTCACCGCGTTCACCTTGGGGATGAACTCGGCAAGGGCCTCGGGTTTCTCGCCGTTCACCCAGTAGGTGGCGAGGGTGCCGGTCAGGGCCCGGAGCATCTGGTTCTGGAACAGGTAGGTTCCCCCCATGTAGCGCTTCGCGCTCTGGAGCTCGGTTTCGCCGACGGTGGTGGTGCCCATGCGATCCATCTCATAGAAGATCTCCATGAGGCTGGCGGCGGTGACTTCGGTCCGGACGTCGGCCCGCACCATGAAACTTCCACCCGCCTGCCAGCCCGCGGCGCGGGCTCCAGGTGAATAGGTGTAGCCCTTGTCCTCCCGGATGTTCTTCACGATCCGGCTGCCGAAGGATCCGCCCAGGATGACATTGGCCAACTGCATGGGGATGTAGTCGGGGTGGGTGGCCGACACGGTGGGGCGTCCCACCCGGAGCGTGGATTGTACGGAACCAGGGCGGGGGATCAGCAGGAACTGGTGGGGGGCGCTCGTGGGGGCCTCCGCCAGGGGCTTCAGCGCCTCGCCCGTGCCCTTCCAATCGCCGAAGGCCGTCGAGATCAGCTTGAGGGTGGCGGTCTCCTGGAGATCCCCGGAGATCACCAGCAGGGCCTGGTTCGGCTGGAACCGGGAGGCGTGGAGGGCCCGGAGCAGCTCGGGCGTGGTGGCCTTGACCACCTCCGGGGTGATCGAAGCGAAGTGATAGGGGTGCGTCCCGAAGACGGCCGCCTGGAAGGCCCGGTTGGCCTTGAAGGCGGGTTGGGCCTCCTGGGCCAGCAGGCCCTGCAGGGTGTTGGCCTTGGCCAGCTCGACTTCCTTCTCGGGGAAACTCGGGTGCCGGGTGACATCGGCCAGGAGGTTGATGAGGGTCGGAAGGCCGTTGCTCAGGCTGGTCCCGTAGACGAACACGGCATCAGGGCTGGCGAAGGCGCTGAGTTCGCCACCGATCGTCTGGAGTTCTTCGGCGAGCTGCTTGGAGGTTCGGGCGGTGGTCCCTTCATTCAGCAGGCCCGCCATGAGGTTGGCGAGCCCCTGCCGAGCGGCGGGATCCTGGGCCGTGCCGCCCCGGACCGCCAGGTAGGTGGTGACCTTGGGGAAACCGGGGCGGTTCACCAGCCAGATGGTGAGGCCATTCGGGAGGGTCCGCTGGGCGATGCTGAGCGGAGGAATGGGCCGGTCCGCGCCGTAGGGCGGCAGGTCCTTGGGGAGCGGCGTCTCGCCGCCACCGGCGGCAAGGGCGAGCGCGCTGGTGGTCAGCAGCAGGGTGAGGGCGTGGCGGGTCAGGGTCATGTCCGGCTCCTCAATTCTTCGCCGCGGCGGTGTGATAGTCGATGACGGTGCGATTGGGATGGGTCAGGTAGGTGGTGGCGACCCGCTTGAGGTCGTCCACGGTCACCCCCTCGATGAGCCCGGGGATCTCGTTGAGCTGAGCGGCGCCGCCCCAGAGGGCCTGGGCCTTCGCCAGGGCGTCGGCGCGGGAGAGGGGGATCTCCAGGCTCGCATAGAAATCGGCGAGCATCTTGGTCTTGGTCCGCTCCAGTTCCGCGGGCGTGACGCCCCGGCTCGCGATGGCGGCGATGATCTCGTCGATGGCGGCCAGCACCTTGTCCGCATCCGCATTGGGTTTGTAGAGGGAGAACAGGCTGAACAGCGTCTGGCCGTCGTAGTCCCAGGCGCCGCCCAGGGGGAAGTTGAGCCCACCGCTCGCGTTCAGCAGCAGCTCCTTGCCCTTCACCAGGCCGAGGTAGATCCGGGAGGCGTCCCCGCCGATGAGCAGCTCGGATAGGACCGCCGCCGGAGCGTGGTCCCTGGTGCCGCGGGCAGGCATCTTCCAACCCACGGCCATCGCCGGCACCCGGGCCAGGGCGTCCGTCTTGACCTGGCGGATTTCGGTCGTGTTCAGGGGTTCCTTGAGGTCGGGCAAGGCCGGCTTGGGCTTGCCGGGAATGCCCCCGAAATACTTTTCCACCAGGGCGAAGACTTCGGCGGGTTTGACGTCGCCGGCGATGCCCAGCACGGCGTTGCTGGGGGTGTAGTAGGTGCTGTGGAAGGCCTGGACATCCTTCAGGTCCGCGTGATCCAGGTCCTCGAATGAGCCATACCCGTCATGGTTGTTCTCCCAGCGGGAGTACGCCGCCCCGGGCAGATCCAGCCAGAAGGTGCCGTAGGGCTGGTTCTTGACGTTGACCCGGATCTCCTCCTTCACCACCTCTTGCTGGTTCTTCAGGTTCTGGGGAGAGAAATCCAGGGCCTTGAGGCGATCGGCCTCCAGCCAGAGGATGGGCTCCAGGGCCGAGACTGGGGCCGATTCGATGTAGTTGGTGAAGTCATAGCGGGTGGACCCGTTGTTGAGGCCGCCCCCGCCCTGGATCACGCGATCGAACACGCCCTTGGGGGCGACAGGCGTCCCCTGGAACATCATGTGTTCGAAGAGGTGGGCAAAGCCGGTCCGGCCTTTCGGCTCGAGCCGCATCCCCACGCGATAGACCATGCTGACCCCCACGGTCGGCAGCGCGTGGTCTTCGGAGACCACGATGGTCAGGCCGTTGGGCAGGGTCTTCACCGCGATGGGCAGGCGCCAGGTCGGGCGCTGGGCCGGGGTTGTCGGGCCAGCCACCAGGGCAGACCCCAGAGTGAAGATGATCCAGAACCTTAATCGCATTGAGAGCTCCTGAGAAAGAAACGAGGCGGGCCCCGTTTAGAAGATGCATGGGTATGGTTCCCTACCACCCTACCGGAATCCCGGCGAATGGGCATCCAGACGCGCTGGTTGGGACAAAGAAAGAATCAGTAGAATTCTGGTTAGATACGGAGCCCGTCAGCCGCTGGTTAGTCCAGACAGCCTCTCGGGTGGGTCTGCGGCCTGGGCTCCAGACAGGGTCGGGGCTTGTTGTGAATGCCGGTAAAACCTATATGATTCGGGCCTTTTGGCCATTTTGGTGAGGCCGGGCCAGGGGTTTTGAGGGAGGAAGGCGGTCCGCGGACCACAGGTCCCAGCCGTAGGATCAGCGCCAGTAGTGCCGGGAGACGGGCCGAAGGAAGGGAGCGCCGAAGAAAGAAGAAAAATCGATCAGTACTTGAAGGGCTGCGAATTTGAGGCATTATCCAAGTGCAAATCACCTGGCGCCCGATGGCGCTTTCATACAGGAGGCCAGTCCATGGCCGAGAACCTCACCAAAGCTGAACTCGTCGAAGCCGTCGCCAAGACTGCCGACATCACCAAGGCCGCCGCGGCTTCCGCCATCGGCTGCTTCCTCGCTTCCATCGCCGGCCACGTTGGCAAGGGCGGGAAGGTCACGTTGGTCGGCTTCGGCACCTTCAGCCAGAAGACCCGCAAGGCGCGCACGGGGCGCAACCCCCAGACCGGCGCTCCCATCAAGATCGCGGCTTCAAAGTCGATGAGCTTCAAGGCCTCCAAGGCCGCCAAGGCCGGGAAGCCCAAGGCTGCCCCCAAGAAGGCCGCCAAGAAGAAGTAAGCGTTTTCCTGGTCAGAGAAGGGGCCTGAGGCCCCTTCTTTTTTTGGAGTCATGGGAGAGCAGACCTAGGCTCGTCCAGCCTGGGGGTCCGGGGCGGTGAAATCCTCGCCAGGATTGATGAACTGATCCATCTCCACGCCCTGCTGGCGGTCGTGAAGCTGCTTGTAGCGGCCCTTCAGGGCGAGCAGTTCCCGATGCGTGCCCCGCTCCACGATCTCGCCGTTTTCCACCACGAGGATCTGGTCGGCGCTTTCGATGGTGCTGAGACGATGGGCGATGACGAAGGTGGTCCGGCCCGCCCGGAGCCTGCGGAGGCCATCCCGGATCAGAGCTTCGCTCTCGCTGTCGAGGCTGGAGGTGGCTTCGTCGAGTAGGAGGATGCGGGGATCCGCGAGAATGGCACGGGCGATGGCCACCCGCTGGCGCTGACCACCTGAAAGCTTGACGCCACGCTCCCCGACGATCGTGTCGTAGCCGAGTTCGAAGCGGTCCACGAATTCGTGGACATGGGCGATGCGGCCGACGGCCTCGATCTCCGCGGGTGTCGCGCCAGGTTTGGCGAAGCCGATGTTATCGGCCACGGTGCCATCGAAGAGGAAGTTGTCCTGCATGACCACGCCCAGTTTGGCCCGGTACTCCCGGAGCCTCAGGGACTCGATGTTCTTCCCGTCCACGAGGAGCTGGCCCTGCTGCGGATGATTGAACGCCATGACGAGGGAGATGATCGTGCTCTTGCCCGAGCCGCTGGAACCCACCAGGGCGACCGTGTTGCCGGCGGGCACT
This sequence comes from uncultured Holophagaceae bacterium, assembly GCA_963705865.1. GTDB lineage: Bacteria > Acidobacteriota > Holophagae > Holophagales > Holophagaceae > Geothrix. Next base: position 24,283 of record CAVPLE010000023.1, on the reverse strand, counting down.
TCGAAGGAGATGCCCTTCAGCACCGGCGCGCCTTCCTCGTAGGAGAAGTGCACGTCCCGGAAGGCCACGGTGCCTTCCAGGGAGGGCAGGGGTTCGCGGCCGGCATCCTCCTGGTCCTCGGTGGGCATGTCGAGGATCTCCCGGATGCGGTCCAGGCCCGCGAAGGCCTCGCTCACCTGGGTTCCGATGTTCGCGATCTGGACCACCGGGGCCGCCATCATGCCCACGAAGAACGTGTACATGATCAGATCACCCAAGGTCATGCTCCCCGCGAGGATCGCCCGGCCGCCGATGATCATGATCAGCACGCCCAGGGCCCCGACGATGGCGGTGCCGAAAGCCGTGATGGCGCTGGTCCCGGTGAGGGTTCCGGCGATGTTCTTGAAGAGCCGTTCGGTGCCCTCCGCGAAGATCCGGCGCTCGCGGTCCTCCGCCACGTAGACCTTCAGGATGCGGATGCCACCCACCGATTCCGTCAGACGCCCGGTGATGTCCGCCGTGATCTCGCTGCGCTTCCGGAACAACGGCCGCAGCTTCCGGAAGGCCAGGGCCATGGCCCCGCCGAAGACGGCCAGGAAGAGGACCGTGGCCAGGGTGAGCTTCCAGTTCAGCCAGAACAGCACGGCCAGGGAGATCACGGCCGTGAGCACGCCGCCCACCAGCTGGATGATGCCGGTGCCCACGAGGTTGCGGACTCCCTCGGCGTCGTTCATGACCCGGGCGATCACCACCCCGCTCTTGGTGCTGTCGAAGTAGCGGATGGGCAGGCGGAGGATGTGATCCTGGACCCGCTGCCGCATGGCCATGATGGCTCGCTGGGCCGCCACGCTCACGACCTGCGAGTTGGCGTAGCTGGTGATCGCCTGCAGCAGGGTGGCCACGCCGGCGGCCAGCGCCAGGGGCATGAGGAGGTGCCCGTTGTGCTTCCCGATGACCTCGTCGATCAGGTATTTCGTGCTGGCGGGCAGCACGAGGCCAGCCAGGCGGCTGACGAGCATGAGGACCAGGCCCAGGGCCAGAGAGCCCCGGTGCTGCCGCAGGAGGGCCCTGGCTTCCCGCCAGGCCCGGGCCGTGTCCACCTTGGGTTTCGTGTTGGGTTCAGTCATGGAGTCCACCTGGGGTCTGTTTTCACTAGAGCCTCCAGGATGGACCCCTTCAGTGGGAAACGGGCTTGGGTGCCTGGGGTGGAGGGGGAGGGACCGCCGTCTTGGGATCCGGCTGGAAGCCTGGAAGGATCGCGTGGGAGAGGCCGTTGCCGATGAGCTTGCGGATGACTTCCCACTCGTTGGTCTTGGGGCCGCCCGTGGGACCGGAGATGCGGATCACCGTGGCCACTTCCTTGGTCTCACGGTTCTTCAGCAGGGTGGCGAAAAATTGCAGGACATGCATTTTCACCCGCTTGCCGAAGGGTTTCCCCTGGTCCTTTTGCCGATCGTAGATCTTCAGGTTTTTGACCAGAGGTTTGATGTAGCCCTCGACCCGCCCGTCCTTCACCTTGATTTCGGTGTAGACCGAAACCAGGCCTTCCGCCACGTCCACACCGAGATGGGCCTTCAGCAGGTCATTGAGGGCCGGCAGCTTGGCTTCCTCGACCTGGAGGCTCAGGTTGAAATCCACCGGCTTGGCGGTCGAGCGGAGCTTGCCTTTGAGCGTGGCCTGGCCGCTTCCCATGAAGGCCCCCTGGGCATGGAACAGGGAGGTCTCAAGGCCCACCTGATTGCTCAGGTGTTGCAGGTCGAGGCTCAGGCTTGAAATGAACACCTGGTAGTGAGGCGTGGCTCCCAGGTTCTCGAAACCCAGCTGGCTGTTTCTCAGCTTCAACGAATCCACTTCCAGCCACAGCTTGGGGGCATTGCGCACCCGCTTGGCCAGCTTGATGGCCTGCTTGGCGTGCTGCCTTTCGATCGATTTGGTGGCCTGGCTGGTGACGTAGTTCACGTGCAGATGATCGAAAACAACCTCCGTGACATGGGCCTTCTGGGCCTCGGGCGTGTATTCCACGGAACCCTTCAGGGACAGGAATCCACCCTTGGTTTGCAGCTGGTAGTCCTGTGCCAGGGGGCTCAAGCGATCCAGGGGGACCTGCTCCAGGTGAAGCTCGCCCCGGGCAGCCGCGTACGGTTCACGCAGAAAATCCGCCGCCCCTTTGAACGAGACCTTGCCCGTGTCAAAGAGGATGCCCTCCATGGCCACCGGGGAAGGAAAGGTGCTCTTCGACACGGCGATGTTGCGCACATTGGTCGTGACCATGTGGATCCTGGTGATCTGGATCGGCTTGTTGGTCGCCTCGGCGGAACGGTAGAGCACGGAGCCGTCCTGGACCTGCACCTGGTCGAGTTTGAAGGGGAAGATGGATTCCACGGCTTTCTGCCACCCCCGCTCCTTCAAGCTCACATGGCTTTTGACCTCCTCCTCGATCTGAGCGAGGTCGATGTGCAAGGCGGGGCGCACGATGGTCAGATTTCCCGCCACCTTGAACCGGAGCAGGTCCCGGATCAGCAGCGAGAATTGCAGGGCGCTGAAATCGGCCACCGGCGGCTCGGGATGGGTGTTCTGCCTGAGCACCAGAGCGTCCAGATCAAAGGCGAACCGCCAGAGGTGGGGACGGACCCGCCCGATCCGGACGGTGTACCCCTTCAGGTTCGCGTTCATGGTTCGTTCGGCCCAGCGCTGCATCGGTCCCGCGAGCAGGGCATCCATGCAGCCCAGCCCGATCAAGGCGAGCGCGGCCAACCCGAGCAGGAGGCTCTTGCCGCGGTGGGCCCGGGCCAAGCGGAGCATTCGGGTCCATCGGCCCAGCGGTGGCGGGGGAGCTGGACCAGACCCCGAGCCTCCCGGAAGGGGCTCAACATGGGTGCCACCGGGGGTGTTGGTTTTCACGATTCCTGATGAGTGGAGGATTGCGATTTCAGAACGGGGAGACTCAGTCGGCGGGTCCTCCAGAGACGTGCCTCGACAAGCACTGAAGGTGAAGGATCGAAAAGATCCCCCATGTCAAACCGAGGGAAGCATTTACGGCACCAAAAGCTATGTTGGTTGCTTGTCCGCACTTAAGCCTTTTTGCGTGAGTACGGACGGAGCCGGCCCATCAAAATGAACAAGCGCGTCGATCAAATCAAACGAAGGCTGAGAGAACCCTCCGCTATCGGCGAGTCGGCCCTTCTGGAGCCCCTCGGCCTGGGGTGGCACGGAGCGTCCGCTCCAGGGCCGCCCAGACATGGTCCGCCACGATGCGGGCACCTTCGGCGGTGGGATGGATGCCATCGGGCTGGTTCAACCGGGGATTCATGGCGACGCCTTCGAGGAGGAACGGGAGCAGGGGCACCTGGTAGGCCTTGGCCAGGCGGGGGAAGATCCCGGCGAAGGCGGTCCGATAGGCCGTGCCGTAGTTCTCCGGAAGCTGGACGCCGGCGAGCACCACCCGGGTTCCCTCCTTCCCGGCGCGGTCCAGGATCACCCGCAGGTTCCGTTCGGTTTCCGCCACCGGGATGCCGCGCAGCCCATCGTTGGCCCCCAGGCAGACGAACAGCACATCCACCTTCTGCTGGTAGATCCAATCCAAACGAGCGGCCCCGCCCGCCGTGGTGTCGCCGCTCACACCGGCGTTCACGACTTTCCAGGGTCGCCCCTCGGCCCGCAGCCGCGCGTCGATGAGCGCGGGGAAGGCCTGTTCTTTCGATAATCCAAGGCCAGCGGTGAGGCTATCGCCCAGAAACACCAGGGTGCCCATGGTCGGCTGTGGCGCGGGCTCAGGCGCGACAGAGGGAGCCGCGGAGGAGCTCGGTCCCGGGGCGTTCCGGTTGCAGGCACTGGCCAGTGCGATCAAGGCGGTCAGAAGCACGGCGGAGCGGCAGGCCTTTCTCATGCCTGCAGCATGGCAGGACCCAGGGCGCCCGTGCACTGACCGGATCAATGCGGGGAGGCTAGTCTGATGGCGAGGGGGCCGCATGATCTCCATCCGCTCGGTGTCGAAGACGTTCGTGTCCCCCTCCGGCGAGCTGCTGCGGGTGCTGCAGGACGTCAGCCTGGAGATTCCCGCCGGGACGTTCGGTCGCCATCCAGGGGCCCAGCGGCAGCGGCAAGAGTACCCTGCTCGGCCTCATGGCGGGCCTGGACCAACCCACCTCCGGGGAAGTGGTCGTGAACGAGCAGGTCATCACCGGCCTCAGTGAACTGGCCCTGTCGCGTTTCCGGGCCCAGAACCTGGGCTTCGTCTTCCAGGCCTACCACCTGCTACCCCATTTCTCCGCCTTGCAGAACGTGATCATCGCCGCGGAAATCGCGGGCCTGGCCGGGGCCGAAGCGAAGGCCCTGGACGCGCTGGCCCGGGTGGGCCTGCAGGACCGGGCCGAGCACCTGCCGGCGCAGCTCAGCGGGGGCGAATGCCAGCGCGTGGCCCTGGCGCGGGCCATCGTCGCGCGGCCCCCGATCCTTCTGTGCGACGAACCGACCGGCTCCCTGGATCCGGTGAATGCGGACCGGGTCTTCGAATTGCTCCTGGAACTGCAACGCGACCTCGGGGCGACCCTGGTGCTGGTGACCCACGACGCGCATCTGGCGGGTCGCCTGGGGCTCCACATCGCCCTGGAACGGGGCCGGATCGTGGCGGGCGTGGCATGAGGTTCGCGGTTCGCATGGCCCTGCGGGAGGGGTCCCGCCAGAAGGGCCGCCTCCTGGTCATCGCCCTCTGTCTGGCCGTCGGTTTCGCGGCCTTCTTCGCGACCTACGGATTCAGCGCCCGGGTGCTCAGCGGCATCCGCGCCGAGTCCAGGTCCCTGCTCGGGGCGGATTACTCCATTTCGTCCCCGGGCACCTTCCCGGACGAGGTGCTCCACCAGGCGGTTGACCTGCCGGGCATCCAGGGGCACAGCCTCGTCTACGACCTGGTGAGCATGGCGCACACGGGGGAGGGGGCGGCGATCCTCAGCCGCCTCGTGGAAGTGCGGGCGGTGGATGCGTCCTATCCCCTGGTCGGAAAGCTGGATCTCCAGGTCGCTGGCCAGAGTGGCGGCGCGAAGGTCGGCGGCTCCGGAGCCATCTTCGTCGAGCGGGGCCTGGCGGACGCCTGGGGCCTTCAGCCCCGGCCCCAGCCGACCCTCGCCACCCGGTCGGCCCTGTCCGTCGGGGATGGAACGTTGCCCGTGGGTGGGGTCATCATCCTGGATGAAAGCCGCCAGGCCAGCGCCTTCACCCTGGGGCCCAGGATCCTGATCGATCGTGCGGACGCCGAGCGCCTTGGCCTCCTGACGCAGCACTCGCGCTTCACGGGACGCCTGCTCCTGACCTTGTCCCCCGGGGCCGATGCCACCCGGGTTCGCAAGGATCTGGAGGCGCTCATCCGCGCCGCCAGCCAGCGGCTGCGCCTGCGCAGCCATGAGGAAGCGGCCACCGCCCTCGCCCGGCCCATCCGGAACCTGAACCGTTTCGTCCAGCAGCTGGGCCTCGCCACCCTGCTGCTGGCCATGCTGGGCGCCTGGGCGATCCTCACGGCCTTCCTGGAGGCGCGCGCCCGGGACGCGGCCATCCTCCGCTGCCTGGGGGCCGCGCCCATGGAACCAGCCCGGATCTACGGGCTGCTGACGATGCTGCTCCTGGCCGTCGCCCTGGCCCTGGGCCTGGCGGCGGGGCTGGGGGTGGCGGCCACGATTCCCCGCTGGCTGGGGGACCTGCTGCCGGCCGTGATCCGCCAGGGCACTGCCGCCGCGCCGCCCCTCCTGGAGACGGCCTTGGCGGTGGGCATGATCGCCCTCTTGACCCTGCCACCCCTCGTGCGGTTGGGGGATGTGAAACCCCTCACCCTGCTGCGGGAGGGCGCGGACCTGCATGGGGGGCGGGTCTGGCTCAGCCGGGCCTGCGCCGGGCTGGCGTTCCTGCTGGCGGTGCTCCTCATCATCCGCAATGCCCCCAGCAGGGCGGTCGGCCTCGGTACCGCGCTGGGCATGGCCGTGCTGTTCCTCCTGCTCTTCGCCGCGGCGCAACTGCTGCTGTGGATCTACCGCCGCTCGGCCAAGGCGATGCCGCTCTCACTGCGCCTGGCCTTCGGCCAGCTGGGGGCCCGCCGGGGCCTGACGGCGCTGATGATGGCGGTGATGGGCCTGGCCGTCTTCCTGACGACCGCCACCCAGTTCATCAAGGACGACATCGTCGCCCCCCTGGCGTCGCAACAGGGGGCCGGAAACCGGCCGAACCTGTTCTTCCTGGACGTCCAGTCCTCCCAGCGCGACCAGGTCGTCGCCCGGCTGAAGGCCGAGACCGGGCGGAACCCCATGGAGGCGCCCATCGTGCGGGCCCGGCTCGCCGCCATCGCCGGGAAGCCCGTGCGCGAGGCCGGATCCAAGGGCCGGGATGAGGCTCCCGAGGCCCCGCGTGGGGAAGGGTTTCGCAATCGCGAGCAGAACCTCACCTGGCGGGATCGGCCAGGGGCCTCCGAGAGCGTGGTCGCGGGACGCTTCTGGCAGCCGGGGCTCGCGCAGGCGGACGAGCTTTCGCTGGAACAGGGCTTCGCCGATTCCATCGGCGCCAAGCTTGGCGACGTGCTGACCTTCGATGTGTCGGGCAACGCCGTGACGGGAAGGGTCACCAGCCTGCGCAAGGTCATGTGGCAGAGCTTCCAGCCCAACTTCTTCATCGTCATGCACCCCTCCCTGTTGCGGGGCGCCCCGACGGTCCACCTGCTGGCGACTGAGGCCGATCCGACGGCCAAGGCGCGCATCCAGGCGGCCATGGCCAGGGACTTCCCGAATGTCACCTTGATCGATGTGACGGATGTCGTGGCGAAGGTGGGACGGGTGCTGGACATCATCGCCCTCATCACCCGCGCCCTGGCGGCCCTGATGCTGGCGTCCGCCCTGCTGGTGCTGGTCGCCAGCCTCATCGCCGGCCGCCTGGGGCGGCAGAAGGATCTGGCGATGCTGCGCACCATGGGCGCGTCCCACGGCACCCTGCTGCGCAGCCTGGCCTGGGAATTCCTCGTCCTCGGGGGCAGTTCCGCGTTCCTGGCCACCCTCCTGGCCTGGGGCCTGGCGAGGATCTACACCAGCCGGGTGCTGGAGCTGCCGACCCATCCGGGCATCGGCCTGGGCCTCCTCCTGATGGCGGCGTCGGCGGCCCTGACGCTGGTGGTGGGCGTGGCCGGGAACTTCCGGGTGCTCAACGCCAAGCCCATGGAGGTGCTGCGGGGGGAGTGAGCGATCCGCCCACCAAACCGGGTACATTCCAAGCACGGGGAGGCTGGACGGAGATGGCGCTTTCGGAGTGGGCCGCGGACTACGTGAACCTGGTGCTGGCGGTGGGGCGCCACGACCCCGATTTTGTGGACGCCTATTACGGGCCGAGGGTCTGGAAGGCCACCGCGGAGGCCGGGGCTCCGCGTCCCCTCGCCGAGCTGCAGGCCGAGGCTGCGAGGATTCTGGCCGGCGTCACGGCTGCGGCGGCGCAGGCCGATGAGGCTTTGCGCCGGAACTACCTGCTCGGGCAACTCGGAGCCGTGGCGGCCCACCTGGCCCGCCTGGAGGGCCACCGCTTCAGCTTTGATGATGAAGCCGAAGCCCTCTACCAGGTCCGCCCGCCCCAGCTGCCCGAGGCCACATTCGAAGCGGCCCTCGCCCGGTTGGATCGCCTGCTCGCTGGCAGCGGCTCCGTGCAGGAGCGCTACCAGAAGGCCCGCACTGGCATCCTGGTGCCCACCGAGCGCGTCGACGCGGTCTTCCAGGCGGCCATCGCCGAGGCCCGCGAGCGGACCCGCCAGCACGCGCTGTTGCCGGCCTCCGACCACTTCCGCGTGGAATACGTCACCGGCAAGTCCTGGTCCGCCTACAACTGGTACCAGGGCGGGGGCACGTCCGTGATCCAGGTGAACCTGGACCTGCCCATCGCCATGGACCGGGCCCTGGACCTGGCCGCCCACGAAGGCTACCCGGGCCATCATGTCTACAACGCTCTGCTGGAGCAGCGGTTCGCGCAGGCCGCGCCGGAGGGTCGGGGCTGGGTGGAATTCACGATCTATCCGCTGTTCTCGCCCCAGTCCCTCATCGCCGAAGGCACGGCCAACTTCGGCATCGAGGTAGCCTTCCCCGGCGAGGAACGGCTGGCCTTCGAGCGCGACGTGCTCTTCCCTTTGGCGGGTCTCGATCCTTCGGAGGCCGAGCGCTGGTCGCGGGTGCAGGCCGAGATGAAGGTGCTGGCCTTCGCCGACAACGAAGCCGCCCGCGGCTACCTGGATGGCCACCTCGACCGGGCCCAGGCCGAGGCCTTCCTGGTCCGCTACTCCCTGCGCACCGAGGCCCAGGCCGCCCAACGCCTCCGGTTCATCGACACCTACCGCAGCTACGTCATCAACTACAACCTGGGCGAGCAGCTGGTCCGGAACTGGGTGGAGCGGCAGGGGGGAACGGTCGCGGATCCGGCTCGGCGGTGGGCGGTATTTCTCGACCTCATCTCCAGCCCGCGACTGCCCAGGGCGCTGGGACTCTAGAACCCGGAATCACCCATCTACAATGGGAAGCACGCCCGGGAGTCACCCTGCGTCTGATCATCGCCGAGAAACCAAGCATGGGCCGCGCCCTGGCGGAAGCCCTGGGCCTGCCCGGGCGGGGGCGGAGCCTCATCGAGGGGAACGGGCTGGTGGTGACGTGGTGCGTGGGGCACCTGGTGGAGGCCCTGAATCCCGAAGGGTACGATCCTGCCTGGAAGGCCTGGCGCTGGGACCGGTTGCCGATCTTTCCGGAGCCCTTCCGCTACGCGCCCATCGCGCAGACGAAGGAGCAGTTCGACGTGGTGGCGAACCTCCTCAACCGGGCGGACATCACCGAAGTCGTGAACGCCACGGACGCCGGGCGGGAAGGGGAGCTGATCTTCGATCTCGTCTATCGCCTGGCGGGCTGTGCCAAGCCCGTCCAACGCTTCTGGACTTCCAGCCTCACCCCGGAGGCGATTCAGGCGGCCTACGCCATCATGAAACCCGGCGAGGCCTACAGCGGCCTTCGGGATGCGGCCCGCAGCCGCCAGGAGGCGGATTGGCTGGTGGGCATCAATGCCACCCGGGCTCAGACCCTGCGTATGCGGCGCGCGGGGGCGGAGGACGGCGTGTGGAGCGTGGGGCGGGTCCAGACGCCGACCCTGGCCCTGCTGGTGCGTCGCGAACTGGAAATCCGCGACTTCAAGCCTCAGCCTTTCTGGACGCTCCGGGCCCGGTTCGCCCACCCCAACGGGGATTACGAGGGCCGCTGGTTCAAGGAGCAGGAGGGTCAGGTCCAGGAGCGCTTCGCCACCGAGGCGGAGGTCCAGGCGCTGGCGGCGACCCTGGCAGGCAAGCCCGGGAAGATCCGGAGCGCCACGGGCCGCACCGAGAAGAAGAAACCCGAGCTGCTCTACGACCTCACGGCCCTGCAGAAGGAGGCCAACAAGCGCTTCGGTTTCACCGCCGAAGGCACCCTGGGCCTGGCGCAGAACCTGTATGAGAAGCAGCTCATCTCCTACCCCCGCACCAACAGCCGTTACCTCACCGAGGCCGATGCCCTGAAGGCGCCCCAGTGGATCAAGGCCCTGGCCCAGGGCCAGCTCACCGAGCTGCAGCCCTTCCTCGACCAACTCCGGAAGCGCTGGCCCGTGAAGCTGGATAAGCGCTTCGTCAACGACAAGGAGGTGGAGGACCACGCGGCGCTGGTGCCCACCGAAAAGCCCGCCCGGGGCCTTGCGGGCGACGAGCTGCGCATCTACGACCTCATCGCCCGACGCCTCCTGGGAGCCTATTTCCCGGACCGGGTGGAGGCCAAGACCACCATCCTCACGGAGGTCGAAGGCGAGACCTTCAAGACCAACGGCACCGTCGTGAAGGAGGAGGGCTGGTCCGCCGTGGATCCGCCCCATCGCCGCAAGAAGACGGAAAAGGTGGTGGACCCCGCGGAGGCGGAAGAGGACGCCGAGGAGGACAGCGAGGGTGGCCTGCCCGTGGTGAAGAAGGGCGACGCTGTCGCGGTCAACTCCCTGCATCCCAAGGAAGGCAAGACCACCCCGCCCAAGCGCATGAGCGAAGGCGACCTCCTGTCCGCCATGCAGGGCGCCGGCCGGGAACTGGATGACGAGGCCTTGCGGGGGGCCATGAAGGACTGCGGCCTCGGCACCCCCGCGACCCGGGCCAACATGATCGAAACCCTCATCAAGCGCGCCTACATCGAACGCAAACGCAACGTCCTGCTGCCCACCGACAAGGGCATCCGGCTCATCCAGGGCCTCCCCGCCGAAGCCCTGCGCAGCGCGGAACTGACCGGCAGCTGGGAAGCTCGCCTGGAACGCATGCGGCGTGGCGAGGAGACCCGCGCCACGTTCATGGCCGACATCCGCGGATTCGTGGCCGGCGTGGTGACCGAACTCGAGGAGGCTCCCGCCCCCAAGGCCCACGGGGCCCCTTGTCCCACCTGCGGCCAGCCCATGCGGATCATCCCCAGCACCCGGCGCGGGGAGTTCTTCCACCGTTGCCTGCCCTGTAACTTCGTGGAGCCGGTGGCGAAAACCCACTGATGCCGGTTCGCCTTCAATGGTAAAAGATCCACCACGGAGCCACGGAGCATGGGCACACAGGAGGCGCCGGACCCGGATGCCCCAAGAGGATCCGGGCCCGGCGCCTCCCGTGGCTTCCGGCCTAGCCGGAAGCGGCCTTCGGCCTGCCCATGACGGAGGACCACGGAGGCCGTGCCTCCTCTGTGGCTTCGGTATCTCCGTGATGAAGCTCTCTTTTTGAACGCTACTTGGTATCAAGCCGGTCCGGGGCTCCGTGACATCTCTGTGGACTCCGTGGCTCCGTGGTGGATCTCTATCCTTGATGATGACTTGGTATCAAAGCCCTCCGGTTCGGACGCATTCCTTCGTCCGGGGGGTCATGGCGCGGCTGACGATCAGTTCCACATTGGGCGCGACCAGGACCTTGATGCGCCCCACGGTGGTTGGGCGGATCCCCTTGACCATGCGGGGGCGCAGCAGCAGATGGCGCTGGATGCGGAGCATGCCGTCGTCCGGGAAGGATTGTTCCACTTCCGCCAGGGAGGCCCAGCGCGTCAAATAGCGGTTCTGGCCGCGGCAGGCCCAGATGCGATCGCTCTCCAGCTCGAAGTGGGTGACCAGTTCCAATTCCATGTAGACCTCTCCATCGCCGGCGCGGATGGGGAAGCGGATGGGGGGCGGCAGGAGCGTCTTCAGTTCGGAGGGGCTGAGGGGCCGGATCAGCCGGTCCCGCAGGCGCTGCAGGCATTTGCCCAGGCGATCCTCGAACACCGGTTTCAGCAGGTAGTCCACGGCGGCGAGCTCGAAAGCCTGCACAGCGTAGGAAGAGAAGGCCGTCACGAAGACCACGGGAGGACAATCGGACACCTCGGCCAGCACTTCCAGCCCGCTGAGGCCGGGCATCTGGATGTCCAGGAAGATGACGTCGACCGCTCCTGGCTCTTTCAGCCAATGGAGCAGGGCCACGCCGTCGCCGAGGTCACCCACGACCGCGCAGCCCGCTTCCTTGAGTAACCGGGAGAGCCGCTCCCGTGCCAGCGGCTCGTCGTCAACTACCAGGGCCTTCAGCTGGTTCATGGCTGAATTCTACTTGGGTTGCCTCGAAACGAATGCAGGCGAGCGTGCCCTGGCCGGAGGGGCCGATGGACAACCGGGCGCCGCCGCCAAAGTGCAGGGCCAGCCGCGAGCGCAGGTTCTTCACGCCGATGCCAATGCTGTTGCCGTTGATTGGGAAGGGCTGCCCCGAATTCCAGACTTCCAGGAAGATCGCCCCATCCTTGGCCCGGGCCCGGAGGATCAGGTCGCCGCCCGGGATGCTGGGCGCGATGCCATGCTTGATGGCATTTTCCACCAGCGGCTGTAACAGCAAGGGCGGGACCTCGATGGAGTCGAGACCCTCGTCCCACTCCCAGGTGATCCGGAGGCGGTTTCCCAGCCGGATGGATTCCAGCGCCAGGTAATCCGCGACGATCATTCGTTCTTCCCCGAGGGGCAGCCGCATGTGCTCCGAAGCCACGAGGATGCGCCGGAGCAGGTCGGACAGGTGCCGGATGGCATTCTCGGCGGCCCTGGCGTCCTTGTGGACGAGCTCGGCCAGGCCGTTCAACGCGTTGAACAGCACATGCGGGTGGATCTGGCTCTGGAGCAGCTGGTTCTTGGCGACCTGGGCTTCCGCCTGGGAAGCCTCCCGAAGCTCCTCCGAGCGCGCCCGCGCCGCGACCAGTCCTCCGACGACCATCATGGCTGGCCCCACGAGCGAAACGTAAAGTTGCACGAGCTTACCCGGATTGAATCGGAAACCTCCGCGGGTAAGTAGCCATGCATCGAAAAGCGGCAGCAGTGCGGCGAGGAATTCACAGGCAAGCACCGAAAGGGTGAATCCCAGAACGAAGTTCCAGGGAGAGGGGAGCCGGCGGGGCAGGATCCAGGGGAGTGGCGCCAGGAATGCGAAAGCCCCGATGTGCGTGAGCGGAGAGGAGAAGGCGTTGGCCAACCACCACACCGACCCGATCCGATGGGAGGTCCAATGGTCGTACAGGAGGAGGAGGGCCCAGAGCGAATAACAGACCCCGATGGATCGCCAATTCTTGGCCAGTGGAAACGCGGAATCCCAGGGTTTTGCCGAGCCCATGACCCTACCAGCACCCGACTCAGCGAACCCTGGTTGGCGGTCACAAGACTGTGGTGAGCGAAGTGGTGAGGGTGATCGGCCGGTGGTCACGGGCATGCTTCGAACCTTGGGCCTCGGTGAAGCCAACGGGATGATTCGCTGCTTCGCTGGCATGGCTCGAGCGCTGAATGGATTCCTTGCGGAAGGAAAGGGTGGTGTTCATGGGAACTCCCAGGTAACGCCGCGGGGCGCGACCTTGTTTGTGAGCCCAACCTGAACGCCAGCCAACGCATTTCCATAAACGGTATGTAAACACACCTCCAACCGTTGGGCCCCCCAAGTGCCACCATTCGGGGTTTCGATGTTCCACTTGATCGGGACGTGTTCTCCTGAACGGTTACCCCTGAGAAAGCAGCCTGTCCATGCCTCCGCAGCCGACTTGCCAAACCGCTGACTTCTTTGTGCTTCGCAGCCCGAGTCTGCCGCTGGACGCGTTCGTTTCCGACCACCCATCCGACCCGGAGGCCTTGCGCCAAACCCTTCGGGAGCTGGTCCGCCGCGACGCCGTGCGCGAAGCCTTAGTCCTTGCGTCTCCGGATCTGGCCTTGCGCTTGGACGCTTGGCTGGAGGGCACTCTCGAGCCCGCCGCGGCCCGTGGCGTGGAGCGGGCCCTGGTGAAATACCTCAGCCGGATGAGCCACCGCGCGACGCCCTTCGGCCTCTTTGCCGGGGTGACCACGGGCGCCTGGGGGCCTGCGAGCCGGTTGGCACTGGGCCCCTGGGGGGCGTGCCGCAAGGCGGTGCGGCTCGACTGGGGCGTCCTGGAAACCCTGGTGGACCACCTCGAACGTGAGCCGGAGGTGCGGTCGCGGCTGCGCTACCGGCCCAACTCCAGCATCTACGCCTACGCGGGCTGGTACCGGCACCTGGAAGCCAGGGACCAACCCGGAACGGGGCGCACCTATCACCTGGAGGCGGTGGAAGCCACACCGCATCTCGATTTCGCGTTGCAGCAGGCGGAACCGGGGGCTCGTCTGGACGACCTGACGATGAGCCTGGCCCAGCACTTGCAGGTGCCACCGGCCGAGGCCCGATCCTTTCTCGAGCAGATCATCCAGGCGCAGCTCCTTGGCGCGGAGCTCCATCCCCCGCTGACCAGTCCCGATCCCCTCGGCCATGTGATCTCCGCTCTGCAGGCCGACCCGAGCACCGCCCCACGGGCCGAACCCCTGGTGACGCTGGGCCGGGAGCTGAAACACCTCGGGGAGGCCCCCGTCGGGGCGCACCCGGGCGGGCATCCCAGCCTGGTGGCGTCCATGGCCGCGCTGGGCCTTCCCACAGATACCCGGGATGTCCTCCAGGTGGACCTCTTCCGCCCGGCCGCCGAGCTGACCCTGTCGCCGGTGGTTCGTCGCGCTCTGGAAGAGGGGGCGGACACGCTGCGTCGCCTGACCCCGCCCCGCCCGGAGGGCCCTTTGGAGCGATTCCGGACGGCCTTTACCGAGCGGTACGGAACGCGCTGGCTGCCGCTGCTGGAGGTGCTGGACGAGGAAAGCGGGATCGGGTTCGACGGGGCGCCCCCGCTGGAGGGCTCCTTGCTGGAGGACTTGCCCTTCCAGACCGCCACGCCTGCGCCTGGGCTTACCCGGCGGGACCGGTTCCTCCTCGCGCAGCTGCCCAGGTGGCAGGGAACGTCGGTCTGGGAACTGACGGATGCCGATGTGGAAGCCCTCAGCAACCCGGAGCCGCAGCCTTTTCCAACTTCCTTCGCCGCCTTGACCAGCCTGGCGGCCGCCAGTCCCGCCGCCCTGGACCGGGGCGAGTTCCAGTTCTGGATGGAGCACCATTCGGGCCCCACCGCCGCGCGGTGGCTGGGGCGCTTCGCCTCCGGGGATCCCGACCTGCAGGACTCCCTGCAACGTCACCTGCGGACCGAGGAGGCCACGCGCCCCGAGGCGGTGTTCGCCGAAGTGGTCCATGTGCCCGAAGGCCGGATGGGCAACGTCCTGGCCCGACCCGCCCTGCGGGACTACGAGATCCCCTTCCTGGCTAATTCCGGTGTGGCGTCCGCGCACACGCTCCCTCCCTCGGACCTGCGTTTGACCGTGCGCGGCCAGCGCGTGCTGCTGGCCTCGGCGCGGCTGGGGCGCGAGGTGCTCCCCCGTCTGTCCTCGGCGCACAACTTCACCCGCGGCCCCGTGGTCTACCGGTTCCTGGCGCACCTGCAGGATCAGGACGGCCGCGCGGGCGGGTGGTCCTGGGGGGCCCTGACCGAGCAGCCGTTCCTGCCGCGCGTCACCCGCGGTCGCCATATCCTCAGCAAGGCGCGCTGGCGGATCGAAGCCCGGGAACTGAAAGCGGCCCTGGCGGGTTCCGGCGACGGGGCCTGGGGCGCCTTCCAGGCCCTGCGGGAACAGCGGCGCCTGCCCCGGTTCGTCACGCTCACCGATGCCGACAACAGCCTGCTGGTGGACCTCGACCAGGGGCTCTGGGTGGAGACGCTGCACCACCTCGTGGCCCAGCGCTCGGGCTTCGTCCTCACGGAATGTTTTCCGGCCCCCGATCAGGCCCTGGTGACGGCGCCGGAGGGCCGGTTCGCCCACGAGCTGGTCATCCCGTTCGAGGCGCTTACCCCGCCTCAGCCCAGGGCGCCGGCCCTCCCACCGCCGGTCCTCCCACCGCTTACCCTCCCATCACCGGCCCCGATTCCCGCGGTCCGGGCCTATCCCGCCAGGTTCGGAATGGCTCTACCTCAAGCTCTACTGCGGGCCGGCCAGCGCGGACCGGCTGCTGGTGGAACTGGACCCGCTCCTCCGTCTGACGCAAGCGCAGAGCCTTTGGGACCGCTGGCACTTCATCCGGTACCGCGATCCCGAGCCCCACCTCCGCCTCCGCTTCCATGGCCATTCCGGGCCCCTGCTCGCGGAGCTGCTGCCCCGGCTGCACCAGCACCTGGAGCCCTACCGGGAGGCGGGGCTGCTCTGGAAATGGCAGGTGGACACCTTCGAACCGGAAGTCGAGCGCTACGGCGGGCCGGCCGGCTTCGCCCTGGCCGAGGCGTGGTTCTGGGCCGACAGCCAACAGACCCTGTCCCGCCTCGTGGCCGGCCTGACGCAGGAGGAGCGCTGGCGCGCCGGTCTCCGCGATGCGGATGCGATCTGGGCGGCCCTGGGCCTGAGCATCCGCGCGCGCAAAGAGCTGGCCCAGGCCACCCGGGGCAGCTTCCGGAAGGAGTTCGGCGACACCGGGCCCATGAGCGCGCAGATCGGCGCGACGTTCCGGAACCTGCGGAAGGAACTGGCGGCTGGGTTTCCCCTGTCACTGGACTCACCGTGCGGCCCCGAGCTCGGCGCCCTGCCGCGGCTACGGGAAGCCGCCGACCAGGGCCTGCTGCAGGAGGATCTGCCACGCATCGCCGGCAGCCTGGCGCACATGCACCTCAACCGCCTGCTGCGGGCCAATCCCCGGGAAAACGAATGGGTCCTCATGGAATTCCTGACCCGTCTGTACGACTCCCACCTCGCGCGTCTGTCTGGACACCCGACCACCTAGTCCGGTCAAGGCCCATAAGGGATCCCCGGTCGGGCAGACATCCGTTCAGGGGGGAAAACCTACCGTTCGGCCGGAATTCGCCCCGCCTCCGCGAGCCACTGCTAGGATCCGCTTCATGGAGGGTTCCAATGGAGTCCCACGCAATTGTTCCACGCCCATTCCTGGGAGGATTTGTGCCTGAAAACCTGGAAACCCGGGGCTCAGTCAAGCAGGAAGTGAAGCAGGAAGTGAAGCAGGAATGGATCAACGTCCACGAGCCTTACGAACTGCGCGACTGGGCCATCTATTTCAGCGTCTCCCGGATGAAGATCGCCGAAGCCGTCATGGCCGTGGGCCCCATGGTCGAGGACGTGAAGCGGTATCTGGGGAAATGAACAACTAGGGACTTGGGCAGACCCAACAAGCCTGCTGATCAGCCCCTGCGTGAAGTCCGCCCCTACTGGGCGCCAGCGCCAAATTGGATCGACTTCTTTCATGAATCGAGTTGAGGTGACGCTGGGAGAGATGAACCCCCTCTCCACAGTCGCGCCGTGAAGGCCGCGGGATGTGACAGATCCCTGTGAGGGCCGCCGTCGCGAGGGCCGCGGGGTCCTCCGTCCGCCAGGCGAGATCCCTGCTCTGCGGGATGGTTTCGGTAAGCCACCTGGGACCTTGGTCCGTACCTCCCCACAGCTGACCCAGGTCTGGTGAAACGGGGGCGCGACCTTCGCCGGTCTCCTCTGAGCGGCGGAAGAAACACTCCGGCGGCGACCTGGAAGTGAACGGAAGTAGACTGGTTACTTCCAGCATGTAGGGCTCGATCGCCGCAGGGGGAACGGATGGCTCAGGTACGCAGCGTCATCACAGGCACGGGCAGCTGCCTTCCCCCGCGCCATGTCCCGAATGACGCGTTTCTGGAGCATGCCTTCTTCGAGGGGGAAGGGCGACCCTATCCCGCGGGCGAGACGGCGCGGATGGTGGCGAAGTTCCAGGAGATCACCGAGATCGCCGAGCGGCGCTATGCGTCGGAAGATCGGGTCGCCTCGGATCTGGCCCTCGAAGCCGCGGAGAAGGCCCTGGCCTCGGCCGGCATCGACCCGGAAACCCTGGACTACCTCATCGTGGCCCACAACTTCGGCGACGTGACGGCGGGCAGCCTTCAGTCCGATCAGGTCCCCACCCTGGCCGCGCGGGTCAAGGCGAGGCTGCGCATCGCCAACCCCTTCTGCGTGGCCTACGACCTGCCCTTCGGCTGCCCCGGCTGGCTCCAGGCCGTGATCCAGGCCGACTACTTCCTGCGGTCGGGGGACGCGAAGCGGGCCCTGGTGATCGGCGCCGAAACCCTCTCCCGCGTGTCCGATCCCTGCGACCGGGACAGCCTGATCTATGCGGATGGCGCCGGGGCCGTGGTGCTGGAGGCCCAGGCCCACGACGAGCCCGTGGGCATCCTCGCGCACGCGACGCGGTCCGACACCCTTGACCATGCCGAGCTGCTGCGAATGGGCCGGTCCTTCGACCTTGACCGCGCCGATGGCCAGCTCTACATCAAGATGCAGGGACGGAAGCTCTACGAGTACGCGATCGCCACCGTGCCGGGCCTGGTGCGCCTGAGCCTGGAGCGGGCGGGCCTCTCCCTGGAGCAGGTGGACAAAGTGCTGATCCACCAGGCCAACGGGAAGATGGACGAAGCCATTCTCAAGCGGCTCTTCCGGCTCTACGGCATCGCGGAACTGCCCAAGGGGATCATGCCCATGACCGTCTCCTGGCTGGGCAACAGCTCCGTGGCCACCGTCCCCACCCTCCTCGACCTGGTGGTGCGGGGCCAGCTGGAGGGCCACACCCTGGCCAGCGGCAACCTCGTCGTGTTCGCATCCGTGGGCGCGGGCATGAGCATCAATTCCGTGGTCTATCGCTGGCCCTGAGGCTGGCGCGGGAGAACCCGGCCTCAGGCCAGCTTCGCCGCCAAGGCCTACAGCGGGGGCCCACAGAGAGGGCAGCGCCTCGGCCTCAGGGAACGGCATCCAGGTATCCCTCGATCAGGGACTCGGTGGGCCAGTCCTCGGAGTTCGTGCGGGTGTGGGCTAGAAACCGCGCCGCCTCCGGAGGTGCGGCCGCCCTGAGGTCCTTGAGGGTGGGGTACAGCTCGGCCAGGGTCCGCAGAACGGTACCTTCGTCTTCCCTACCTGACATGGCATGGCTCCCCATGCACCGCAGTCCCGGTGCAAGGGGGTAAGCCTGCACCCGGTGCTTCATCCTGTCCACGGGTGGTTCCTGAACGCAGTGCCTGGTGCCTTGAACCAAGGGGGGCCGCGAATCAAGGGAGGCCGCGGCGGGTGGGCCGGAGGTGAGGAAGGCCGCCGACAGCACCTGGAGGGCGTGAAGCCTCAAGACTGGGAGGGCCGGGGTCACTCGGAGATCATCTCCGGGCCGGGGTGGGTGCGTTCCTTCGGAATCCTGAACAGGAGGACGAGTGGGACGCAGGCCAACGCGAGGAATCCGAGCAGGCGGAAGTTGTCCACGTAGGCGGAGAAGGAGGACTGCTGCTGGATGAGGCCGTCGAGCATGCCGAGGGCCTTCTCGTGGGCGGCGTACCCGCTGGAGCCCGCCATCACCAGCTTGCCCTCCAGGCCCCGGAGATGGAGGGCCACGGCGGGGTTGCCATCCACCACGTTGGCCACCAGGTAGGTCCGGTGCGTCTGGGTGCCCCGCACGAGGAGGGTCATGATGGAGGCGATTCCGATGCTGCCGCCCAGGTTCCGCATCAGGTTGTAGATGCCGGCGGCATTGCCGATCTCCTCCTTGTGGAGCCCGCCCATGGCCATGGTGGTGAGGGGGACGAAGATGCAGCCGGTGGCGAAGCCGTTCAGCAGGTTCGGGAGGATCACCGACGTCATGGAGATGTCCAGGTTCACCTGGCTCAGGAGAAACGCGGAAAGGCTGAGGACGCCGAAGCCGCTGGCCAGCAGCAAGCGGTTGTCCACCACGCGGGTGAGCCTGCCCACGACGATCATCGCGAGCATGGAGCCGATTCCCCGGGGGCTCACGGCCATGCCGCTCTGGAAGGCCGGATACTTCAGCAGGGTCTGGAGGAACAGCGGGAGCATGGCCGTGAAGCCGTACAGCACCACGCCGTAGATGCCAGTGATGAGCGTCCCTGTGGCGAAATTGCGGTTGCCGAGCACGCGCAGCTGCACGATGGGCTCACGGTGGCTGAACTCCCGGTAGATGAAGGCCGCGAGTGCCAGGACGGTGGCCCCGGCCAGCCAGCAGACCCAGGCCGCGTCGAACCAGTCCACCTCCTGCCCCTTGTCCAGGATCAGCTGGAGGGACCCCACCCAGACGGCCATCAGGATGAGCCCGAGGGCGTCGATGGCGCCGCTGGCGGCCCGCTTCAGGTAGGGGGGATCCACGATGAAGGTTTCGGCCATGAACAGGGCGAGGATGCCCACCGGAAGGTTGATGAGGAAGATCCATCGCCAGGAGAAGCTGTCAGTGATCCAACCGCCGAGTGTGGGTCCGATCACCGGAGCGACCACGATGCCCACGCCGTAGACAGCCATGGCCGTGCCGTGCTGCTGGGGCGGGAAGCTTTCCAGGAGGATGGACTGGGAGAGCGGCAGCATCCCGCCGCCTCCGATGCCCTGGAGTATGCGGGCCGTGATGAGCATCGGCATGTCCACGGCCATGCCACAGAGCAGGGAAGCGGCGGTGAACACCACGATGGAGGCCATCATCAGCCGCTTCCGCCCGAAGCGCCGGGTGATCCAGGCCGTGGCCGGGAGCATGATGGCGTTGGACACCAGATAGCTGGTCAGAACCCACGTGGATTCATCCGTGGCGGCGGACAGGTTCCCGGCGATGTGGGGCAGGGCGACGTTGGCGACGGAGGAATCCAGCACGACCATGAAGGTGGCCAGCATGACGCTGGCGGCGATCATCCAGAGCCGGACCTGGTCTGGCCGGTCTGAGGCTGCTGCGTCGGAAGGTGGCACGGGTTCCAGGTCCAGGGGCCTCGCCGCGAAGCCTCTTCCATTCTTGAGAACCGGGACTAGGATATGAAATATCTATTTTGGTAATGATTAGTACCTTGAAGGTATCAATGGAACTCCGCCTCCTCCGCTATTTCGTGGCCGTGGCCGAAGAACTCCACTTCAGCCGGGCTTCGGCCCGGCTTCACATCGCCCAACCTCCGCTGAGTCGGCAGATCCGGCAACTGGAAGAGGAAATCGGCGTCCAACTCCTGCACCGGACCAAGCGCCATGTGGCGCTCACCGAGCCCGGCCGGGCCTTCCTGGCCTCAGCGCGGGCGATCCTCGCCCAGGTGGATGGGGCTGTCCTCCAGGCCCAGCGCATGGCCCAGGGCGAGGAGGGGCAAGTCTCGATCGGCATGGTGAGCTCGGTGGCGTTCGGAGACGCCTTGCCCCGCCTGCTCCGGGCTTTCAGGAGCAGCCACCCTGCGGTCTCCATCGCCCTCCAGGAGATGAGCGCCGCGGAGCAAGCGGACGCCCTCCGCGAGCGGCGGATCCAGATCGGCTTCATGCGCACCCCTGGCGAAGCGCCTGATTTCCAGGTGGTTCTCTTCGCCCGCGAACCACTGGTGGCTGTGCTTCCGGCGGAGCACCCCCTGGCCTCGCGCCGGCGCATCCCACTCCAGGCCCTGGCCAGGGATTCCTTCATCGCCGGTCCCAGGAACCAGGGACTCGGAGGCGCCAACATGGTTCTGGACGCCTGCCTGCGGGCGGGGTTCAGTCCGGACATCACCCATCACGCGCTGGAGCTGCAGAGCGTCATCGGATATGTCGCGGCGGGATTCGGCGTGTCCCTCCTCCCCGGGACGGCCCGCAAGCTCGCCCACGAGGGCGTTTCCTTCGTTTCGCTCTCCGGCCCACAGGCGTTTGCCGAGACTTCCGCCGTCCACTTGGCCGGTCAGGAGACCCCTGCACTGACGGCCTTCCTGGCCGTGCTCCGGAGCATGGTGAAGACCCGGCCGAGGTGAATGCTCTGCGGTCTAGAAGGCAGGGAGTCCAGGCCCAGCCGTGGACCGGAGCGCGAAGGTGGTCTGGATCAATGACCGCCGGGGGTATAGGAACGGACTGAAGGAGCGAGAGCTTCGGACGCGGATGGGGACGCTGAAGCTGAGGCTGCCGCAGGCCCGGAACGGGTCGTTCTTCCCCTCGTGCCTGGAGCGTTGGCAGACCTCGGAGCAGGCGCTGGCGGCGACCCTGGGCGAGATGGTGATCAAGGGAGTCTCGACGCGGAAGGTGGCGCAGTTGGCGGAGGAGATGCTGGGGGTCGAGATGTCGGCCAGCACGGTGTCGAACTTGGTGAAGGCCATCGAGCCGAAGGTGAACGCCTTCCGGGAGCGGCCCCTGGGGAGGTACCGCTACCTCCTGGTGGATGCCCGTTTCGACAAGGTTCGGGAGAATCACCGGGTGACGAGCCGGGCCTTCCTCTGGGCCGCAGGCGTCACGCCGGATGGCCAGCGGGAGGTTCTGGGGTGGCTGGACTGGTCCAGCGAGACGGGGCGGGCCTGGAAGGAACTGTTCCAGGGGCTGAAGGACCGGGGACTCACCGGAGTGGAACTCGTCGTCTCCGATGCACACGAGGGGCTGGTGAAGGGAATCGAGGAGGCCTTCCCGGGATCCATGTGGCAGGAGTGCCAGACCCACTTCATGCGACGAGCCCTGGATCTGGCGCGGGACGTGGACAAGGCCGCCCTCTGCGAGGACCTTCGGATGATCCTCCAGGCCAGCAGCCGAGAGCGGGCCGAGGAGGAGAGGGCCCTGCTGGAGAAGCACGAACGCTGGACCGGCATCACCTGGCTGAAGCCGGAGGGGGCATGAGCCAAGCGCCGCAGGGGGTCTGCTTCGGTCGGGCTCCGCCCTCCCTTCGCTGACCCCCTGCATTCACTGCGATCCGCCTACCGTCGAGGACTTACAGAAACTTCTGGACACTACTTACCGTCGAGGACTTACAGAAACTTCTGGACACTACTCGATCCGAGGGATCGTACACACAAGTGCATTCAGGGACGCTGGTATTCGGGAACATGTTTTGGACACGGTTTGGACACGGACAAGCAAAAGGCCCGGTTTCCCGGGCCTAAGTGCTTTGTTTACTGGTAGGGCTAACGGGATTTGAACCCGTGTTACCGCCGTGAAAGGGCGGTGTCCTGACCCCTAGACGATAGCCCCATGGGGTGGAACTTGGTGGGCCCTGCGGGATTTGAACCCGCGGCCAACGGCTTAAAAGGCCGCTGCTCTACCGCTGAGCTAAGGGCCCTTGCCGGTGGTTCCAGGCCCGCGTGCCCTCGAGCGCGCGGTGCACGCGAGCGTGCGATGCCTGAATGGGCAGGACGATCAGTGTGCCCGTGAAGGGCGTTTTGGTCAAGCCAGCAGCGGCTCGAGGAAGGTGCCGGGGTAGACGCAGCCCTCCTGGCGATCGGGGCCGGTGCTGAGGTAGGCGATGGGCACTTCGACGCTTTCGACCAGGGCTTCGAGGTAGGCGTGGGCCTCGGCGGGGAGCTCGCCGTGCTTGGTGACGCCCCGGGTGCTGGCCCAGCCCTTGAAGTACTTCACCTCGGGCTTCAGTTCCTTCCAGTCGGCGGCGCAGCTGGGGAGCTTGGTGGTGAGGGTGCCTTCGCCGGTGCGGTAACCCACGATGAGGCCCACCTCGTCCAGGCCGTCCAGCACGTCCAGCTTCATGATGGCCAGGCCGTCCACGCCGTTGGTGCGGCAGGCGTGGGCGGTGATGGGAGCGTCGAACCAGCCGCAGCGGCGGGGCCGGCCCGTGGTGGTGCCGAACTCCTTGCCCACGTCGCGCAGGCGCTCGCCGATGGCGTCGTGCATCTCGGCGGGGAAGGGGCCGGAGCCGACGCGGGTGGTGTAGGCCTTGGCGATGCCGAGGATCTTGTCGAGGGCCTTGGGGGACAGGCCGGTGCCGGTGAAGAGGCCGCCCAGGCTGCAGTTGCTGGAGGTGACGAAGGGGTAGGTGCCGTGGTCGATGTCGAGCAGGGCGGCCTGGGCGCCTTCGAAGAGGATGCGGTCGCCGCGCTCCCAGGCCGCCACGAGATGGCTCTGGGTGTCGCCGATGAAGGGCAGGAGGGGTTTGGCCGTGCGGAGCAGGCCTTCGACGATGGCGTCCAGGGTGGGCAGGTCGGCGGCGCCCGCGCCTAGGCGCAGGCGGACCTCCTCGTAGCCGTGGCCGATGCGCCCGGCCAGGGTGTCGGGGTGGAGCAGATCGCCCAGGCGCACGCCCATGCGGCCGGCCTTCATCTCGTAGGCGGGGCCGATGCCGCGGCCCGTGGTGCCGATCTTGTTGGCGCCGCCTTCGCGCCAGAGGTCCAGGGCGATGTGATGGGGCAGGATGATGTGGGCCTTGTCGGACAGCATCAGGCGGCCCGTCAGGTCGAAACCACGGGTCTTCAAGCGGTCCAGCTCTTGCTGGAAGACCTCGAGGTTGAGGACGACGCCGTTGCCCACCACCAGGAAGCAGCCGGGATGCAGGGCGCCACTGGGCACCTGATGCAGGGCGATGCTCTGACCGTCGACCACGACGGTGTGGCCGGCGTTATTGCCGCCCTGGAAGCGCACGACCTGCTGGAAATGCGGGCTGAGGAGGTCCACGACCTTGCCCTTGCCCTCGTCCCCCCATTGGAGGCCCAGGATCGCCAGATTGGTCCTAACCAGGCTCATGTCGCCCTCCCAGCCCTCCAGTCTACCGTTGCGACGCGGTTCTGTCCTGGGGAGAGGCGGGTTCTGTCCCGGGTGGGGGCTCGGTTCTGTCCCAGCCGGACCGGGACAACCCGGGGGGAAGGCGCTACCCTGGTAGGCCTCCCTGGAACCATCCTGGTCCCGGGGTCATCCAATCATCCGTAAGGGTGGTCAGCAGCTAACCCGAAAGGGTGTCCCGTGTTCGAAAAATTCACCGAAAAAGCGCGACGTGTGATGTTCTTCGCCCGCTACGAGGCGAGTCAGTTCGGTGCGGAAAGCATCCAGAGCGGCCACCTCCTGCTGGGGCTGCTCCGGGAGTCGGAAAAGACCAGCACCCAACTGCTCGAACGCATGGGCGTGCACGTGAGCGCCTTGCGGGAACGCCTGGTGGCGGCGCTGACCCCCAAGGACAAGAAGATCACCCCCAGCAGCA
>CAVPLE010000022.1:0-6498 GCA_963705865.1 uncultured Holophagaceae bacterium | reverse complement strand
AGTTTCTCGGCCAAGTCCTTGCGCGTGGCGTCGGTGTCGATGCGGACGGGGATGGCGTTCGAGGCGATCCACTGCTTCAGGGCGGCGTCGGGCCAGGTCTTCTCGTCCAGCTCCTTGCACTGGGCGCACCAGCCCGCGTAGATATCCACCAGGACGACCTTGTGCTCGGCCTTGGCCTTGGCGAGCGCGCCTTCGAGATCCTGTTCCATCCAGCCGGCGTGTGCTTCCGTCACCACGGCCGTGCCGCCCTTCGGCAGCAGGTCCACCTTCAAGTAGGTCTCCACGGTCCGCACGCCCAGCAGCAGCGCCAGCGCCAGCAGCAGCAGCGCGAGGCCCTTCCGCAACTGACCCACCAGGCCCTCGGCCGCCTCGAAGGCGCCGAAGACCGCCGCGCCCGAGAGCATCACCACCGTCCACATGGCGAAGTTGGCCCAGTCCGGCACGACGAGGCGCACATTCCAGGCCGCGAAGCCCAGCACCACCAGGCCCATGCCCTGCTTGAACCGCGTGAGCCAGTCACCGCTCTTGGGCAGCGCCGCCGAGAAGGTTCCCACCGCCAGGAACAGCACGCCCATGCCCAGGGCGAAGACGAAGAGCTTGAGCCCTCCGAGGAACACTTCACCCTTCTGGGCGATATCCACCAACACTGACCCGATGATGGGACCCACGCAGGGCGCCGAGAGGGGTCCCAGCACCATGCCCATGAAGAAGGCCCCGCTGAGGCCCTTACGGGATCCGTCCCCCTGCAACTTCCTGGCGAGGCCAGAGGGGAGGCTGATCTCGAAAGCCCCGAAGAGGGACAGGGCGAAAGCAGCGAAAAGAATGGACACGGGAATCAGAAAGGCCGGCTGCTGGGCCCAGGCCCCAGCTGCGGAACCAGCTCGGGCCGCCAGCACACCAAGGGCGGTGTAAGTGACTGCCATACCTAGTACCAGGGCCAGGGACAACGCGAACCCCCGGGCCTTGCCACTGCCCTTGGCCCCCACGATGGCCATGGTGATGGGAATCATCGGGTAGACGCACGGCGTGAAGGAAGCCCCCATCCCGAACAGGAAGACCACGAGCAGGGACCAGACCAAGCCCGAATGTTCCGGCGCGGGGGCGGGCGTGGTGACGGGCGCAGGCGCCACCGGAGCCGCCGCCTCCACCTTCGCCGCCTCCCCCGCTTTTTCCACCGGAGAAACCGCAGGTTTCTCCGCCGGCACGGCCGTTGGCGCGACAGCCGGAATCTCCGACGCCTTCACCTCCAGCGTCCGCGTGGTGGGTGGGAAGCAGACGCCGCCTTCGCCCTCGGTGCAGGGCTGGTAGGTGACGTCGAGCTTCACGGTGCCGCTGAGACCCTGGCCCCGCAGGGGGATGCGCACGGTGCCGTGCCAGATGCCGTCGCCGATCTCGTCCTTGGCGTCCGTGGCGGGCAGGGGACCCACCTTCAGTGTTCCGGGGCCGCCCTTCTTGGCCACCTCCATGAAGGAAGCCTTCAGGTGGGCTCCGGCGGGCACGGTCAGCACCACGGCGCCCTTCTGGAAGGCGACGTTCACGCTCTTCACGGCGTCAAAGGAGGCATCAGCCCTCTGGGCCCAGGCGACCGCCGTCAGCAACAGGCTCAACAGCAGCGAGGTCAGGGTCCGCATGGGTCCTCCAGGAAGGCCCATCTTACATGGCCGGATCCGTGCCGCTCCACCGGCCAGCCCGGTGGAGCCCCTGCGCTGGGCTCTCGTCAGGAGATCCCGCCCGCGGCCCGCTGGATGAAGTTCTGCAGGCCCATCTGGCCGATGAGGTCAAGCTGGGTCTCCAGCCAGTCCACGTGCTCCTCCTCGCTGGCGAGGATCTCCCGGGCGAGGTCGCGGCTCACATAGTCCCGGATGCCCTCGGCGTAGGCGATGGCCTCGCGCAAGTCCTTCATGGCATCCATCTCCAGCGCCAGATCGCCTTCCAACAGCTCCTTGGGGTTCTGGCCGATGCGGAGCTTGTGCAGGTCCTGCATGTTCGGCAGGCCCTCCAGGAAGAGGATCCGCTCCAGCAGACGATCGGCATGCTTCATCTCGTCGATGGATTCCCGGTACTCGTGCTCGCCCAGTTCCTTGAGCCCCCAGTTGCGGCACATGCGGGCATGGAGGAAATACTGGTTGATGGCCGTGAGCTCATTGCGGAGCAACCGGTTCAGGTGCTGGATGAGGGTGGCATCGCCTTGCATGGAGCCTCCTCGGGAAAGGGGCTCACGATAGCGACTTTTGCCGGTTCTTCACAACCCCTTTCAACTCGCCTTGGCGACTTCGGCGGCCCCACCCCAGGCCGGGCGGCAGCGGCCGCGGCAACCCCAGGGCGTGGCCAGGGGATCGTGACCCACCCGCACGGGCTCGCCGGCCCGGATGGCGAGCACCGCCTCTGCCATGAACCCCAGGCAACGCTGGCAATCCGGCTGCGCCTCCAGGGCCTCGAAGACCGCCGCCACCGACTCCGCGCCGCGCTCCCGCACGGCCCATTCGACCTGATCATCGGTGATGGCGTTGCAGACGCAGAGGAACATGTCCTACCTCACCTCCCAGTTTAAACAAAAGAGATAGAGTCTCAATATTAAATATCGTGATCCTCGGCACAACCGGTAGCCTGGAGCCATGACGCCGGAGTCCCCCTTCCCCTGGTTCCACCCGCTGCTGATCAAGCTTCGCGCCCACCTGGCCAGCGAGCCCTTCCCCCGGGACGCGGCCCACGACCTGGGCCACATCCTGCGGGTGGCGCGGCTGGCCGAAGCACTGGCCAATGAGGAGAAGGCCTCGGTCGAGGTCTGCGTGGCCGCCGCCCTGCTGCACGACCTGGTCTACCGCCCCAAGAACCACCCCGAATCGCCCCTCACCGCCCGCCTGGCCGCGGAGCTGGTGCCCCAGTGGTGCCAGGCGACGCCGGGGCTGGAAACGAAGGCAGAGGCCATCGCCGCCGCCGTGGCCACCCACAGCTGGAGCGGGGGCCAGGCGCCCGGCAGCCTCGAAGCCGCCGTGCTCCAGGACGCCGACCGCCTGGAGGCCCTGGGCGCCATCGGCATCGCCCGCGTCTTCGCCACCGGCGCCAGCTTCGGCGCGGGCTTGTGGCACCCGGAGGATCCCTGGGCCGATGGGCGCGACCTGGACGATAAGGCCTGGAGCCTCGATCACTTCGAGCGGAAGCTCCTCAAACTGGCCGCCGGCATGACCACCGCCGCCGGCCGCCGCCGGGCCGCGGCCCGCCAGCAGGTCATGACCGCCTACCTCGACGCGCTCCGCGCCGAACTGGATCCGGCTCCGACAGCTGACAGCTGACGAGCTGAGAGCTGAGAGCTGACAACCAGATCTAACCTCCGCCCCGCCATGGCCGATGACTATACTCAGCCATGCCCTTCACCCTCTCCCTCAAACGCCCCTTCGTGGCCGATCATTTCCACAACCTTCCTGGCTTCCAGGAGGACCGCCATGGGCACAACTGGGAGGTCGAGGCCACGGTCGAGCTGATCTCCGAAGCCGATGAGGTCGCCTTCGGCAAGGCCCTGGACACCTGGCTGGAGGCCGTCGACTACCACCTGCTGA
Source organism: uncultured Holophagaceae bacterium (assembly GCA_963705865.1). Classification (GTDB taxonomy): domain Bacteria; phylum Acidobacteriota; class Holophagae; order Holophagales; family Holophagaceae; genus Geothrix. Next base: position 2,941 of record CAVPLE010000022.1, on the reverse strand, counting down.
ACACCCTGGCCGCGCTGGAGGGGAGAAACCCCACCGCCGAGGTCCTGGCCGAGTGGGCCTTCGAGCATCTGCGGGAAGCCGACCTGCAACCGCAGAGCGTGAAAGTCCGGGAAAAGGCCAACTACTGGGCGCTCTGCCGCGGAGACGCGACCTCATGAGACTCACCCGGGGGCCAGGCTTGGGGTCTGGCTTGGCTACGGCCGTGGGCCTGATCCTGTTCCTGACCCTGACGGGCTGCGGGCGTCAGGGTCAGGACACGGCCTCGCGGCCCGCGCCCCCGTCCAAGCCCGCCCCCTCGGCCCGGAAGGACTGGTCCTGGCGCCCCGTGGGCGCGCTGGCCATCCTGGAGGGCGAGCTGACCACCCCTGCGGAGCTGGTGCTGGAGGGGCGCTCCATCCGGGAGGCCCGCTTCGCCGAGGCCGGTCCGGTGCGCTGGGAGCTGTTCCGGCCCCCCGTGGGTGAAACCGCCCTGCTGCGCACCGGGTCCGGCGAGATCCTGGCCCGTTTCGAGTTCGCGCTGCCCCCGCCAACCCGGGTCGCGCCGCCCCTGAAGCCCCGTGCCCGCGCCGCCTCCGCGATCCCGCCCAAGGCGCGGCCGACCAACCCACAGGTCCAGGCCAACGTGGGACCCATCATCCCGGCCGTCCGGTTCCCGAGTGCCGTGCCCGGATCGCCAGCCGCAGCCCCGGATCGGGTCACACCGCCCCTTCCGGGCCCCTCCCCGTTCCTCCTTCCCCGCGCCGCCGCGCCGACTCTGGGCACGGCCCCCTGGCCCGGCATGGGCGAGGCGCTCAACCTCACCCGCGGCCCCGGCGGAGCGAAGCGTTTGCTGCTCAGCTTCGACGGTGGTTCCTCCTCCGAGGTCGCCACCGACATCCTCGATACGCTCAAGGCCCGGGGGGTGCGCACCACGATCTTCCTGACGGGAGCCTTCATCCAGCGCTATCCGGCCCTGGTGAAGCGCATGGCCGCCGAGGGGCACGAGCTGGGCAACCACACCATGAACCACCCCCACTTCGCGCCGGGCCTGAAGCGCGATCCCAAGTGGACCCGGGAACGGGTGCAGCGGGAATTGCTGGAAGCCGACGCGGCCCTGGTGCGGCTCCTCGGCCGTCCCATGGATCCCTATTGGCGCGCGCCCTACGGCGAGCAGACCGCGGAGATCCGCCGCTGGGCCGAGGAGCTGGGCTACCGGCACGTGGGCTGGAGCGAAGGGGCGGACACCCTCGACTGGGCCACACCGAAGGAGCGCCGCCTCTATCGCAGTGGTGACGCCATCCTCCAGCGCCTGCGGCAGCGCCTGAACCGCGATGGCGATGGCCTCATAGTGCTCATGCACCTGGGCTCGGAGCGGGTCGAGAAGGATCGCCCCTCGGCTGGCCTTGGGGCCTTCATGGATCGGGCCACCCGGGAGGGGTGGACCTTCGTCCGGGCGGGCACCTTCCTGCACGATCTGGGGAAGCCCACCTGGGACCCCCAGCTGCGCCTCGCGCTGCTGCAACCTTCCGGCTCTACTGCACCGTCCCGCTGACGCCCCCGTCGCTGGGCTACACTGAAGCCCAGATACCATGGAGGCGCGTTGCAGGGGATTGGCCGTTGGATGCTGCGGGCGGTGCTGGGCTTCGTGGCCCTGGTGCTGCTGCTCTCTCTGGCCAGCTTTCATCCGCTGGATCCGAACCCGTTCACCCAGGGCGCCGCGGTGGCGGGCGTGCAGAACCTCTGCGGGGTCGTGGGCGCGACGGTGGCGGGCCTGCTGCAGACCCTCATGGGCATGGGCGCGTGGCTCGCGCCGCCCTACCTGATCTGGGAGGCCTGGCCCAAGGACGGTCACCGCTGGCCCGGCCGCCTGGCCTGGCTGGGGCTGGCCCTGGCTCTGTGGACCGCCCTGGGCGCCTTCGGCAGCCGGACCTGGGTCGGGCTGGAAGGCGGCGCCACCGTGGAATTCCGCTGGGGCGGCTGGCTGGGCAGCGCCCTCTGGCCCACGCAGCGCCGCTTCCTCGGCCCCGTCGGACTGCCCCTGCTGCTGGCCCTGGTGGCCCTCATCTGCGCCCTGGTGCTGGCCCCAGCCCTCACGCGCGCCATCGGCAAGCTGCTCCACCGCTGGCTGGGCGAAACCGCCTGGCCCTGGGTGAAACCCATGCCAGCCAAGGGTTTCCAGGGCTTCCTCAGCATGGTGAAACGGCCGTTCCTGCGCAGCCGCAACCCTGACCAGCCGGACCTGGATGCCTCGGATGGCGCGGCCCTGCTGGCCCTGGCTAATCGCCAGCAGGCCCTGGAATCCCAGCGCGAATCCCTCTTGAAGGCCGAGCTGGAAACGGCTGAAGCCCGGAAGAGGAAGCCCCTCATCCGGACCGAGGATCTGCTGCCGCCCATCCTGTCCGTCAGCCTCGACGCCGACCCGACCCTCATCGAAGCCCAGCCCCTTCCCACCTCCGCGCCCACCCCGGCCCTGCCGGTCGACGCCCCCTACCGGGCCAAGCTGCTGGCCGAGGCCCCGGCGCCGGCCAAGCCCAGGCCCACCGTCGCCAAGCCACAAGTAGCGAAGGACCGCTACGGCCGCGAGAGCGTCCAGCCGCCCCTGCCTCTCATGGAACCCACCCCGTCGCGGCCCCTGCCCGCCCTTCCGGCGGACCCGCAGCCGGGGCCCGCCTCGCGCGAAACCCTGCCGCCCCGCCGCCTCTTCGATCCGCCGGGCCAGCATGCGAAGGCCGATCTGGCCGCCCTGGAAACCATCAAGGAAGTGATTGGACAGAAACTGTCCGAATTCAAGATCAAGGGCGCCGTCACCGGCATGCAGCCGGGCCCCGTGGTGACGGTCTTCGAGTTCCAGCCTGATCCCGGCATTCCGCTCTCCCGCATCCTGGGCATGGAGGAGGACCTGGCCCTGGCCCTGCAGGCCGAGGCCGTGCGCATGGACCGCATCCCCGGCAAGAACCTGGTG
>CAVPLE010000021.1:0-5451 GCA_963705865.1 uncultured Holophagaceae bacterium | reverse complement strand
ACACCACGCCGCCCGTGAGGCCCGCCACGGTCTCGGCCGTTTTGCGGTTCACGTATGGCTGGGCCACGATCACCTGAATGTGCTCGGTCTTCATTTGCATCACCACCTCGGCCAGATGCGCCGGCGTGGGGGGAATGCCGGGCTTTGGTTCCAGGAACAAGTCCATGCGCAGTCCGAAACGGTGGGCGAAGTAGGGCCAGTAGTTGTGATACGTGACCACCCGGCGGCCTTGGAACGGCTCCAGCAGCTTTTGCCATTCGGCCATCTTCGCCTCCAGTTGCGCCGCAAAGCGCTTCGAGTTCGCGCGAAAGTAGTCCGCTGACTTCGGCTCCAGTCGGCAGAAGGCTTCGGCAATGCTCTCGGCGACGATTGTGCCGTTGAGCGGATCCGAAGTGAAATGAGGGTTGCCGGCGGCGTGCAGGTCGCCTTTGGAGCGGTCGAGGGTGGCCGGCACTTCCAGCATCGCGATGCCTTTCGCACAAGAGATGCGACCCGGTTGCCCGGGTTCGAGCTCCCCGCCACAAGCAGGTTCGCTATCTCATTGCACCAGGCAACTACTTGGCCTCACTCGGCCGAGTGATTCTAGAAAGATCCGATGCAAAAGGTGATCCACGCCGGGCAGTCGGCAAGGACGCACGGTTAGTAGGGCACGTGAAATCCACTAAACCGCACTTGCTTGTCATTGTCGTCGGAGAAACAGTGCGTGCGCAGAACTGGGGCCTGAACGGCTACCACAGACAGACCACGCCGCAACTATCGCAAGCAGGCGTAATCAATTTCCAGGATGTTACTGCCTGTGGCTCGAACACCGAGGTTTCTGTTCCCTGCATGTTCTCATCCTACGGTAGGCGCAACTACGACCTGACATTGATAAAACAGTCAGAGTCCTTGTTGCATGCACTTTCGAGGGCCGAGACGCTGTGCTTGCCTTGCGTGAGCAGATGCATCGCCTGAAACCAGACTGTCAGCGGCAGCTTGGTGCCCTGGAAGGCGGTTCCAGCCGTGGGGCTGGTCTGCTTCCGGCAGTCCTGGCACTGGAACAGGCCCCTGGAGAGGCGGCAGTGCCGGTTGGACCCGCACTCGGGGCACACGAAGCCGTGAGGCCAGCGGGCTTTGCAGACGGCCTTGATGCACTGATCCTCGCTGCCGTATCGGGCCATGAACTCCCGGAGGGAAAGGCCCTTCTGGAACTGAATGTCGTATCTCGGCATGACGCACCTCCACGCCAAAACATCGCTCCAGGGATGCGACACATCCTGTCCACTTGTACCCAAAAGGTTAAAGGTCGAGGAGTTGCCCTATCTAAGGCGCCTGTCTTTCAGGCTGAGGATGGCCGATAATCAGATAACAGGATTAAGGATGGGCGGGATCAGCCTTGGCCAGGCTGGCGAGGGCGCCGACGCCAAACAAGGCGATATACAGCGACGGAATAGAATCGAGGACTGAGAAACGCGCCCGAGGAAGAACCCGGAGGTTGGGGCGTTCGAGCTTCACACCTTCGGCATTACCTTTCGCGTGCTTGGCTACCGGCAGGCCGCTGAGGGAAGGCATCGGTTTGCCTGGAGCGCCGCCAAAGAAGAGAAAGGGGCCTAATTCCAGCGTTGCTGGATCAAAATGGGTCCAGACGACACAGGCTGAAGGCTTCTCAGAAAGGCCCACATGGATGTTTTGCCGTGAAGTCTTTGCTGTGCGGGCTGAGGATTTGAACTGGACATGGCGAGTGGACCCGTTCGACTCGAGAACGACGTCGTATCCGGCCCGATCGACCGACGGGTGGGAGATCTCGAGAGCGGCGTTATCGTAAATCCACGAATGTTTCAACAGCTCCCCGAGTACCAAATGCTCCAATAGGTGCTCTCTGTACACGGATTGGTGGGTGTCGAGAGTCATGGTCGCTACCGGGGTTGGTGTTCTAGTCTTGTGTCTTGAATCCTGTTAATCCAGCCTTCAATCCTGTTCATCCTGTCCCGGCTTTTTAGACCTTGCCGCCGCCGACCCGCTCGATGTGGGCACCGACGCCCTGGAGCTTCTTCTCCAGCCCCGCATAGCCCCTATCCAGGTGGTAGATGCGGTCCACGATGGTCTCGCCCTTGGCCACGAGGCCGGCGATGACCAGGGCGGCGCTGGCCCTCAAGTCGGTGGCCATGACCGTGCAGCCCGTCAGCTCCGCGGGGCCGGCCACGATGGCCGTGTGGCCGTCCGTGCGCAGGTTGGCGCCGAGGCGCTCCAGCTCCATGGCGTGCTGGAATCTGTTCTCGAAGATGCCTTCGTTGATGACGCTGATGCCGCAGGCCTGGGTCATGACCGCCATCACCTGCGCTTGCAGATCCGTGGGGAAGCCGGGGTAGGGCAAGGTGGTCACGTCCTTGGAGCGCAGCTTCTGGCCGCATTCGCGCTGGATGCGGAGCTGGCGGCCCTCCTGGCCCTCGCGCTCGGTGATGACGCAGCCGGAGCGCTCCAGCAGGTCCAGCAGGGCGCGCAGGTGCCCGGGCTCGCAGCGGTCCAGCACCACGTCCCCGCAGGCGGCGGCCACGGCGCACAGGTAGGTGCCCGCCTCGATGCGGTCGGGGATGACGGCGTGCTCGCAGCCGTGGAGGCGCTCCACGCCGGTGATGGTGAGCGTCCCCGTGCCGATGCCTTCGATCTGGCCGCCCATCTTCACGAGCAGCTGGGCCAGGTCGCCGATCTCCGGCTCCTGGGCGGCGTTGCGCAGGATGGTGGTGCCTTTGGCCAGGGCCGCGGCCATGAGGATGTTCTCGGTGGCGCCCACGCTCACCTTGGCGAAGGCGTGGTCGATGGCCTGGAGGCGGCCCTTCACCGACGCGTGGATGTAGCCGTGGCTGATCTCGATGACCGCCCCCATGCGCTCCAGGGCCTCGAGATGCAGGTTCACGGGCCGGGCGCCGATGGCGCAGCCGCCGGGCAGGCTCACGGTGGCCTTGCCGAAGCGGGCGAGCAGGGGCCCCAGCACCAGGATGGAGGCCCGCATGGTCTTCACCAGATCGTAGGGGGCCTTGGGATCCTCGCTGCCCGCGCAGGCCAGCTTCGCCGTCAGCTCGAAGCCCTCGCCCTCGGGCTCCAGCGAAGCCTCCGTGCCCAGGGCCTGGAGTACCTTCACCATGGTGCGGATGTCCGCCACCGAGGGCAGGTTGGACAGCACGACGGAATCAGGTGTCAGCAGGGCCGCCGCCAGGCAGGGCAGGGCCGCGTTCTTCGCCCCGGACACCCGGATGCGCCCCCGCAGGGCCTGTCCACCTTGGATCACCAGTTGGTCCATCGAAACTCCAGCCCTCTAGCGTAGCCCAAGCGGGGCGCATGACCCACCCACGGCGAGAGCCGTGGGTGGGTCATGCGCCCAGGGGCGGTCAGGTCGAGGAAGACTCCTTACTTCTGACGGGTGTAGGTGATCTCCATGGTCTTGATCTCTTTTCCGCCCCGGGATTCGTACCACTCCATGACATGGGAGTCGTCGCTCAGGATCTTCACGGTCTGGCGAACTTTCACTTTCGTGCCCGGGTTCATCACATCGTCCATGTCGCCTTTGTAGGTAAAGGTCTTGGAGGCGGGGTCGTAGGTTCCCGTCATGAGCATGATGGCGGTGCCCATGTTGTCGGCCCAGGTGGCGGTGAAATGCTTGGCCACGTTGTCATAGCCCGTGAGCCCAGCGAGAAGCTTGTGGTTCGAGCCCGGCGTGGCGGCCTTTTGCCAGGCTTCCATCATCGCCTGCTGAGCGGCCGTGGGCGTTTTCTCCTTTGCTTCCTGGGCAAGGAGTGGTAAGGCCATGGCCATGCTGGCGGCGGCCATGATGCGCGTGAAGAGATGCTGCAGGGACATGTGGGCCTCCCGCAAGAAGCTCGGTACGAGCGGAGGGTTACCGTGCCACAATCAAGAAAAATCAAATCGATTTCGGTGAAATGGCGTTTTTTCACAATTCACGGACCCGCCCAGCGGGTTGCGCGGACGGGATCGTCCATCCCCGCCGTGGGCTCGGCTGTTGGCGCTCGCTTCAGAGGACGCGCCCTCGCAGGGCTCCGGCGGGCAATGGCCCCCAGGAACGCCCATCCTGGCTGTCGGGTCGGTTATCGCCCAGGACCAGGTAGCCTTCGCCGCAGCCGGTCCGACCCTGGCCGCCGCGTTCGGGGTGGACGACCCAAGGTTCATCCAGGCGCTGGCCGTTGATCCAGAGGTCGGGGCCCTGCCATTCGACGGTGTCACCGGGGAGGCCCAGCACCCGCTTCGCGGAGTCGCCGTGGGGCCCTTCCACCACCCAGATCTCCCCCCGCCGGGGCGCATGACTGGCCCAGGCCCGCAGGGCCCAGCGCAGGCTGCCGTCGTGGAGGGCCGGTTCCATGCTGTGCCCCGACACCCGGACCGGGTGGACCACAGCCAGGGGCGACAGGGCCAAGGCCAAGGCAGCGAGAGGGATCCAGGGCTTCATAGGGGACAGGCAGGAGGAAGGAGGTTGGAGGCTGGGTGGAGATGCCCGCTCGTACGGCCTAGCCCAAAAGGAAACAAGGATGCGGCCCCCAGGGCCGCCTCAAGAAGCCGTACCTCCGGCCTCCAGACTCCAGCCTCCAGCCTCATCCCCGCACCGCCATCCGCCGGCCCCGCCCATCCGTCAGGGCCACTTCCTTGAGCCGGGCGGGAGCGGGAACGTAGGGAGTCAGCTCGGCCAGCAGGCGCTGGGCCAGGGCCAGGGGGCCATCCAGGCTCAGGTCCGAAAGGAGCCGCCATAAGATTGAACACGGTGATCGCCTTTTCCCCGATATTCCGCCGGGCCGAGAGTAATTCCAGCAAGCGATTCATTATATTCCGAACGCGACTCGCGGCCCGATGCGATAAAGCACGCCAGCTTTAGCCATCAAGTCCCCTTCGTAGCTGGCATCGATGAATCTTGCTTGATGACGCGTCATTACTCCCGTCTGATCATTCAGCGTTGTGATGGCCTGAATCCGATGAGCTCCAGCCTCAACCGATTTAAGTTGCTCCTTCATCTGCACCGTCACACCAGCCCCGGCGAGCCAGTCACGGAAGATTCGCTCCGCGATACTCGGCTCAAAGGCAAACCCGCTGTCGCAGCGGCTTCATCGCCTTTGTGATCGTCGCGCTGACCTGGGTTCCGGCGCTGATTTCGCCGGACAGCGCCAACATCACAGGCAATACCGGCAGCACGGCACGCATGATCCAGTGAGGGCCGGCCGACGCTTCGGGAGCCGTCTCTCCCGAAGCATCGGCTTTTCAACGTTGGGCTGTTGCTAACGGAAATCGTTTCCGGCATAAGGACGCCCTCAGCGGCGCTTGCCGCTACTGATGCGGGTGTAGCTCAGGGGTAGAGCACAACCTTGCCAATTTTTGCGTTCGAGGGTTCGAATCCCTTCGCCCGCTCCAGTTTCTTAAACCAAAAGCGGCTCTGCTTCACTCTCGGTGCAATTTAGAATCTGCAGTGGTAGA
>CAVPLE010000020.1:0-18635 GCA_963705865.1 uncultured Holophagaceae bacterium | reverse complement strand
CACCACGAGCCGCCCAGCCAGCTTGCCGTGGAAGAAGGCTTCACCTTCCAGGGGCTGGGCCTTGTAGGCGCGGAGGATCAACTCGCGGAACTCCTTCTCCTTGCGGGCCAGGGCTTCGGCCTTGCCCTTGGCGCTAAGGTTGCCGCCCACATTGAGATAGGCCTGCCGTTCGTAGCGCCCCAGGTTCAGCACCTCGAAGGCGCGGAAGTCTTCGCCCGCCGCCTTCCGTTCCCGTTGCACCTGGATGAGGCGCTTGCGGGTGGTGTGGATCCCGAACTTGCCCAAATCAGCGGCGATCCACTTTCGACCTAGCTTCTCAGCCACAGCCAGAGTGGTACCAGAACCACAGAAGAAGTCAGCGACGAGATCGCCTGGGTTGGTGGAAACCTTGATTATCCGATCTAGGAGCGCTTCAGGCTTTTGCGTTGGGTAGCCAACCTTTTCCCGATTAGCTGGTCCGGTAGGCACCTTGATATCAGTCCACCAATCTGTAACAGGAGTCCCTCGCTCGACGTCGACCATCACCCCTTTGTGGATGCTTTTCATCCGCAGAGCGGTCAATTCGTTGTATGGACGGTACTGAGTGTTGAAGATGTGGTGATCAGTCTTTCGGTACTTTAGAATCGTGTCGTGTTTGCGTGGGAAATCGTCGTCAGGAATCGCTCCACCGCTATAGGTCCAAATGACCTCATTCCGATACCGGTCTCTACCAAAAATCTCATCCATCGCCAAACGAATAAAGCTGTTAACCCGCCAATCGCAATGCACATAAATGCTTCCATCCTCCGCGAGCAGATCCCGCATGAGGATCAGGCGTTCGTAAATCATCGAGATGAAGCTGTCTGCGCCGCGTCCCCAGGTATCGCGGTAGGCGATCTGTTCCAGGAGGTTGGGCTCTTTGTGAAAGGTCTCGCCGCCGATCTCGATATCCATGCTGAAGTCGGCGCCCACGTCGAAGGGCGGGTCGATGTAGATGAGCTTGAGGCCGCCCGCCTCCTCGATCTGACGGCGCAGGGCGCCAGATTTGAGGCTGGAGAGGATCAGCTTGTTGTCGCCCCAGATGAGCTTGTTCGTCCAGCCCTTGGCCTGTCGTCCATGAGCATCGAAGCCCTGACAGCAGGTTCTCCTCGTGCTTCTCCTTCCGGGGCTCGTCGATGTGCTCCAGGGTCTGGAAGGGCAGGATGGCCGTGCAGACATCCCGGGTCTTCCCGTTCCACACCAGTTCCACCTCCCGCTTGTCCGCGAAGAGCAGGAACCGGTACTTCTCCGGCAATGGCTTCCCCGCCTGGATCAGCGCGATGAGGTCGCGCTTTTCCGCGTCCGATAGCTCGTACCCACGGGCCACCGCTGATTCTTTTCGAGTCTGCTTGTCATCTGGATTCATCGTGGGCATCCGTGGCTGAGATGGCTTTTTTTATCGGTGTTCATCGGTGTTTATCGGTGGTTAAAAAGGCTTTTTATTTTTTTATTTTCATCCCCTCCATCCCTGTTTAAAAAGGAAAATCAACAGGGATGGAGGAGATGGATGGGATAAGGAAAAGAAGGCTGTGCAGGCGTCCTGAGCTTATTCATCATGGCCCCATCCCGGCTGGAAAAGCTGTTTTGTCACCGATGAACACCGATGAACACCGATAAAGGCATGAGAACTGGAAACTGAGTTTCGTGGCATGGTCAGGCCTTCCTGGATCGCGGTGTCTTTGCTGCCTGCTTGATAACTGGTTTCACGGCTTTCAGTGTCCTGGTTTTCTTTTCGGTTTGCGTCAGGGCCAGGAAGTTTTCCTGGCTGACAACCTTGCGGCCACTCTTCTTTTCCAGTTCCTTCCGGGCGTTCCCGGCCACGGTGCCGCCGTCGTGGGCGGCTTGCTGGTTCTCTGGAAAGCCCTGGGCGTCCAGGTTGCGGGCGATCTCGGTGGTGGCGGCCTCGCCCAGCATGGAGAAGATCAGCTCCAGGTCGTTCATGTGATCCCGCAGGTTCTCGCGCCCCAGACCCTTGAGTGCCGTGTACTGGCTAGGCGTGAGGCCAAAGGTGGCCTGGGAGATCTCGGCGGTGAGGATGGCGTATTCCCGCTGTTCCTTCACGCCCCGCTTCTTCCATTCGTCCGTCAGTTCATCCCGGATGGCGATGGCCCGCATCCGCTTCTCAATCCAGTCGTCAGAATAGCCTTTGGCCTTGTAGATGGCCCGGGTGCGCTTGGAAGCCAGTTCCGGATCCTCGATCTCCTGGATGCGCTCATACCCAACCCGAGCCAGCCAGCGCTTGAAGGGCTCGGCCTTGGGGCTGGGGATGGATTGGATCAGGCGAAAGATGCCTTCCGTATTCCAGCATTGGAGGGTCTGCGGTCCTCCCGGCGTGTCGAACATCAGCCCAAGGGGGGGGACAAGTTGTCCCCCCCCTTTGAAGGCCTCCGAGAGCGAAGGGTCGCGCTTCCGGAGTTTCTTGAGGTAGTCGGAAGGGTTCACGGAATCCGCCAGCGCCACGATGACATCCGTGATGACAAACCACCATTCATTGCCGTGGAGGGCGCGACGGACTTCCTTTTTCTGGAAGAGGGCGATGCGATGGTCGGGGTTCGGAGACGTGGCCACCATCAGGCCCCCTGGAATTCGGTGAAGCTGGTGGCAAGGGCCTGGAGGGTCTTGGGCGTGTGCTGCTCAAAGCCCTTCTGGTCCACATAGACGAAGCGGTAGCTCACGCCACCATCTTCCTTGCTGGCTTCGGTGGCATCCAGGCACCACTGGCGCAGCCGGGCCATTTTCTGGGGCAGGTCCAGTTCCTCCCGGCCCTTGGTCTCGATGATCCAGACCTGGCCGTCCGTGGTCTTGACGATGAAATCCGGGGTGTAGGACGAGAGGTCGCCATCGGCTTTGACATAGTCGAGCTTGAAGCCCACGGCCAGGTAGTTCTTGGCGAAGGCGGCCACATCCCCGGCGCCCTGGAGGAAGGCCGCGAAGGACAGCTCGAAGCCGCCAGCGCTGGCCTCGCCCACGATGCGGTTGAAGATGGATTTGCTGGCCGCCAGGAAGGGGCGGTTCTCAGTCCGGAAGGGACGGGTGTTCCGTCAGGCGGATGGTGTCCTCGATGCGGGCCGATCCCGTGTCCTGGATGGTGAGGCCATTGATGGCGGCCTTGAAGGCATCGAAGAGGATCTTTCCGGCCTCGGGCTCCGAAAGGTTGCGGAGCAGGACGGGATCCTCCAGATCCACGGGGGATGACTCGAACAGGTGTTCGCGGAGAAAGGTTTTCACCTTGCCGTAGAGGATGTCGTAGCCACCCACGAGCCGAAGTTCCTTCATGAGCTGGCGGGCGAAGAAGCCGACCACCGATCGGTAGTCCGCGGGGCCTGTGCCATCCAATTGGATGGTGTGGTCCACCTCGGAATCCAGCATTCGTTTGAAGACGATTTCGCGGGTCTCTTCCGGTGTGAAGGGCTTGACGGGCAGCTTTCTGTTGCCAAGGGCCGCGGGGTCGAGGGCGTCCAGATCCTTGAACTCCCGCTGGAAGCGGCGGGTCAGTTTCGGCAGGGCGATATCAAGGGCCTCCAGATCCTTCTCCGCGTTTTCGGTATCCACCTCGACGATCAGGGATTCCTTGCGGGCGGCATCGGCTCCCATGGGTACGCGCTCGAAGGTGACGCCTTCGTTCTGGATGGATTCGACGAAATCCATGAAGGCGGGCGTGCCCATGACGGAGACGGTTTCCGGAATATCCGTGCCGAAATACATCCGGCGCAGACCACGGCCCAGGGTCTGCTCGGGCAGGATGTTCGATTGGGCGGCGTAGGCTCGCAGGCCCACGATGGTGGTCACATTCCGCACATCCCAGCCTTCCTTGAGCATGAGGACGGAGACGATGGCCTTGAAGGGGGACTTCCAGGAATCAATCTCGTTGGATTGCTTGCGGAGCAGTTCCAGTTCTTCCTTCTTCTTGCCCGTGGCCGACTCGGAAATATCGCCGTTGTTCTTGGTGTGGATGACCAGGACGCCACCTTGCAGCTCAGGGCAGATCTTTTCGAGGTAGGCGCCCACTTCGTCGCAATTCTTCGTGTCATCCACCATCACGAAGAGCACGGCCTTCTTGCCCAAGGCCTGGTGTTCGGCGTAGCTCTTCTTCCACTCTTCGATGCCAAGCCGCAGGTAGTCCTCGTACTTTTCCGTGAACAGGGCGCTGGTGTGCTCACTCAATCGAGCCCGGCTCGCCGCATCGGGCAGAACGGGATGCTTGACGACATTCTGGTAGATGGCTTCCACCAGTGGATAGTCGGAGACGGTCTGCACGAAAATCGAGCCGTTGTCGTGCCGGGGCGTGGCGGTCACGTCAATCTGGATGGACAGGCGACTGTCCTTCTGGAGCATCCGATGATGGATGTCCTGGATGGATTGGAACCAGGCCATCCGGGGATCATGGATGTGGTGGGCCTCATCATTGAAGATGGCCAATTCATCCACTTCCCGGATGATTTCCCCCAGATCGGTCTGGCTGTCCGTGGTCTTTCCGACGGGCTTTGGACCAAACGGATCCAGGAAGTAGTCCCGGAGATCATCGTCTTCCAGGGATGGATCCTGGGTGTCGCCAAGGTAGACACGATGGATGTTGGTCAGAAACAGGTTCCCCGTATCCCGCAGCACCCGCACATCGTCCTGGATGTGCAGGGTGAGCTGGAAGTCATCCCGCCAGTTCTGCCCATCGAAGCCGTTCCCGGGGAGAACCGGATCGTTGAAGAAGATCTTGAGTCCGTCGAAATCCGAGCGCAGGCGGTCCAGCACGATGATGTTGGGGGCGATGACCAGGAAGTTGCGGGACAGCGTGGAACCGGGCTCGTAGAGCTTGTGGAAGAAGCTCCAGGCGATGAGCAGGGAAAGCACCTTGGTCTTCCCGGCCCCAGTGGCCATCTTGAGCACATAGCGGGGCCAGGCTTCGTCAAACATGCCCGACGAAACCGAGCCGGAGGCATCGAACCTGAGGAGATCGAACTTGTCCCGCGCCTGCTTGACTTCATGGAGCCAGATGGCCGTTTCCACGGCCTCCCGCTGGGCGAAGTAATACTGAAACGGGTTCAGGGTTCCATCCGCCGTTTCAAGCAGGTGCTCGGTTTCGAACCAGTAATGGAGAAGGGTCCTGGAAGTGGGTGAGGCCCCGGCGTAGTGGTGTGCCCGCCAGTCATGGACCTCCTTCCGGAGTTTCGCCACGAGGGGAGGAAGCAACTTCTCGTAAGCCGTCCCCCGAAGCGTCTCGTCCGCCGGAAACCACCGATGTTCAGGGACAAGCGGGGCATAGGGCGAGGCCGGGAATTCAGGGTGCAAGGCCATGTTGGCTCCAACGGTTCATTCATTATTGGCCCCACAGGCGCTGGAGTGCTGCTGTTCCGTCCTCCTCTGGGTCGAACGAGGAAGGTCTTAGCTTTTCCACCGGCGGGAGTCGGCCTCCGCCAGCCCCAGCTGGTCCAGCACGCGGGTGGCGAAGGTGTCGTAGAGGTCGTCGAGGCCCTTGGGGGCGGTGTAGAAGCCGGGCATGAGGGGCATCACGATGGCGCCCGCGTCGTGGACGCGGAGCATGTTCTCCAGGTGGATGCGGTTCAGGGGCGTTTCGCGCAGGCAGAGCACGAGCGGGCGGCGCTCCTTCAGGCACACGTCCGCGGCGCGGCTCACGAGGGATTCGCTCGCCCCGGAGGCGATGCGGCCCAGGGCGCCCGCGCTGCAGGGCACGATGGCCATGCCGTCGTGGCGGTGCGAGCCCGAGGAGATGTCCGCGCCCAGGTCGCGCTCGTCCCGCAGGCCCACCTTGGGCAGGGCGGCCAGGTCCTTGGGCGTGAGGCCGGTCTCGTCCAGCAGGCAGCGCTTCCCCGTGGGCGAGAGCAGCAGGGCGATCTGCGCCACGGCGGGGCTGGCGGAGAGGCGGCGCAGCACCGCCACGCCGAAGGCCGAGCCGGATGCGCCCGTGATGGCGAGGGTGAAGCGGAGGCCGCCGGGGTTGGTCATCGGGTGTCCCTCATTCCAGGCCTCATTCAGGAGCAGGCCGGTAGGCCCCGAAGAAGATGGCGTTGAACAGCAGGCGGCGGGTGAAGGGCTCCTGGCCCCGGAAGACCGGGTCGCCAGCCAGCAGGATCACCGCGCCCCGGCCCAGTTTCTCGCGGAAGGCGTAGGCGGTGTGCTGGAGCTTGGCTTCCATGGCCTTCGGCACCAGGCCGGAGACCTTCAGCTCCTCCTGGCCGTAGTGGAGGGGATTCTCGCCGCCCTGGCTCAGCTCGAGGATGGGGTCGCTGGTGTCGAGCACCGCCGCGCCGCCCTCCGCGTGGAGGCCCCAGGCCAGAGGGTGGCTGCCGTCCACCTGCACCTTCAGGAAGGCGCCGGGGATGCTCTCCTCCAGGGCCTGCTCCTCACGCTTGGCCCAGGGGCGCACCAGCTCGGCGGGATCGGCCTTGGGCGCCTCGCGCTTGGGATCCTTCTCCTTGAGCCGGGCCTCCTCGGCGGCCTTGGCCAGCAGGTGGTAGCCCGTGGGCGTGAGGCCCGCCCGGGAGGCGTAGGCCGCGCCGCCCTGGAAAGCCAGCAGGCTGCCGCCTTCGGTGATCCAGGCCTTCAGTTTCGCCGCGCCGCCCTCGCCGAGGGCCTGCTGCCAGGCTTTGCCCTGGGCGCCGTCGTCCACGACGATGACGTGGGTGAACCGGGCCAGGGCCACCGTCCCGAAGCGGTCCGACCGCAGCTGCACGAAGGGCAGGCCCGCCTCGGTAAGGGTGTGGGTCAGGGCGCCGAAGGCCATGGGGTTGGTGGGGCGGTCCATGAGGATGGCGATGCGGGGCGTCCGCAGGATCAGCGTCCGGTTGGAGCCCAGGTCGGGCCCCGCGTCCATCTGGGCGGTGTCCAGGGCCACCACCGGGTGGTGGTTCTCCCGGGCGAGGGCCTGCAGCCGCCCGGCCAGCGAGTCCAGGTTGGTGCGCCGGGGCAGGATGAGGGTGCCCGCTCCGAACCGCTGGCCCCGGTAGGTGGCCGGTTCGGCCAGGACCGTGGCCTTGAAGCCTTCCTGGAGAAGCGCCGCCACCGTGCGCTCGACGCCCTCGTGCCCGGCGGGGATGAGGTAGCCCCAGGCCGCTACGGGAATCGCCGCATCCTCGGCCACGCGGAGGGGTGCGGTGGCGACCCTGGGGCGCGCCTTGGCCCGCCAGGCGGGCACATGGAAGGCCAGCGGCAGGCTCCAGGCCGTGAGGTCGTAGGTGGGCTTGGGGCCCATGTGGGCCTCGCCCTCGAGCAGGGCCTGGGCCAGATCGCCCCGGGGCTGGTCCAGGGGCACCAGGTAGCTGCCCGCGGGCAGGCCCGGGGCCTTGGCGAGGCCGATGCGCTCCAGGCCAGTCGTGGCCACCGCGCCCGTGGTGCGCAGCACCTCGATGCCGTTGCGTCCCAGCAGCTCCACCAGGGCCCCCGTCCGGCCCGGATCGTCTCCTTCCGCCAGGAGGAAGGCCCCGGCGCGGTCGCCCAGGGCCACGCGCTCGCGGCGGGCCCGCTGGTAGTCCCAGAGCAGGGCCTGGCGCTCGTCGGCGGCGGTGGCGACGGTGGCCAGGCTGGCGGCCACGTGGCGCTGGATTCGGCCCTCGAGGGTGAGGATCTCGCCATCCTGGCGCTTGTAGGCGGGGCCGCCCTGGCCGGCCACCTCGAAGGTCATGCCCACGGCGCCCTGGAAGGTGGGCCAAGTGTCCCCGTAGCCGGGGTAGAAGAGGTCGAACACGTCGCGGCTGAAGTAGGCCCAGCCGCGGGCGTCGAAAGATCGGGCCACGCTCTTCCCGAAGGCCGCCTGCCAGCGGCCGGAGAAGGCCGCGGGCAGGGCTTCGTGGATGGGCTGCATGGTGGGCGGGAAGTAGTAGGTGGCCTCGGGCCACATCTCATGGTGGTCCGCCAGCACCTGGGGGTTCCAGCGCAGGAAGGCCGCGGCCTTGGCGCGGGACTCGCCCTGGGTCTGCCACGCCCAGTCCCGGTTGAGGTCGAAGAGGCGGTGGTCGAAGCGGCCCCCGGGCCAGCGGCCGGTGTTCTGGGCGTCCATGGGGTCGTTGGCGTTGAAGGGGGTCGAAGCCTCCGCCACGGCCTGCCGGTGCCGGGCCAGCCCGTCCGGATTCTGCGTGAGGTCCATGAGCAGCACCACGCGGTCGAGCTGCTTCAGCACCTCGAGACTGCGGGCCGAAGCGAAATGGTAGGCCACGGCCAGGGCCGCCTCGGTGGCGGAGGCCTCCGACCCGTGGACCGAGTAGCCCAGCCACACGAAGGCGGGGTTGGTTTCCGCGATGCGGCGGGCCTCATCCTCGCCGCAGGTCCGCGGATCCGCGAGCTTCGCATTGAGGGCCTGGAGTTCGTTCAGCCGCTTCAGGTTCTCCGGCGCGCTGATGATCAGGAAGGGCTGTTCCCGCCCCTCCTCCGTGATGTTCAAGGTGAGGAGCTTCACCCGGTCCGGCGCGGCCGAGGCCAGGGCGCGGGCGTAGGCCAGCAGGTCGTGGTGGGAGGTGTAGCGGACGCCGAGATCCGGCCGGGGCACCTCGGGGCGGTGGTCTGAAGAGGGCAGCGTGCCGGGTGGAAGGCCCGCCAGCAGTGACGCGGTCCAGATGACGACCGGGAGGAGGCGCCGAGCCGGGACCACCATGATCAGTCCAGATCCAGGAAAGCCGGCCCGGCCTGGGTGATGGTGCCCGCGCCGAAGGTGATGAGCAGGTCCCCGCTGCGGGTCAGGCCCTTGAGGATCCCGGGCAGATCCTCCACGCGGCCCGCCAGATGGACCTCCTTCTGCCCATGGGAGCGCAGGGCCTCCACCACGGCGGCGCTGTCCACGCCCTGGATGGGCGGTTCGCCCGCGGGGTAGATGTCGGTGACCACCACCGCGTCCGCCTCGAAGAACGCCGTGCCGAATTCGTCCAGCAGCGCCTTGGTGCGGCTGTAGCGGTGGGGCTGGAAGGCCGCGACGATGCGCCGGTCGGGGAAGCCGGCCCGGGCCGCCGCGAGGGTGGCGGCGATCTCCGTGGGATGGTGCCCGTAGTCGTCCACCACCAGCACGCCGTCCTTCTCGCCCTTGACCTGGAAGCGCCGGTCCGCGCCGGTGAAGGTGGCCAGGCTGGCGCGGATGCTCTCGCGGTCCACGTCGAGCTCGAGCGCGATGCCGAGGGCCGCCAGGGCGTTCAGCACCATGTGGTGGCCCGGCACGCCCAGGCTGAAGGCGCCCAGATCCTCACCGTAGGCGCGGACCTTGAAGTAGGTGTGGAAGCCCTCCTGGCGGATCTCCTGGGCGCGGATGTCCACCTGGGGGTGGGTGCCGTAGGTGCGCACCTGGCGCTTCAGGCGCGGGCGCACGGCGGCGGCGTGGGGATCGTCCATGCACAGGAACACGGAACCGTAGAAGGGCACCTTGTTGGCGAAGGTCACGAAGGCATCCTGGATCTCCTCCAGATCCTTGTAGTGGTCCAGGTGCTCCCGGTCGATGTTGGTGATGGTGGCCAGGGTGGGGTTCAGCATGAGGAAGCTGCCGTCGCTTTCGTCGGCTTCGGCCACCAGGACGGGGCCTTTGCCCAGCTTGGCGTTGCTGCCGATGGTGCCGAGCTTGCCGCCGATGACGATGGTGGGGTCGAGGCCGCCATGGCTGAGCACCTGGGCGACCATGCTGGTGGTGGTGGTCTTCCCGTGCGAGCCGGCCACGGCGATGCCGTATTTCATGCGCATCAGCTCCGCCAGCATCTCGCCCCGGGGGATCACCGGCACCTTGGCGGCGTGGGCGGCCACGACCTCGGGGTTGTCCCCCTTCACGGCCGAGGAGATGACCACCACCTGGGCGCCCTCGATGGCCTCGCTCTGGTGGCCCAGGTGCACGGTGATGCCCAGGCTGCGCAGGCGTTGGGTGACGGCGCTTTCCTTGAGATCCGAGCCGGACACCTTGTGACCCAGGTTGGCGAGCACCTCGGCGATGCCCGACATGCCGATGCCGCCAATGCCCACGAAATGGATGTGCTGGATCTTGCCGAACACCTTGAGGCCCCCATGTTTAGTCGCCGCCAGAATAACCCAGGCACTGGCATGGCTCTGGCTTGATAATGGTGTTCCACCGAAACCACGGGGGGGTGCGCGATGAGGTTCCAGAGTCCGCGATTCAGGGCTGCAACGGTCTTTTCAGGCCTGTTTCTGGCCTTGGCTCTTTGTGGCGCTCCGCCACAGCAGGAGCGGAGCCGTCGCGAATCACCACAGCCGATGCGCCCGACGGTCGAGCGGTCCCCCGACGTTTCCCGCCCGGACAATCCCAGGATGATGTCGGGACCAGGGGCGGACCGAATGGTTGGCCATCCTGGCACCCGCACGCGCCAGGTTGATCCCCGCCCGGCCAGCCTTGCGCCCCGGGTGACCCGCATCAACCTATATCCGGGCACCCGCGTGGTGGTGCCGCCCGCCTGGAACCGGTGTACCACCTTCCCCACCGGGTTCTACTGGCGCCAGCGGGACATCATGGCCGAGATCCAATGGCTTTCCCGGCGGGGTTTCATCCCGGTGACGCCCCTGGGTGACACCGTGGAAGCCCTCACGGACTATGTCCAGGTTCCCGCCGGCTGGCGGGCCTACGGCATCGCCGTGCCCGAGGGCGGCACCGTCCAGATCGAGGTCCAGCACACCAACCTGGGCTGGTTCCGGCTCATGCTCGTGGACAAGTGGGGCCAGCCAGGGCGCGGCATGATGCAGGCCGCCATCGCGCCGCAGCCGATCCTCGTGACCTACAAGAATCCCAACAAGGAAGCCACCGCCGTCTACGTCATCGTGGACGACCCGGCCTGGTGGTCCGACGCGAAGAATCCCTACACCCTGGCCGTGCGGCGGGACTGGGATCCCGCCCAGGCGGACCTAGGCAAGGTGAAGATGGTGGCCGGTCTCTGGGGCGCCAGCCCCAGCGTCAGTGCCGAGTTCCGGGGGTCCAGCCTGACCGGGCCGGCGGTGTTTCCGCACTAGATAGGCAGTTCACCGGCGCAGAAACGGCCCCGTCCGGGGCCGTTTCTGCGCGTGGCTGCGCCTAGGTCCAGGGGCACGAGCCCGTGACCTGCATGCGGAACGCCCGCGCATCCACCGTGAGCTCCGCGCGGTCGCGCTCGGCCACGGGTTCGCCATCCAGGTGCCAGGGCAGGGAGCGCTCCAGGCGCAGGGTGGCGCGGCGCAGGCGGCCCTCCTGGCGCAGGGGGGTGTGGCCACCCTCCCGGAACAGTGAGGGTGCCTCCGTCAGCAGATCGAACCAGGTGGGCCGCGCCAGCGTGGCCCACTGGAGGCAGCCGTCCGTGGGATCGGCGCCTGGGGCGATCCACACGCCACCGCCGTACGTGGGGAGGTTGGCGAAGCAGAGGCTCCAGGCGGTGGTCGGCAGGACGGTGCCAGGCGCATGGAGGGCGGCCCGGATGCGCGCGAGCCGCCCCGGGGCGGAAGGCATGGGCTCCTGCTCCGCCTCCCAGGTCAGGGCCGCGGCGGGCCAGGTGCGCCAGAGGTGCCAGCAGGCCCGGGCGTACGTGGTGAAGCCGCGGCCAGGCAGGGCGTCGAAGCGGTGAGCCACGGCGGCCTCGAAGCCCGTGCCACAGACGTTCATGAAGGGGGCCCCATCGAGGCGCGGCAGGTCCATGCGCAGCTCCCGGCCCTCGACGAGCAGGCGTTGCAGCGCTCCCGTGGGCTCCAGGGGCGTGCGGAGGCCCCGCACCAGCCCGTTGCCACTGCCGCCTGGAATGGCGCCCAGGGGAACTGGACAGCCCCTGTCGATC
The DNA here is from genome assembly GCA_963705865.1 of uncultured Holophagaceae bacterium. Lineage (GTDB taxonomy): Bacteria > Acidobacteriota > Holophagae > Holophagales > Holophagaceae > Geothrix. Next base: position 6,891 of record CAVPLE010000020.1, on the reverse strand, counting down.
AAAGCCTTGGCGGCGTGGTGGATGGTGCCGTCTCCGCCCCACACCAGCAGGGGCCCTTCCGCACGTTGGGCCTGGTCGATGGCGGGGCCGAAGTCCCAGGGCGGGCCGAAGGCAATGATTTCCACGCGATCGCGGAGGTCTTTTGGCAGCGGGCGCAGCAGGGCGTCCGGATCCTTCGGGGTCGTGCCTGAAGCCGGATTGAAGAGGATCGGTAGTGCTCGACGCGATGGCATGGACGACTCGACTCCAAAATCTAATTGTTATAGAACATTCAAATTAGATCGAAAGACATGTTTATCTCCTATGCCTCAGAAGGCCATCGTTTCGACAGCACATTAAATTAAGACTTAGACGCAATAATGTCATTTTTTCAAAAATTATGTTCTAGATTGAGCCAACCGAAAGGTCTATAGCTAGAAGCATGACTTCTTGATCCATTGCTTAGGTTCCTTTTTTTTACGGTCTCCTTGGCCCAATTCGCTTGTTTCTTGGAGGTACCCAGGAGGTCCCTGAAACGTGTGGTGAGTGCTGTCTTTTCGCTCGCTGCGATGCTATCACTGGCAGCTTTCTTCGCCTGTGGTGGAGGTGGCGGAGGAAGCGCTCCGGCCCCAGCCGTCGCTCCAACCATCGGCACACAGCCCGCGAACCAGACCGTGCTTGAGGGCGCCACGGCCACCTTCTCGGTGACCGCCAGCGGGACGGCCCCCCTGGCGTATCAATGGAAGAAGGGTGGGACCGCCATTACTGGCGCCACGGCTGCCAGCTACACGACCCCCGCGACCGTCCTCGCCGACAGCGGGTCCAGCTTCACCGTGACGGTGAGCAACGCGGCCGGATCCGTCACCAGCAGCGCTGCGACGCTGACCGTGAGTCCCGCGCCGCCGACCATCACCACCCAGCCCTCCAATGTCACGGTCACCGCTGGGAACACGGCGACCTTCAGCGTGGTGGCTACAGGCACTGCGCCGCTCACCTATCAGTGGGAGAGGGGCGGAACCGCCATCACTGGTGCCACCTCCGCCAGCTACACGACGGCTGCCACGACCCTGGCCGACAATGGCGCCAGCTTCACCGTCGCGGTGAGCAACGCCCAAGGCACGGCCACCAGCAATGCCGCGGTTCTCACCGTTCAGGCTCCACCAGTGTTCACCACCCAGCCGGTGGGATCGACCACAGTGACGGCAGGTGCCGCCGTGACCTTCACGGCCGCCGCCACGGGCAACCCCACGCCCACCTACCAGTGGTTCAAGGGAGCGACCCTCCTCACGGGCCAGACGGCAGCCACCCTCACCATCGCCAGCCCCACGCTGGCGGATGCGGGGACCTACACAGTGGTCGCCACCAACGCGCTAGGCACGGCCACGAGTTCCGCGGCGGTTCTGATTGTGAACCAGGCGCCCATCTTCACGACCCAGCCCGCCAGCCAGACAGTGACCGCGCCTGCCTCCGTCACGTTCACGGCCGCGGCCAGCGGCTTCCCGGTTCCCACCTACCAGTGGCAGAAGGGCGGCGCGGACATCGTCGGGGCGACGAACGCCACCTACACCATCGCCACCACCTCCCTCACGGACGCGGCGACCTACACCTGCGTGGCCACCAATAGCCTCGGGTCGGCCACCAGCAATGGGGCGGTTCTGACCGTGCAGGTGCCGCCCTCCATCACCACCCAGCCCACGGGCACGACGGTGACTGCCGGCACCTCTGCCAGTTTCACCGTGGTGGCCACCGGGACACCGGCCCCCACCTACCAGTGGCAGAAGAGCGGCGTGAACATCGCCGGCGCCACGGGTTCGAGCTATACCACACCCATCACGGTCATCGGGGATAGCGGAAGCACCTTCGATGTGGTGGTGACCAACTCCCTTGGGAGCGTGACCAGTAGCGCGTGCGACCTTGACGGTCAATCCCGCGCCCGTCGCACCCACCATCACCACCCAGCCCACGAGCCAGACCGTGGCCGCCGGGGCTTCCGTGACCTTCAGCGTGGTGGCCACCGGAACGCCGACTCCCACGTACCAGTGGCAGAAAGGCGGCGCGAACATCGCGGGGGCCACCGGTTCCAGCTACACGATTCCCTCCGTGGCCTCCACGGATGCCGGCTCCTACACCGTGGTGGTGACCAATAGCCAGGGCACTCTCACGAGTTCGGCTGCGATCCTTTCTGTCCTGTACACACCGGTGATCACCACCCAGCCCGCAAGCCAGACCGTGGGCCAGGGCGCGAATGTCACCTTCTCCGTGGTCGCTGACGGCAACCCTGCCCCCACCTACCAGTGGCGGTTCAATGGGACGCCCATCGGCGGGGCCACTGCCGCCACCTACACCATCAACAGCGTGGGTTCGGGCAACGCCGGAACCTACGACGTGGTGGTCACCAACTCCCAGGGCAGCATGACCAGCAACGGGGCCACCCTGACCGTCACCCTCACCTACTCCATCTCCGGCCGGGTGACCATGGTCAATGGGGGGATGGGTGTCCCCGGCGTCGAAATGATCCTTAGCACCACGGCCACGCCGCCGGTGATCCTGCAGAGACCGACGACCGACAGCAATGGCAACTTCCAATTGCTGAACATCCCCAACGGGACCTACACCCTGACGCCCTCTCTCGCGGGAGCCAGCGCCCTGTTCTTCCCCACCACCCAGTCGGTGACAGTCGCCGACGCCAACGTGACCAACATCCAATTCCAGGCGGCCATCGGCTATACCGTGTCGGGCACTGTCAGTTATGCCGGCGCCAAGACTGGCCGCATCTTCCTGCGGCTGGATGGCGGCAATGGCGGCGCGGGCTCCGGCGTCAGCATCTCCGCGGCCGGTGTGTTCACCATCCGGGGCGTCGCACCCGGCACCTACACCTTGAACGCCTGGATGGACACCGTCGGGCAGGGAGTACCCAACGCCTCCAACCCCACCGGAGCCACCCTCAACATCTTGGTTTCCAGCGCCAACGTCAGCGGCACCGGCCTCACGCTGACCAACCCCGCCCCTGTCAGCCTGACAGGAACCGCCGGGCCGATCATCAATGGCGTCATTCCCATGAATGGCGGAGCCTTCCTCAGCTTCAATCCCATGCAGAATGGGCAGTCGATGGAAACGGCGGATTCATACCGGATTGAGTGGAGCACCTCCAGCACTTTCGCCTCCGTTACCGGAAGCACCACCTTCCTGGCCGCGGGAGACAAGAATCCCATGTATTTCATGGGAGGCTTGACCAACGGCACGGGCTACTACTTCCGCATGTATGGAAAGGCGGGGGCGACGACCTCCAACGCCTCTGCCACGTTCGGGCCCTTCACCCCCGGGCCCGCCTCTGGTGGGAACACCGTTTCTGGGACGGTGACTTTCACAGGGACAGCCTCAGGCCCCTTGTATGTCGGGCTTTTCGACGAAGCCGCCGGGCGCCCTTACGTGGTCCGCATCGCCAACCCCGTCAGCCCCCAGGCGTTCAGCGTGTCCGGCATCCCGGCAGGCACCTTCTTCTTCTTCGGCATCCTCGATCAGAACAACAATGGCTTGATCGACCTTGGCGACATGAGCAACACCAGCGGCAACACCTCGTACTCGCTCACGGTCTCTGGCAACATGACGGGGCAGAACCTGACGATCCCCGGCACCAATGCGATCAGCTCTGTGTCCACCTCCCACCAGAAATACACGAATGCCGGTGGGACGTACGAGAGCTACGCTCTGAATTTCAATGTGGACGAGAACGTCAAACGGACTGTGAACATGACCCTCCAAGTGGGAACAGCCCTGCTTGATGTCGGGAAACCCGATGGCACCGGGTACTACTATTGGATGAACATCGCGAACCTCCGCCCCAATGTGGGAGACCCGTACACCCTTCATCTGGGTTACAGCGATGGCACTTCGGAGGACGTCACGGTCACCGTGTCCGCCGTCCTGGACGCCTTCCCCTTGAACCTGGCCCCGGTGACGGGCGCCGCCGCCGGAACGACGCCGACATTCAGCTGGTCAGCGCCGACGCCAGCGCCGTCCTTCCCCTATACCTACAGCCTTTGGATGCAGCAGGCCAACGGCGGCCAGATTTGGCAATATCCCTCCAACGGGGACATGCCCAGCACCCAGCTTTCCGTGACCTACGATGTGGACGGCTCGGCCTCCCAGCCCACGCTTACCCCGGGTGTCACCTACGCCTGGACCATCTCGCTGATGGATGTTCAGGGCAACTCGGCCCAGCAGACGGTTGAATACAAGCCTTGAAGCAGACCTGCTTCACTTGAGAACGGCGAAGGGCAACCTTCGCCGTTCTTTTTCATGCCCGGAACCTTGTCGGCGGCGCTTCCAGGCGCAGGTCCGCGCCCGTGACCGGGTGCTTCAGGCCCAGTTTCCAGGCATGGAGCCAGAGGCGGTCTGAGGGCGCCCCGCCGTAGAGGGCGTCGCCCAGGATGGGCCGGCTCAGGTGGGCCAGGTGGACCCGGATCTGGTGGGTGCGGCCCGTGTGGATGCGGGCGACGAGGTAGTGGCCGGGGACGAGGCCTTCCGTCTCCTCCGCCGTGGCGGGCCGGAAGTCCGTGCGGGCGGACTTGGGGTCCAGGAGGTCGCCCTCGCAGCCGAAGCGCCCGGGATCCGCGCCCCGCAGGCGGCCGATGGGGGCCTCCACGGTGCAGGCCTCCAGGGGCTCCGAGATTCGCGCCAGGTAGAGCTTTTCCAGATCGCGGCCCGCGAAGGCGGCGGCGAGGCCGGGGTTGGCCTTGGCGTCCTTGGCCAGCACCAGCAGGCCGGAGGTGCCCTGGTCCAGGCGGTGGTGCAGGAACAGCTTCAGGTCCGGCCGCTGGGTCTTCAGCAGGGCCAGCAGGTCGTGGCGGTCCGTGGCCCAGGTGCCCTGGGTGGCGAGGCCCGCGGGCTTGTCCACGGCCAGGAGCCAGTCGTCCTCGAAGACGATGGGAATGGTCATCATCGGCACCGGGGGCAGGTCGGGGTCGAAGGCCACGCGGACCTCGGTGCCGGGCTTCACCAGCTTGCCCGCCACCTTCACGCGCTTGCGGTCCACCTGGACGCCCCCCAGCTTCAGGGCCTCCCGGGCCGCCCGGCGCGACAGCTCCGTCCGTTTGGCGATGAGCTGATCCAGGCGCAACTCGGCGTCTTCGGGGTCCACGGTGAAGGTCCATTTTTTCAGTGCCATGTCTCCAGGGTAGCCGCGGCGCGGAATTGCCTCAAAAAGCGAGGCAATTCCGCCATGGGTTTGGCATGCTGGAAGGTGGAGGCTCCCCATGATCCGAACGCTTCGCGCCGGGCTGTTGATGGCTCTGGCTGTGCTGGCCACGGCCGCGGATATCCCCCTGTCGGGCTGGACCGCGAAAGGCGACAGCAGCCCTGCAGCCACGGGGGGGATGACATTGAAGGCCGCGGCCTCGGGCTCCGAGATGGCGCTGGTCTCTGCGCCGGTGACCCTGAAGGTCGGCGAGCTGTACTGCCTGAGCGCGATCATCGACACCCACGGCGTGAAGGCCGATGCACTGGCCCGCTATCCCACGGCCCTCGGCGCCTGCCTCTCCATGGAGAGCTTCCCGTTCACCAATGCCTCCCAGAGCGTGGCCGGAACCTCCAGGCGGCAGGTTTCCGTGCTGTTCCTGGCCACGGCACCGACCGATCGCGTGCAGCTGCACCTGGGCCGCAACGGGAAAGCCACGGGCGCCGTCACCTTCAGCGCGGTGAAACTGGAGAAGGTGGAGGACGTGACCGCCTTCATCCCCCTGCAGACCGTGCGCTGGTCTGGCAAGGGCTTCCGCTACGAGATGGGCGGTTGGACGTTCCTGCACATCGAGGGCGCGCCCTACGCCCGGGGCCGCCAGCACGGCGAGCTCATGGCCGACGAGATCGTGCGCTACATCACCAAGCTCGGTGTCATGAAGAACGCCGCGGATCCTGGCCGGGGCTGGGCGGACCAGCGGCTGCTCGCCGATGCCCTCTTCCTCCGCAAGTACGACGTGGAGTTCCTGGAGGAGATGAAGGGCATCGCCGATGGTGCCGCGAAGGCCGGTGCGACCTTCCGTGGCCGGGGCATCGATCTGCTCGACGTGGTCACCCTCAACAGCATCGTGGACATGGGCCAGCTCCAAGAGGGCCTGGCCCATGCGCCCAACCCGCTCACAGGCCGCACCTTCATGACCGGTGAGGACGAAATGGCCAGGGGCGGAGAAGGGGACCACTGCTCCTCCTTCGTGGCCACCAAGGGCGCGACCAAGAGCGGCCGGTTCCTCTTCACCCAGATGTTCATGTGGAACGGCTACACCGGCACCGAATGGAACGTGATGCTGGATGTGGCACCCGACAAGGGCCACCGCTTCGTGATGCAGACCTTCGCGGGTGGCATCCACAGCGGCACGGACTGGTACCTGAACACCTCGGGCCTGGTGATGGGCGAGACCACTGTGGGCCAGACGCCCTTCAATCCAGACGGGACGCCCCAGAGTAATCGCATCCGCAAGGCCGCCCAGTATGCCTCGGGCATCGACGAAGCCACCGCGATGCTCTTCAACCAGAACAATGGCCTCTACACCAACGACTGGACCATGGCCGACGCCAAGACCGACGAGGGCGCCTGCTTCCTGCTGGGCACCGGGAAGACCCGCCTGTGGCGCACGGGGACGAACGGCAAGGCCGCCGATACCCCCGGGGGCTTGAAGGACTTCATCTGGGCCAACAACAACAACCGCGACCTGGCTGTCCGCGGTGAGTACGTCGGAAATCCCGACAACGTCCCGGCGGATCTGGCCTTCAACACCTGGAACCGCGACATCGCCTTCCAGAAGGCCTTCAAGGCCTATGGCGGGACCGGCTTCGACATCGATATCGCCACCCGCCTCATGGCCACCAGTCCCATCAACCGGCCCCATGCCTGCGATGCCAAGCTCACCACCGCCGAGA
>CAVPLE010000019.1:0-3193 GCA_963705865.1 uncultured Holophagaceae bacterium | reverse complement strand
CCACATAAAGGGGATGCCAAGGATGCCCATCCTTTGTGTGTTTCAGGCACATCAAATCGGCAACACATAGGAGTCTATCCGTAACATCCTTGTCCCTTCCTCGAAACACACCCTTTACACCCCATGCGGCTACCGTTACACCGGCTTCGATAGATAGCTTCCGCAACCAGAAGTCATTTTCAGGCCCAACCGGATCAACGGCAGCCATCATATCCTTCGGCTCTGTGGCCCGGAAGGCAAAGAGGTTTGACATAATGATGCCGCCATACCCCCAGGATTGAGCAAAGCGCATGCACCTCCGGATTGTGGGGTCCTCTTCGGTTTCCGTTGCAGTGGATGGATTCAATCCTACCCACAAGACTGAGCCAAGCTTGCGATCCCATTCTCGTGTCAGTGAATACCGCCACGTCCGACATGGGGAGAAGATGGCTGATTTTAGAATCATTTCAACGCCTCCAGAATAGCCACAACGATCTTCGCAGCCTTCTCCCGCGAGATCCCGTTGGCCTCGTACTTAACGATCCATCCATTTTCTCCGTATGTTCGGATCACGAATCCAGGAGGCATCGGCGCCATGTCTCGGAAGAACTGGTCTACCTGCTCGTCAAGGCTTGATTTCTTTTCCATGGTTATTCTCCTTTCTCGACTTGTGGCATCTCCCCGTGGAACCCCGGCGTCTTTACCTGCTCTATAAAATCAGCGGTCATCACAAGAGCTTTTGTCAGAACCGGGGATTCCGATTCCTTGATGGCGTGTTGCCGAACAATCCTGCAGCGCTCTATATAACCGGCAGCGTCGTTATCCTCGGCACCGTAATGGTATCCCACAAGTGCGCTCATTGCAGCTACGGTTATGATCATGACGAAATTCAAGAACTCCTGGACCAAGGACTTGGTTTGGTGGCTGTTCATGGTCATCCCTCCTTTTCTTTCAATAATGCATCGTAATCTATTCCGGAGTCGAGCAGCCTCATAAGCACCTGGACTGGTGGAGTAGGTACTCGTGTGCCGGTCTCCCAATAGAGCACCGACCTAACATTGACCCTGAGTTTCCTTACAAACTGACTCGGCGTCATTCGGAACCTAGTTCGTAGTTCGTTCACATCTTCTGGCTTGAAGCCCATCACACACCCGTGCCCATCTCAAAGATTTCATGCAGAACTCGTGGTCATCAGCAACTTTCCGAGCTTCATCTTCCGATGAATAAATGGCAACATCCTCATTCCCATACTCATCAATCTGGATTATTGGCATTACCATTTTACCATTTTGCGAGTACATTATTATGAAAAAAGGTCTGTCCATTACTTATTTTCCTTTCGTAGCTGCTCCCCACTCATCAAGACACCCTCGACAAAACCAACCCAACTTCTCGCAGGCTTCGGATTCAACCGCACTCATCGTCTCTCCACGATCAAAAGATCGGTCACATCCCGAGCACGTTTCCGAGTTGTAGACTCCGAGGGCTTGCATTTCTTGGACTACGTGGGCCATTACTTTCCCCGCAAAATGGATTGATATTCCAAACAACCATCCGAACAGCCGGTGTGAAGGTTTGTGTGTTTCCACAACCGTGCTCTAATTTCGGCAACGTCGGGACGATTACACTGACACCAAAGCGGTGATGTACATGTCTGACATTTTGACCGGTCAAGATTGTCACATTCATTACCTAACTCTTGATTGCATTCCACGACTCATCCCTCCTTCAAATCAACGCCCAAAGCCTCAAGCGCCTCCTCAAGCCGGTCTCGAATTTCCAAGTGGCACCACTCGCCGGCATCCCAGGCTTCCTTTGTGGCCTCGATCAATTCACAGATTGGGCACGGCTTACCCCAATACTCCTCACTGAGCATGTGTCCTGCCTTGCATGAAATCATCCCGTCTTTTGGCTTCATTGCGATGTCTCCCTCCGTCCAGTCACAAAATCATTCGTCCACCGAGCCGGTTTGTGATCTGGGAGCGGGTAACTTTGCCCATTCACGTCTATTTCCAGGATGATCGTTCTTCCTGTTCTCTTCGCCCACCGCTCGGCAGTTGTGATGTCGGGCCAAAATCTTACAGGGGGAAGGATGCCACCAGTGGATTGGTATCGTAGGACTTTCTTCGGTGTCGTCACATGATATCCAGTAGTCATTGCCTCTCACTCCCAAAGTCTCTGATACTCCCTCCAACGTCCCTGGGCCTTAACCCTGCACTCCTTGTCTTCCACCTTACCATCTCCCCCGGTTCCAACGAGCTTGACGTGGAGATCTTCAAGGCACCGCAGCACCCCATCCAATGCACCCCCTTTCTTACTGCCAGCGTCCCATAACTCGGATTGGCACTGCCTCAGAATCAGAAAGGCAAAGTGGATAAAGAGGCAAATGTGGACTTGCGGACCAAACATGTTCTTCTCCACGAATTCGAGCTTGGTGACGAACTTAGCCGCCTCTTTGTGGCTCATATCTTTTGGCCAGTGTTGCCGGGCTGTAGTGATAGCCGCATCCGTTTCATCGCACAACCGAGGGATTACCCGGAGCCGTTTGTACCGAAGATCCGTCTGGCACTTCTGCCGCACGATTGTCGGTATAAACATCGAGATTGCTAGGGATCCAAGTATGCGAAGTGTTGCGTTAGAGGCCATTGGGCATCTCCGGGAATTTGCTCCACTCATCACCATCTAAGAGGCGACCAGAAATCTTTTTGCCTACCCGATAAGCCAACATCCCAGGCGCAGCACCAACCCCTATCTCTGCTGTCTTACCATCCTCATAGACATACCGACATTGACTAGGCACTATCGACTCTGGCGGTAGATCCTGGGTACATTTCCCAAAACCCCATTCACCCCAATGCTTAAAGAACGCCTCGATGTAGGTGGAGATGCCGCGGCCGCGCAGCTTTCCACGTTGCCTGGATTCTTTGGAGCGTTTTTCAAAATTTTTCCAGTCAGATTCCTTCAAAGCTCTATCCATAACCCCTTCAAAATCGCCGCAGTCGTATTCAAAGCCGGATGCGATCCTGTAGGGGAATTTGCCCTTGGGCACCAGGTTGCGGCGGCGGAATTCGGCGGGATCCATGCCGATCTCGTGCGCGGCCTGGTCGACCAGGCGCTCGAGCGCGTACGAGGCGACCGGCCGGCCGGCGCCGCGGTAGGCGGCGGTGGGCACGGTATTGGTCACCACCAGCCTGCCCCGCATATGCACCCGCGC